>JAUIHG010000304.1 GCA_030432405.1 Bacteroidia bacterium | reverse complement strand
GCGGTGCGGTCCTTATCCGGGCCGTTTTCCAAGCTCAGCACCCCGCGCGGGCAGACTGCCGAGCAAACCCCGCAGCCCACACAGGAGGCCCGGACGATGTTCTGGCCGCGCTGGGCATACCAGCGCACGTCGATGCCCTGCTCGCAGTAGGTGCTGCAATTGCCGCAGCTGATGCATTGGCCCCCGTTGGTGGTGATGCGGAAACGGCTTTTGAAGCGCTGCACAATGCCCAGATAAGCGGCCAGGGGACAGCCAAAACGGCACCATACCCGGTTGCCCATCAGGGGGTAAAAGCCGGTGCCTACGACACCGGCGAACACCGAGCCGATGGCAAAGCCGTACACTTGTTTGACGCTGCCGGTGGATACGCCCAGCAGGGTGCCGGCTTCCGTGATGTAGCTGTACACTACGCCAACGGTCATCACAACGGCAAAGACAAGTACGCCGTGAATGAGCCAGCGTTCAATCTGCCAGGCGCGTAGGGATTTGTCGGAGAGGTGGCGGAAGGGGTCCCCCGCGGTCTCGGCCAGACCCCCACAACCGCAGACCCAGGAACAGTACCAACGCTTGCCGTAGAAATAAGTCAATACCGGCACGCCCAGCACAATCAAGCCTACGCCCAGGACAAACATGGCCTTGGCAATGCCCGGCAGCGTTTCGGCGTGGAGCATGCCGTCCATGGAGCTTTCCGTGAAGAAGCTGTAATCCAGTGGCCAGATGTTTTTCAAATCCCGCGACGGCAGGTTGAGTTTGGCCAGGATATTGGCCAGCAAAAAGGCAAAACCAATTTGAAAGAAGGTCACCGAACCGGTGCGCAACAGTTGGTAGCGGTTGTGCCGGTATTTGATGGCGTAGCGGATGCCCATCACCACCACGGCAAAGGTGTAGAGCCAACCGTACACAAACCAGCGGTTGGCATCGCCGCCGCTCAGGGCTTGCGCCAATGGATCAAGGGTCAGCGACCAATCGGCAATCCAGGCCGGGAACCAATACAGCGCCACATAAAAGCCGATCAACAACGCACCGAGCGCGATGCCCATCCAGCCCCGGCTGTTGAGCCGGTCAAACTGGATGTGGTCGTTTTTGATGCCCGGGTGTTCGGACAGTTTGGGCAACATGTGGAGCAAAGCGCCGAGTGCAGCCAGCCCAAAAACGAGAAAAAAGGCCAGCCAGGGTTGGGAGGCCGGCAGGCCGCGTGCACCGGCGCGAACCAGCCGAAAAGCGGCTTCCGCCGACAGGTCCAGCCCGGCAATGCCTTTGTTGATTTCTTCCGCCTTGGCCTGCATCTGCGGCCGCAGTTCCTCCGCACTGAAGGTTTTGCCGTCGTACCAGCCCAGCCAGCCCCGGACCAGTTGCGCCTTTTCTTCCGAGCCGCCTTCGGCGAACGCCTCCGCCGTGGCCTCCAGGTCAAAAGCCCCGCCGGCGTTGCGCTCCACGATGGCCTCCACGTCAGCGGCGCTGAATCCGAAGCGTTCGCGCGCGCCCTCGGCGCTGCGCTCGGAGAGGTCCCGAAGGGCGGCCAGAAAGGCGGGTTTGCTGGCATAGGTCCTCCCGAAAAACTCCGGAGCCGTTTCGGCCACCAGGTCCGCCCGCGATCCAAAAAGGTCCTTCGCCTGGGTTTGGTCTATGCGGTAGGGGCCAGCCAGGGCCATGAACAACGCATAACCCAGCGCGCCCAAAAACACCACCAGGCCCAGCGCCCGCAACCAACCCATGCGCCGGTCCGGACGCAGTGCCGATGCTTTGTCGGCCTGTCGGTGGTCCAGGATCTTGGGGCGCTGTTGGGTGGACGGGTAGGGGGAGGGCATGAACAGATGCGTTTTGGAATGCTCGGTATACAATGTGTGCGGTCTGGATCCGTTTGACATGCGCCAACTCAGCGGCCCAGCAATTCCATGACGGCCCGCAGGCCTTTTTTGCTTTTTGGTTTGACCTCCCGTCCGGTTTTTTCGCGGTAGGCTGCCAGCATTTGCGGTTCCCAAACGCGGTAAAACTCCGGGTCGAAATTGGCGGTGCGCAAACGCGAAAGCACCGTTTCAATGTGCGCGCCTTCGCGCAAAAAGCGGTCAAAAACCAGGTGCCGGTAGCGGATGCCCAGGCTGTTGATGCCCAAAAAGCGCCCGTCGGCAGCATCCCAGACCAGGTGCACGCAACGCTCCGCGTCGCGGTCCTCCCAATACAGGTGGTCCTGGCCCTCGGGCAGTTGGGCCGGGACATCGCCGTAATTGTGCCACTCGATGTTGATGAATTTGGCGCTGTTGAACCAGGGGCCGGGGCTGTACGCGGTGCGTTCGCCCGCCAGGGTGGCCGCCAGGGTCAGGCCTTGCTCGCGGCCCGTATACCAGATCTGCTCGATGGGTTTGCGCCCTGGTGGAGGCTCGTGGAATTGCGCGCAATCGCCTGCGGCGAAAACCCCTTCCACGTTGGTCTCCAGGTAGCGGTTGACCAGAATTCCCCGGTCGCATGCAATGCAGGACCCCTCTAGGAAACCGATGTTCGGGGAGACGCCGGCCGTGAGGCCCACCACCTGGCAGGCGATGCGTTCTCCGTCAGTGGTGTGTACCGCTGCAGCACGGCCATCCGGGCCGGCCTCGATGCGCTCCAGTTCGGTGTTCAGGCGCAAGTCAAAACCATGGTTTTGGATGTGCCGGGTCACCAGAGCGCTTTCGCCGGCAGGCAAGACGTTGGACCAATAGCTTGGTTCCCGGACCAACAAGGTCACCGGAATGTGGCGGCTGTGCAGCATTTCGGCCAATTCGATGCCGATCAGGCCGCCGCCCACGATCACCGCCCGGTCCACCTTTTGGGCGGTGTT
>JAUIHG010000303.1 GCA_030432405.1 Bacteroidia bacterium | reverse complement strand
GCGCTCCATCACCCGCCAGACCAGATCCTCGATTTCCTCGGGCTGCAGGCCCTCGGGCTCTGCTCCGGCCTCCAACAGTTCAAGGCCTTCAGGCATGGATTCGCCGCTGCGCGGCAGTTGCTTGGACTTATCCAGGTCGTCAAAATAGGTTTTGACGAAGGCTGGCGAAGCTTCCAGGACGGTGCCTTCGCCAAAGGCGCTGTGGCGCACCCGGGCGCCCGGATGCAGGGGGGATGGAGGGTTTGACATGGGCTTTTGTGTGGATGGGTCAACGGCGTGGTCCAGGCGCTTGCGGCAGCTGCGCCGCCAGCCGGCGGGAAAGTTAAGCCAGCAGACCGTGCCGGTCCAGTCCGGCGCGGCCCGGAACCGGGCTGCTTGCGGGCACAAAAAAACCCAGGGCCGAAGCCCTGGGCGATCGCATCTCACCATAAATATGGGGGGCGCGTGCAGCGGCGCAGAAGCTTACTGCACAAAACGCAGGGTCGTGGCGAAGGTCACGCCGCTGAGGACGGGCTCTTCGGTCAATTGCTTACCCTGCAGGTGTTCTTTGACGTAGTCGACCACGCGGTGGTCGTTGCCGCTGACCTGAACGAGGTTCACGCGGTTGTCGGTGTCAACCTGGAACTGGATGGGCTCGGCCTGGAAAGGGCTGGCGGGCATGGGCTGCACAAAACGCGGGAAGTCCACATGGCTGCGCAGGGCCTGGGTGAGCACGTCGCGCGAGGTTTCCACGGCCAATTCGCTGCGGGGCGTTTCGCCTTCGGCGAAGGCAGCCGGGACGTTGGCTGTGGCATCACCGCCGCCGGCGGACAGGCTGTTGCTGAGCAAGATGCAGGAAGCGAAAAGGATGTGCGTCAGGAAGTTCATCGGGCTGTGTTTTAAAGGGGGTCTCGTGGATGCGTTGCTGAGGCGCTTGCGGCGGATGCTACTTTGCGGGTGCCGGTGTTTGCGCCGTCGATGGTACAAGGATCGGTCAGGGTCTGTGCCCATTCCACTCTTTTGGACCAACAGGCCCGTCTTTTCGACGAACAGCCAAAAGCCTGGTAAAGAGGCACTTATCCCCTTCCATCGGAGGCTGGACACCGTTCGTCGAAGGAATGCGGCCGTTCGTCGAAGACCCCGCGGCATTGGTCGTGTTCGACGGTAGGCAAAAGCCTGAAACCGGGTCGGTTCATCCGCTCCCCGCTACCTTTAATGGCTCCCCTCGCCATCCGGCAGCACCGCATTCCGTCCCGTTCGCATGGTTTTCACCCGCCGTCCCCAAACCCGCATTCTGCTGCACGTCCTGTTCTGGACGCTGTACGTGGGCTTTTTCACAGCGGTGCTGCGGGAGGAAATGGACCTGGCGCAGGCATTGCTGAAAATCTGCTGCATCGGCGCTACATATGCGGTGTTCATCTACATCAATCTGCGCTGGGCCATTCCGCGTTTTTTATGGCAGGCGCGTTATTGGATGTATGGGGCTATTGTGGTGGGGCTGACCCTGGCCTGCGCCGTGGCGGTCTACGAGGTCATGTACCTGCTCGACCAGGTGGGCGATCCCATCATGGCCGACAACCTGGGCCTGGTGCCGGCCGTGTTCAATGCGGCCTTCATGATCTTCATTACCAGCTCGGCAAAGCTGTTGCTGCATTCGCTGGAACAGCAGCAGGTTAACCGGCAACTGGAAAACCAGCAGTTGCAGACCGAGCTGAACTTTCTCAAAAGCCAGGTCAACCCGCATTTTCTCTTCAACACGCTCAACAACCTCTATGCCCTGGCCCTGACCAAAGACGACCGGGCACCGGAGATCGTGCTCAAGCTGTCGGCCATCTTGCGCTACATGCTCTACGAGTGCAACGAGCGCTTTGTGCACCTCAACAAGGAGATCACCTACCTGCGCAACTACATCGAACTGGAGGAGATCCGCCAGGGCGGCCGCAACGAGATTATCCTCAATGTGCAGGGCCAGACCGACCGCCGCAACATCGCCCCGCTCCTGTTCACCCCGCTGTTGGAAAACGCCATCAAACACGGGCTGAACAAGACCACCGGCAAGGCCTGGGTGCGCATCGACCTGGTGGTCCAGGACAAGGAACTGCGCTTTACCATCGCCAACAGCAAGCGCGAGGAAGGGGCCAAGGCCCGGCAGCCGCTGGGTCAGGCCAACGTGGTGCCGGCCAATGCAACACCGCGGACTTCCGGGGCATCCGTCAGCGCCGGCACGGCGGCCACAGCCTGGAATCCGGAGTTGGCCGTGCGCTCAACGGATGCGGGATCAACACCAACGCCTGCTGCTGCGCCTGCCCTTGACTGCAAGGCCGCCACAACGCCTTCGCCTGCGGCGAACACCCCGCAAGACGGAATGGTGCACACCCATCCCACGGCCTCGCAACACGGCGCGGCGCGCGAAGGCGGCATCGGGCTTTTGAACGTCAAGCGGCGCCTCGATCTGATGTATCCAAACCGCCACGTGTTCCGCATTTCCGAAGGCCGCGACACCTATACGGTTCACCTCAAACTGCAATTGGGCGAATGATGCGTTGCATGATTGTAGATGACGAGCCCCTGGCGCTCGACATCCTGGAAAACTACATCCGGCGTCTGCCCAAGCTCCAGCTGGTCCAGCGCTGCAACAACGCCCTGGAGGCATACGATTACCTGCAGGGCGGCGCACCGGTGGACCTCATGTTCCTGGACATCCACATGCCGGAATTGACCGGCATCGATTTTGTCAAAGCCCTGTCCCACCGGCCCCAGGTGATTTTCACGACGGCTTACGACAACTACGCTCTAGAAGGCTTCAACCTGGACGCTACCGACTATCTGCTCAAGCC
>JAUIHG010000302.1 GCA_030432405.1 Bacteroidia bacterium | reverse complement strand
CCGATACCAACCTGATCTACGCCTTGTCCGGTCCGGGCATCGTGGTCGAAAACGCGGTGCGGACTTGCGATGCTGCGGGTTCGGGCTTTTTCAATGGCGTGGGCACTACGCTGGGCCTCTCGGACGGGGTGCTGCTGACCAGCGGAAGCATCGGCAATGCCGTGGGCCCGAATACCGGCAGCGGGACCTCCTATTTCCAGGGCATGCCCGGGGATGCCGATCTGGACGCCACCATTGCACCGTATGTCACCCACGACGCCTGCATCCTGGAATTCGACGTGACCGTGGCTTCGGACACCCTGAAGCTCGACTATGTGTTCGGATCCGAGGAGTACCTGGAATTTGTCGGCTCCTCGTTCAATGATGTGTTTGCTTTCTACCTGTCCGGCGACGGCATCACGGGCCAGGTCAACATCGCCACCATCCCCGGTACCGGCGATGTGGTGGCCATCAACAGCGTGAATCAGGACACCAACTCTGCCTATTTTGTCTACAACGGCGATGGCTTCTCGGCGCCCTATGATTCGTTGGACATCTACGTGGAGTACGACGGCCTCACCTCCGTGCTGCAGGCGCGTTACCCGGTCGCCCCGGACAGCGTGTACCACATGAAACTGGCCGTGGCCGATGCCGGGGATTACATTTTTGACTCCGGGGTTTTCCTGGCCACGGGTGCCCTGGGCAGTTTGCGTTTGGCGGATGCCTTCGCCGCGGACGGCGAAGGCACGGCCGTGACCGAGGGCTGCGGCAGCGGCACTGTGACCTTTACCCGGGAACCGGCTACCGCCGAGCCCCTGCGCCTGGATCTGGCCTATGCCGGGGATGCCGACTTTTCGGACTTTGACGCCCTGCCCGACCACGTGATCATTCCCGCTGGGGAAAGCAGCGTGGATTTGGTCATCACCGGGTTTGAAGACGGCTTCGCCGAAGGCGAAGAAATCCTGACGGTGGACCTCTACAACCCGCAGTCCGGCTACGTGTACCGCTCCATCGACGTGCCCGTGCGCGACGGCGAACAGGTGGACTTTGCCGAGGCCCAGCCCTTCCCGTTGACCGTGGACCTGACGGCCGATGCACCGGCGGGCAGTACAGTGGCCTGGGACTTTGGCGACGGCAATACCGGCACCGGCATGAACACCACGCACGAGTACGCCGCTGCCAGCAGCTACGAGATCTGCATGACGGCCACCGACGCCAACGGTTGCGCCTGGAGCCAATGCCGCACGGTGGATGTGGGCGATGCCACCGGCATCGGCACCCCGGATGTGCCGACCCTGGCCCTGTCGCCGAACCCCGCCTCCAGCTTAGTGCAGGTTGAACCGGGCGCTTGGAACGGTGCCTTCCGGGTCCGTGCCTACG
Source organism: Bacteroidia bacterium (assembly GCA_030432405.1). Classification (GTDB taxonomy): domain Bacteria; phylum Bacteroidota; class Bacteroidia; order Chitinophagales; family BACL12; genus WGOA01. The sequence goes on along the minus strand of JAUIHG010000302.1, from coordinate 1,460 downwards.
ATGCCCTGGGGCGCGTGGTGCTCGACCGGCTCAGCACCGAAACCCAACTCGACGTGCGCACCTGGGCGCCCGGCGTCTACCACATCGTGCTCGACCAAAACGGCGAGCGCCGGGAAGGCCGTCTGGTGGTGGAATAAGCCTGCACCACACCAAAACAATCCGCGAAGGCTCCCGTTCGGGGGCCTTCGTGCGTTTCCAACCGCGCCATAAGCCCGATTTTTACCCTTTCCCCAATCCCTGTATCCCCAAATCCAACCGGATATGCCCTCCATCCTGATCAAAAACGGCCGTGTGGTCACGGCCGACGGCGACTACCAAGCGGATTTGCTCACCGAAGGCGAACACATCCTTGCCATCGGGGCGGGCTTGCCCGAAGACGGCGTGGACCGCGTCATCGACGCATCGGGCAAGTTGGTGATGCCGGGGGGCATTGATCCGCACGTGCACCTGGACATGCCGTTTATGGGGACTTCGTCCGCGGACGATTATACCAGCGGCACGACGGCAGCATTGCACGGTGGCACCACCACGGTGATCGATTTTGTGCTGCAAACCCAGGGCAAATCCATCGGCAATGCGCTGGATACCTGGCGCGGTAAAAGCGAAGGAAAAGCCTGCTGCGATTACAGCTACCACATTGCGGTTACGGATGTCAACCCGGACACGCTGGCTGAAATTGGACCGCTCATTCTGGAACAGGGCCTGCCCAGTTTCAAGGTCTTCATGGCCTACAAGGGCGCCTTGCAACTTGACGACCGCCAGATGACCGAACTGATGTTCGAGGTCAAAAAACACGGCGGCATCATCAACGTGCACGCCACCAACGGCGACGTGATCGACGGCCTGGTGGCCAAACACCTGGCCGAAGGCAAGACCGGTCCGCTGTACCACTACCTCAGCCAACCGGAAGTTACCGAAGCAGAAGCCTCCGGGCGTTTTGCGGACCTGTGCAATTACACGGGTGTGCCGGGCTACATCGTGCACATGACCTGCCAGGGCGCGCTGGAGCAGGTACGCCGCGCGGGCTACCGCAACCAGAAGGTTTTTGCCGAAACCTGCATTCAATATTTGCTTTTGGACGCGTCGCGCTACCAGCGCGAAGACGGGGCCAAGTGGGTGATGAGCCCTCCGCTGCGCGAGCCCAAAGACCAGGATGCGCTGTGGGCCGGCATCGACCAGGGCCTGATCCAGGTGGTGGCCACCGACCATTGCCCCTTTTCCTGGAAGCAAAAGCAAATGGGCCAGGACGATTTTTCCAAAATCCCGAACGGCCACCCCGCCATCGAGCACCGCCTTGAACTGCTGTTTTCCGAAGGGGTGCGCAAGGGCCGCATCAGCCTGCACAAGTTTGTGGACCTGGTGGCCACCAACCCCGCCAAGATTTTCGGGCTCTTTCCCCGGAAAGGCACGCTGGCGGTGGGCACGGACGCCGACATCGTGGTCTTTGATCCCGAGCGCAA
>JAUIHG010000301.1 GCA_030432405.1 Bacteroidia bacterium | reverse complement strand
TTCGGGCCAACTACTTCCCCGACGCAATGCACGCGGACGCCACCGACAAGGACGGTGCTCCAGTTGACCCTGCCAAAGCCTGGCGCGAAGTCCGTCGCGCCAAAGGCGCTGAATTGGCGGGCCGCCGTTACGAACAATTGCTGCCCTTTGCCCAACCCGAGGAAGGCGATCCCTTCCGCGTGGTGGCCGGCGATTTTGTCAGCACCGAGGACGGCACCGGCATCGTGCACCTCGCGCCCAGTTTTGGCGCGGACGACATGCGCGTGGGGGCGGAAAACAACCTCGGCGCGCTGACCCTCGTGGACCGCCAGGGCCGTTTCACCGCAGATGCCGGGGAGTTTGCCGGCCGCTACGTCAAGGACTACACAGACGATCCCGACTACGTTTCCGTGGACGTGGACATCGCCGTGAAACTCAAAAAAGAAAACCGCGCCTGGAAGGTCGAGAAATACGAGCACAGCTATCCGCATTGCTGGCGGACCGACAAGCCGGTGCTTTACTACCCGCTCGACTCCTGGTTCATCAAATCCACCGCCGTCAAGGAGCGCATGATTGCGCTCAACAAGACCATCGATTGGAAGCCCGCCTCCACCGGCGAAGGCCGCTTTGGCCAGTGGCTCGAAAACCTGGTGGACTGGAACTTGTCGCGTTCGCGTTTCTGGGGCACGCCGCTACCCATCTGGCGCACGGAAGACGGCGAAGAGGAGCGCTGCATTGGTTCCTTCGAGGAGCTGCGCGCCGCCGTGGATGAGGCCGTGGAGGCCGGCTTCATGGACGCGCCGCTGGCCGAAGACTTCGATCCGCACCGGCCTTTTGTGGACCGCATCGTGTTGCGTTCGCCGCAAGGCAAACCCATGCAGCGCGAAGCCGACCTGATCGACGTGTGGTTTGATTCGGGCGCCATGCCCTACGCGCAGTGGCACTATCCGTTTGAAAACCAGGACACCTTCAAAGCCAATTTTCCCGCCGACTTCATCGCCGAAGGCGTGGACCAGACGCGGGGCTGGTTTTTTACCCTGCACGCCATTGCCACGATGGTCATGGACGGGGTCGCGTACAAGAATGTGGTGTCCAACGGATTGGTTTTGGACAAGGACGGCAACAAAATGTCCAAACGTCTGGGCAATGCCGTGGACCCCTTTGAAACCCTCGAGCAATACGGTGCCGACGCCACGCGCTGGTACATGATCACCAACGCGCAGCCCTGGGACAATTTGCGTTTTGACCTGGCGGGCATCGACCAGGTGCGGCGCAAGTTTTTTGGCACCCTGCACAACACCTACGCGTTCTACGCGCTCTACGCCAACGTGGACGGGTTCCGCAACGCGGACGCGGAAGTGCCGTTTGCCAAAAGGCCGGAAATCGACCGTTGGATTTTGTCCCTGCTCAACAGCCTGGTCCGGGATGTGGACGCCTTGTACGGCGCCTACGAACCCACCCGCGCCGGCCGTCTGATCCAGACCTTTGTGGTCGACCACCTGAGCAACTGGTACGTGCGCCTCTGCCGCCGCCGCTTCTGGAAAGGCGACTACAACGCCGACAAGCTTGCGGCCTACCAGACCCTGCGCGAATGCCTGGTCACCGTGGCCCAACTCATGGCACCCATCGCACCCTTCTACGCCGATTTCCTCTACCGCAACCTGACGGTGGCTGAGGGCGGAAAGGCCAGCGTGTCGGTACACGGTTCGGATTTTCCTTCGCCTGCCGGCGAACGCATCGATGCGGAACTGGAGCACCGCATGGCGTTGGCTCAAGACCTCAGTTCCCTGGTCCTTTCCTTGCGCAAAACGCACAAGGTCAAGGTGCGCCAACCACTGGGCCGCATGCTGGTTCCGGTGGTGGACGATGCCATGGCAAAGCGCCTGGAAGCCGTTCGCGAATTGGTGCTCAGCGAAGTCAATGTCAAGGACCTGGAGATGGTCCGCGACGACAGCGTGTTCACCAAGCGCATCAAGCCCGACTTCAAGGCCCTGGGCCGAAAACTGGGCAAGCAGATGAAGGCGGCGTCAGCGGCCATCCAGGCCTTTGATCAGGAACAGATTGCCGCGCTGGAGCGCGAAGGCCATGTCACATTGCAACTTCCTGATGGCAACGTGCGTATTGCCCTGGAAGAGGTGGACATCACCACCGACGACATGCCGGGGTATCTGGTGGCCAACGAAGGGCCGCTGACGGTTGCCCTGGACATGGAGATGACCGATGCGCTGCAAGCGGAAGGTTTTGCAAGAGAGTTTGTGAACCGCATCCAGCGCATCCGCAAAGACATGAACCTGGAGTTGACAGACCGCATCCACGTTGACGTGGAAAAGGGTGCGGATGGAACACAGGCGCTTGTACAATTCGAAAACTATATTTGCTCGGAAATTCTGGCTGATGTTTTCCAAATGCGCGAAACGTTGGCAGACCCGATGGAGTTGATCATCAATGAGGTCCCGGTGCGGGTCCTTGTTACAAAATCCTGAACCATGGCTACCCGGAAGACCACTTCCAAGACCACCAAGGCAAGCAGCGCCAAGTCCACGACCAAGCGCGCGAGCAGTTCCCGCACCGCGGCCGCCAAGAAGACCACGGCAGCCAAGAAGACGACCGCAGCAAAAAAGCCGGCCGCGAAAAAGCCCGCTGCCACCAAGGCTGCTGCCGCCAGGAAAACCACCGCAGCGAAAAAGACTACGACCCGCAAAACCGCTGCCGCCAAGTCCACGGCCGCCAAAAAGCCGACCACGCGTAAAACTGCTGCAGCCAAAACTGCAGCAGCCAAGAAGGCTACCACGGCCAAAAAGACCACGGCGGCAAAGAAGACGACGGCCCGCAAGCCCGCTGCCAAGAAGACC
>JAUIHG010000083.1 GCA_030432405.1 Bacteroidia bacterium | reverse complement strand
CTGGGCATGGCCATTGGTGGCATTTTAATCTGGTATAGAGGCCTTCTTAATTAGGCTTCAAGCTGAGCCAGAATTAAAATTTCGTTTGTCCAGCGCTAAAATTTCGTTTGACCGATTATATACGGGGGACCGCTACACAGCAGGGCAGCCGAGCGGCGACTTCGCGCCCTAGCGCGCCACCTTGCGCGGAATAGCGGTCGGCAGGCGGCTGATCATTTCGTTGTTCAGCTGGTTGGCAAATTCGGAAAAGGACCGCACCGAAATCGAGTTTTTGCCTTGTCGGCCCACGAGTACCACCTCGTCGCCGATGGCGCAATCGGGAATATGGCTCACGTCCACCATGAACACGTTCATATTGATCAGGCCCACGATGGGGGCTTTGCGTCCGCGGATCAGCACCTGTCCCTTATTGCTGAGCCCCCTGGGGTAGCCGTTGGAATAACCCAGCGGCATGACGGCAATGCGCATGTCCTGATAGGCCTGGTAGGCCGTACCGTAACCGATGAATTCGTCTTTGGCCACGTCCTTGAGGTCCATCACGTCTGTTTTCCAGGTCATGATGCGGGCCAGCGGCGATTCTTTTTTGGTTTTGCGGTGGTTCATTTCCCACAGGTTGCGCATGTCCGGCCCCGGCCAAAAGCCGTATTGCAGGGTGCCTACTCGCACCATATCCATGGAATATTCGGGATACGCCAACACCGCCGCCGAGCAACCCACATGAAAACGCTCCGGTTTCAATTTGCGTTTGGATACGATCTTTTTGAACTCCTCAAAACGCTCCATTTGCCGTTGAATCCTGAAATTGTTGGACAGGCTTTCCGCGCCGGCCATGTGCGTACACAGGCCGGCGAACTCCAATTGCTTGCCGTGTCTTTTGAGCAGCGTCAACGCTTTCCCGAAGCCGTCCGGAGAAAATCCCGTCCGGTTGCAACCGGTTTCCACTTCCAGGTGCACCCGGGCCGGCTTGCCGCGTTCGCGGGCCACCGCGATCACTTTCTCCAGTGTGGATAGCGCATAGACGTAAAACTCCACGCCGTGGTCAATCACCCAGGGCAAATCCTGATCGTACAGGATGCCCATGATCATGACCCGTGACTCCGGCGCGCATGCGTCCAGGACCTCTTCGGCTTCATGTCCGGAAGCCACTGAAAAATGGTGGATGCCCGCCTTTTCGGCCATGGGCACAAAGGTGTCGATGCCGTGCCCATAGGCATTGGCTTTGACCACCGAAGAGATTACGGGGTGTTCGCCAACGCGTTGGCGGATGAATCGGATGTTCTTTTTCAACGCCGCCTGGCTCAAGACGATGTTGGAGGAGTGGCGGGCGCGGGAAGCTTCGGAACGCATGGCAGCAAAAGCGTGAAGAAAAGGGATGGACGCCGGTAAAAATCCAGCTCCTTAAGGCGTCAAGGTAGCGGTTTGGGAGCCGGTGCAGGCCAGAGGTATTTCCTGCCCCAGGAATCGCGGGCCAGCCGCTCCACAACCGGAAGGTCCGGATGTTCTTTGGCTGCTTCGGAATCCGCCGTAGCGCGGTTGTAATGGAAGGCGTACAGCCTTGCGGCGAACTCGGAAAAGGGCAAACTGGATTCACCCGGGCGTTCGCCGTTGCCCCGCACCGTAGGCCGAATGCCCTGGCCCCAGTTCTGTTCGCCCTGGGCATTGGGGTTGTAGAAATAGGCCCGGTAGACGCCATGGTGTACGGCCACCCGCAGCAGCGAAATGGCGTGAAAACCGAGCAATTGCGCCCGGTCGTTGGTGACAAAAAGCCCAACCGGGTTGGTATACAAAAGTCCCATCCCGCCGCTGACTTCCGGGTGGTGCGTAGCGTAGAGCGTGCGCACAAACTCCATGAAGTCCGGCACCGAATTGGTCACCGGATCCACCGCCGAGGCAAATCCGGAAGCCACCCACTGCCCGTAAAAAGCAGGGTTGACCCACTGGTGCGGATCCTGACCACGCAAAGCCGCGCGTTGCATCATCTCGTTGTAGATGCAGTCCAAATGCGGCACCAGCAACGCGGAAACCGGGTCCAAAACCAGATCAAAAGCAGGTGCAGACCCATTGCGCAGTTTCGCCGAATCCAGCAGTTGCCCTTCAAAACGGAATTCCAGGCTGTTGGACCGTACGGCAGTCAAAATGAGATTGAGCAGCTTGCCCGGGGCATGCAGGCTCCATAGGCTCATGCCCCGCGCCGATTGACAGGTGGGGTTTTTGCCTTGCCGGATGCCCAGCGGATGCCCCAAAACCTGCAGCGTGCCCGAGAGCAGATACGGCAGGGGGTCCAGGTGCAGGCCCCGCGCTTCGGCGGCGCGTTTCAAGGTGCGCTCCGCGTCCGCGTTCGGCCGCAGGCTGCTGAATTGGGCCAGGCCCGCGCGGACCGCTTCGCGCGAAAGCAAATCCCGCTCCAGCAGGCGCGCCAAACCGTAGACCGCCTGCTCGGTGCCGGGATGCACCGCCTGCATGATCAAGGTGCAGGCCAATTCCCGGTGTGTCCTGAGCTGAAGCCGACCGCTTTCATCCAGCGCCATGGCAACCGCCAGCTGCTCGAGTGCCGCATCGTCTTTTGCCGCTCGGTGCGCCAAGCGCCGGACCAAGGCGGCATGGCCGGGAGACACCAGCCCCGTTTCAGTCAAAAGCGCACCAAAGGTGGCCGCGCGCTGGGCATCACCAACATCTGGCGTAGGACCGGAAGGCGTTGCATCGGGCCCCACGCCGAAGGCGGCCTGCAGGTATTGCTGCAACAAGCGGTCGGCATCCGAAGTCCGTGTATCAGCGGTGCCGGCTTCCATTTCCGGCAATCCAAAGCGGCCTTCGGCCGAAGGCCCATAGCGGTCCCGGAGCAGCTCCAACTGCTGCACAATGGTATCCACCAGGATGGGGCGTTGGACAGCCAATTCGTCGACGTGCTGGACCAGGTGCTGGCGGACGCGTTCGCCGGGCAGGCGATCCATGACAAAACGCAACAGCCGCCGCGCTTTTTGAAGCTCGCGGTCGGACACCGCACGGCCTGCTTCGTCGGGTTGTTCGCCGAGCAGGTGAAAGGATTCAACCAGGCCACGCTCCACAAACTGGCGGTAGGATTCCTGGTCCCAGGGACCGGGCGGGTCGGGGCTTTCCGAGGCGCGGAGGATGCGCAGCGTGGACAGGCATTCCCAGGTGGAATGTGGATGGCCAGCGACCAGCGTGCCCGGCAAGAGCGCCGGGTCCAGGCGGTCCAGGTGCTCCCATGGCGTGCCGTCAAAAAAGCCGGACAAGGCCAGGTCCAGGGACACGCCGTACAGGACACCCAAGCCCTCGTCCGAACGGAAGAGGGCTTCGGCCTGGCCGAGCAGGGCATCGCGCATGGTGCTGCGCATTGGCGCGGCAGCCTCCAAATATTGACCGACCGCTTCTTCGAAACGGGCGGCTAAAGCGGTGGGAACAGTGGGCATCAGACGTAGAAGGACACCTCCTCGTAATGGCGCAGCAATTCGCGCATGCGGTCGGGGTCCTCTCCTTCAAAGTAGACCGTGCCGAAGTGGTTGCCGAAACCTTCGCGTTCGGCAATCTTTTGTGCTCCGACCGGTGGGGTGAGCGTATGGGACGCGAAATAGGGGTCTTCAACCAATTCATCGGGCACATCCAGGTCGGTAATGTGTCCGCGGTCGGGATACACCATCAAACTGCCGACGTAGCGCACGGGTTTGGCGCCGGGCTCGGGCAGGATGGCCTTGAGCTCCTCTTCGGTGGCGTTGGGATCGTGGCAGAGGATGAAGGCCTGCAGCGCGTCGATGTCGAATGCGCGGGAGAAGAGGTCCAGGATATGGCCCCCAGGAATGCGGCAGGCCACTTCGCCGAAGGCGATCTCATCCTTGTCGTTGAGGAACCACTCGGGGTGGATCATGCCGTATTCGATGCCGAACACGTCCACCAGTTTTTGGATTTCCCGCTCGATGATGTGCCGCTTGGCCTCGAGCTGCGGACCGCAGGGCACAAAATTGGAATGGCCCAGGCGCACGTATTCGGTGATGTTGACGTAACGCACCTTGCCCGCGTGGATGAAGGCCTCCGTGGAAAATTCATAGCCGGCCAGGTGGCTTTCGGCCAGCAGCGGAAACTTGACGTCCTTGAGTTTGACGTCGATGTCGGATTCCTCGCGGATGAGCACATGGCCCACCGTGCCGGCAGCGTCAAAGGGCTTGCAGTGCAGCCAGTGGGTGGCTTCGCCGGGCAGGTGCAATTCCGCCTCGTTGAGGCGTTGGTAGAAATCGCGAACCTGATCCACAGAGTGCACTTCTTCGAAGAGGCCCACCCGCAGACCGCCCAACAGGGCTTTGCGCTTCATCATGGCCTTGTTGCGGAACAAGAAGGCCCGGTTGAGCACGCGGGGGTCGTCGCGGTAAATGGAATTCAGCGCACCGGCCCATTCCACGGTCTCTTCAAACAGCGGAATGGCCACGTCCGCGCCAAAGGCGTCCAACTGCTCCTTGAGCAAAAGGGAGTTGGATTGGTCGCCCCAACTGTCGAAATCCCAGGAAACAAAAGGGATGTCGTTTTCGGCGGCATAGCCCTTGAAGCCATCAAAGGACACCACCACGAAGGGCTTGCCGAGCTTCTGGGCACTTTCAATAACAGGGAGGCTCCATCCGAGGAGCGCATAACAACGGGCCATGGGTCGGGGTTTGTTGAGCAGCAGGATTTGGTTGAGCGGGGAGTATAGGGCATTTCCGCTGCCTGCTCAACCCTTGGGCCCGGGAACTGCCCATTCGAGCCAGGATTTTCCACATCGGTTCAGGTTTGCGGCGCTTTTCCGCCTTCCGGCGAAGGCGAAGCCCATCTTGCGCCCATGCGCTGCAGCAAAACATACGCCGCGGTATGGAGGATCAAAGGTGCGCCCAAGGGCATGGCCTCCTGCATCGCCGTGCGCCCGCATAGTGCGTTTGGTTTGGGAAGATGGAAGGCTCCCGGTGCCGCGGCATGCGGCATCGGGATGCCTTCTTCGCTCGGGTCGGCTGCGTCGAAATGGGCCGCACCGAATGGCGCCATAGCGGTGCTGTGGCACATGGGTTTCGCCGCGGATGCGGCGCACATGAAAACTCCGCCGGCGCTCCACTGTGCCGGCGTCCACGATAGCTGGCGGCCCCGGTCAGGGCGCAGGTACGGCCCGTATCTTCGCGGCCATGAAGGTTTTGATGGTGTGTTTGGGCAACATCTGCCGGTCGCCGTTGGCACAAGGCATCCTCGAGGCGCGTTTGCGCGAGCGGGGTCTGGATTGGACGGTCGATTCCGCCGGCACCGGCTCCTGGCACGTGGGCAATCCCCCGGATCCGCGTTCGGTGGCCGTGGCCGCCAAACACGGATTGGACATCAGCGGGCAGCGTGCGCGGCAGGTGCATTGGCCCGACCTGAGCGCTTTCGACCTCGTTCTGGCCATGGACCAAAGCAACCGCCGCGACCTGCTGCAGCTGGCCAAAAGCGGCGAGGAAGAAGACCGCATCCAGCTGATCCTGGACTTTTTGGATCCAGGGGAACAGGAACGGCTCAACATGCCCGGCGGGGACCCCCGCTCTGTGCCGGACCCCTATTGGGACGACGATGGCTTCGAGCAGGTGTACCGCCTTTTGGACGCCGCATGCGCCAAAGTGCTGGCCGCTCATGCCGACGCATGAACGGCTATTTTTGCCGCCATGGCTCCTTCGAACCAAAAGCCCTCGATTCCCAAGGGCACCCGTGATTTTGACGCCGAGCAGGTGATGAAGCGGAATTTCCTCCGCAACACCATCATCGGCGTGTACGAGCAATTCGGCTTCGAGCCCCTCGAAACCCCGGCCATGGAATGGCTGGCCACCCTGACGGGCAAATACGGCGCCGAAGGCGATCAGCTCCTGTTCCGCATCCTCAAAAACGGCGACTACCTGCGCAAGGTGGACAAGGAGCTGTTGGCCAAGGGCAAGCATCAGGAGCTCACGCCCTACATTGCCGAAAAGGGCCTGCGCTACGACCTGACGGTGCCTTTTGCCCGTTACGTGGCCATGAACCACCACGCCTTGCCCATGCCCTACCGCCGCTACCAGGTGCAGCCGGTTTGGCGCGGGGACCGGCCCCAAAAAGGCCGCTACCAGGAATTCTGGCAGTGCGATGCCGACGTGGTGGGATCCGACTCCCTGCTGCACGAACTGGAGCTGGTCCAGATCTACGACCGGGTGTTCAAGGCGCTGGGCATCAAGGCCAGGGTGCGCATCAACAACCGCAAGCTGCTCAACGGGGTGGCCTCCCTGGTCAAGGCCCACGAGTTTTTTGGCCCCATCTGCACGGCCATCGACAAGATGGACAAGATCGGCATGGAGGGCGTGGAAGAGGAGTTCCGCAAAATCGGCTTGACCGATGAGCAGGTCGGCGAGCTAAAGGAGGTGCTGACCCTCGAAGGGCCCGGCATGCTCAAGCTCAACGAACTGGCCGAGCGCTTCGCCGAAGGCTTTATTGATCCGGCCGGCATCAACGAGGTGCGCGACGTGCTGGGCAATGTGCTGCAGATCGGCGTGGAGCATGTGGAGGTCGATTTCGACCTGACTCTGGCCCGCGGACTGAGCTACTATACCGGCACCATCTTCGAGGTGGTGGCCACCGAACACGATTTTGGCAGCCTTTCGGGCGGCGGCCGCTACGACAACCTCACCGGCGTCTTCGGCCTGGAAGGCGTATCCGGTGTAGGCATCTCCTTTGGCCTGGAGCGGCTTTTCGACATTCTGGAGATGCAGGGCTGGCCCATCGACTTTTCCCGCCTGGGCACCCGCGCCATAGTCATGCCCTTTGAAGTGGAAGGCGTGCAGCGGGCCCTGGAAGTGCTGAAGGTCCTGCGCGACGCCGGTGTCAAGGCCGAACTGTACACCGAGCTGGACCAGAAAATGGGCAAAAAGATGAAATACGCCGACAAAAAGGGCATCCCCTTTGCCGTGCTCATCGGTTCCAAGGAATTGGAAAGCGGGCAGGTGGGGCTGAAGGATCTCGCCTCCGGCGAACAGCAACTCCTGGACCTGGACGCCCTGCTGGAGCGGGTAGAGCGGGATCAAAACCCCGACCCGGCATGAGCAGCACATCCATCCATATCGATCTGGCGCCCCTGAGCCTTGACCAGGTCGGCATCTGGTTGGACCAACGCGGATCGGTGGCCTATGCCGATGCGGTGGTCGACCGCATCCAGGCCTGCCGCCAATACCTGGAACAAAGCGTCCAGGATCCCAAGCGCGTCACCTACGGCGTGAATACCGGTTTTGGGGCGCTGTGCAATACCGTGGTTTCGCCGGACAAGCTGGCCGAGCTGCAGGTCAACCTCATCCGCTCCCACGCGGTGGGCAGCGGTCCGGCTGTGCCCGCGGACATCGTGCGCCTGATGCTGATGCTCAAGGCCCGTTCCCTGGGCTACGGGCATTCCGGCATCCGCCTGGAAACCGCCCAGCGCCTGCTCGACCTCCTGAATGCCGATTGCCTGCCCGTGGTGCCCGAGCAGGGCTCCCTGGGTGCATCCGGCGACCTGGCCCCCCTCTCCCACCTGGCCCTCGCCTTGATCGGCGAAGGCGAGGTGGACCTGCGCGGGGAGCGCATGCCAGCGGCCAAAGCACTGGCGACCCTGGGCCTGGAACCGCTGGAACTGGCGGCCAAGGAAGGCCTCGCGCTGAACAACGGCACCCAGTTCATGCTGGCCTATGCGGTCCTGGGGCAGTTGCGCGCCGAACGCCTGGCAGCCGCTGCAGACATGGTTGCAGCACTTTCCGTGGATGCACGGCGCGGCCGCATGGAGGCCTTTGATGCTGCCATCCACCGGATTCGCCCGCACCGCGGGCACGCCAAAAGCGCCGCCCGGATCCGCGCCTGGCTGAAAGGCAGCCCCACCGCAGCCCAGCCCAAGCCCCAGGTGCAGGACAACTACTCGTTCCGCTGCACGCCACAGGTGCATGGCGCCAGCCTGGACGCCATGGCGCATACCCGCGGCATGTTCACCCAGGAGCTGAACGCGGTCACCGACAATCCGCTGATTTTCCCCGACGAGGACCGCATCCTCAGCGCGGGCAATTTCCATGGACAGCCCCTGGCCCTGCCGCTGGATTACCTGGCCATCGCCACCGCGGAATTGGCCAACATTGCCGAACGCCGCTTGTACCGCCTGTTGAACGGCGAAAACGGCCTTCCGCCCTTTTTAACCAACGGCGGCGGTCTGCATTCTGGACTGATGATTCCACAATACACGGCCGCGGCCCTGGTCAGCCAGAACAAGCAGCTTTGCACACCGGCCAGCGTGGACAGCATTCCTTCCAGCAACGAGCAGGAAGACCACGTGTCCATGGGGGCCAATGGTGCCACCAAAATGTACCGGGTGGTCCAGAACACCGAACGCGTGTTGGCCATTGCTTTTTTCACGGCCGCCCAGGCCATCGACCTGCAACGCGCCGACGGCCCACACGGGGTTGGGCTGCGGAGCAGTCCCGCGTTGGAGCACATCATGACCGCCTATCGGGATGTGGTGCCGGTGCTGGACGGGGACCGCTGGATGCAGCCCGACATTGAAGCCACCGAAGCTTTCTTGCGGACGGTGGACCTGTCCGTGGTGGAGCAGGCCGGTTGAGCTTGCGCTGATGCTGACAGAGGGCGCTGATGGCGGCTGACAACCGCAAAGATGCTCCAGCGTTCAGGAGCCTGCAATGAAGCGCCTGCGCTTAGGAACCAGCCTTCAGCCCCGACCCAGCCCCTGCTCGTCCAGCATCCGCTGCACGCCATCCCACAGCCGCTCGGCCGTTTTTTCCCAGGAATACGCTTGCCGGCGAACCCGCCCTTTGGCCACCAGCGCCTCCCGCAGCGCCGGTTCTCGGTGCAGCCGCAGAATGCCTTCGGCCAGGGCCGCTTCATCCGTGGGGTCCACCAACAGCGCTGCATCCTCGGCCACTTCCGGCATGGAGGACACCGTGCTGGTGAGCACGGGTACGTCGCAGGCAAAGGCCTCCACAATGGGGATGCCGAAGCCTTCAAAGAGGCTGGGATAGACCAGGGCCTCCGCGCCTCCGAGCGCTTCGGCCAGCGCTTCGGGTTCCAAATGCCCGGTCAGGTGAACGCGGTCCCGGTGCTTCATGCCTTCATAGGCTGCCTGGATCGGGCCACTTTGCCAGGCCATGCGCCCGGCCACCACCAAATCCAATTCCGGGGTCTGGCCCGCCGCGCGGTCGAAGGCCCGGAACAAGCGTTCCAGGTTCTTGCGGGGATGCAGGGAGCCGACGTAAATGGCGTAGGACCGGCCCCGGGCGAAGCGTTCGCGGGCGGCCGAACGGCCGGCCGCATCCAGGGGCTTGTAGCGGTCGTGTGCCCCATTGCCCAATACATCGATGCGTTCCGGCGGGATGCCGTACCGCGCCACGATGTCGTCCCGGGTGGCGGCCGAAACCGCGCCCAGCCGCTCAGCGCGTTGGGCATAGCGCGGACTCCAATGCCGGTAGTAGCGCAGCACACGGGGCGGCACGTGGTCGGCAAAATGCTCAAAGGCCAGGTCGTGCACCACCATATAGGTCGGCACGCGGCTGCGCACCGAACAATAGCCGTCCAGAGAAACAAAGGCATCGGCCCGGTGCCGCTTCAGGGCCCGAGGGATGCTGTATTCAAACCAGGCCCGCCAGAGCCAGGGATGCCGGGCGGGCGGCGGCACCTGGATGCCCTGCACGTTTTCGCCTTCGGCGAAAGCAGAAGGCACCGTGCGGTCAAACAAAAACAAAAAGCGGTGCTCGGGGTGCGCGCGGGCCATGCGCCAGGAGGCCTCACGGCTGAACCAGCCGATGCCCTCGAGCTTGCCGGGGATTACGAAGCGGGTATTGACGGCGATGCGCATGGCGCGATGCGGCAAGCAACCCAGCGGAAATGCCCGTGCTTGCGCGGCCTGCAAGATACGCCCGCCCAAAAGCTGCCGACACCAGCCCGCACGGCCCGACCGCTTCGGGCTAACTTGCTGCGCCAATCCGTTCGACTGCCTCTTTGGCCCGACTCATTCGCCCGCCTTCTTCGCCCGCGTCCAGCGGGCACCACGCATGCCCCGCCCATTTTTACAGAACGTCGGCTTTTTGCTGGCCCTCAACCTGCTGATCAAGCCGGTGTTCATTTTCGGCATCGACCTGGCCGTGCAGAACCGGGTCGGTCCGGAGGCCTATGGCTTCTATTTTGCGCTGTTCAATTTTGCGTTTCTGTTCAACGTGTTGTTGGACTTCGGGATCAACAATTTCAACCAGCGCCTGGTGGCCCGCGATCCGGGCCGGGTGGCCGTCTGGCTGCCCAACATCATCCTCGTCAAGGGCATTTTGGCCATCGCGTTTTACACGGCGGTTTTTGCCGTTGCGCTCGGTTTGCGTTTGGAGCCGGATCAATTGCGGCTGCTCGTTTGGCTTTCGCTCAACCGGGTGCTGATTTCGTTTCACATGTATTTCCGGAGCAACGTCTCCGGCCTGCAGGCCTTCCGCACCGATGCGGTGCTTTCGATTTTGGACCGCGGCCTGACCATCCTGGTGGTTGGCGCGCTGCTCTACACCGAGCTGCTCGGCCGGCCTTTCACGGTCCAGGATTTTGTTTACGCCACTACTTTTTCATTGACGCTCACCGCATTGGGCAGTTTTGCAGCGCTGCGCCGCATCACCGGCCCCATCCGCCCGGCCTGGAACCGGCGGCTCTTGCGGGTCGTGCTGCAGCGGGCCTATCCCTTCGCCCTTTTGGGCGTTTTGATGACCATTTACAACCGTGTGGATGGGGTCATGCTGGAACGCCTGCTCGGCGAAAACGGCGACCGGCAGGCGGGCATTTACGCGGCCGCTTACCGCCTGCTGGACGCGGGCACCATGTTTGCGTTTTTGATTTCCGGCATCCTGTTGCCGCTGTTTGCGCGCATGCGCAAGGAAGGCCAAAACGTCTGGCCGGTGGCCCGGGCTTCCTTCCGATTGCTCGTGGCCGTTTCGGTGACCGCTGCCGTGCTCAGCGCCGTGCACGCCAATGCCCTGATGAGCCTTTTGTACACCGAAGCCGACGCCTTCTGGGGCTCGACCTTTGCCTGGCTGATGCCCGGCTTTGTGTTCAACGCCACGGTCTACGTGTTCGGCTCCCTGCTGACGGCCGAAAACCGGCTGCGCGGCCTGAACCGCATTGCCCTGGCCGGAGTGGCCGGCAACATCCTGCTCAACCTGCTGCTCATTCCCCGCCACCAGGCCCTCGGCGCCGCCTACGCCACGCTGATCACCCAGGGCATCGTGGCCATCGCCCACCTGGTCTACACCGCTCGGGTCTTTGCATGGCCCCGCCGCCTGTCCGGCGAAAGCTTCCGCGGCCTGGGTTTTGCGCTGCTTGTGTTGGTCCTGGCCCTGGCCCTGGAATGGGCCCTCGGTCCGGGCTTGCCGGAAGCGCTGGGCGGTACCGCCAAAGCCGCCGTCTGGAGCTGGTGGAGCCGCGCCTTGTTGGCCGCCGCTGCTGCCGGACTGGCCGCCTGGAGCCTGGGCCTGCTGGACCCCCGCGCGCTGCTCCGGGCACGGTCGGAGGGCTAACTTCGCGGGCATGTCCGAAAAGACCGACTTTTCCCGGGCCGGCGGCGCACATGGCGCTTCGCCGCAGGCGGGCCAACAGCCCTCCCGACCCGGAAACGACCTGCTCGACCTGGTGCAGATCGTCTGGAAACACCGCCGCCTGATCCTCGGCGTGACCGCCATCGTAGCGGTGGCCAGCGTCCTTTACACCCTCTTCGGGATGCCCAACTACTACCGCAGCGCGGTGACCTTCTACCCCGCCAACCCCACGATGACCGACCGTTCGGTCATGTTCGGCGAATCGGTCAGCGATGTGCAGATCGACTACTTCGGCGGCAACTCCGACATCGACCGCATCCTGACCCTGGCGCAGACCTCGGGCACGATCGACTACATCATCAACCGCTACAAACTCTACGAGCACTACGGCTACGACACGGCGGCGGCCATGGGCCGCTTCAAGACGCGCAAGAAATTCCTGAAGAACTACAACGCGCGCAAAACCGTGCTCGGTGCGGTGGAGATTGCCGTTTGGGATACCGATAAGTTCCAGGCTGCCGAGATCGCCAACCACATTGCCCTGACGGTCGACAACAAGAACCGCGAGATGATCGACAAGGAGCGCAAGGCCATCATCCTCACCCTTGCCCAGCGCATCCGCCAGAAGCAGCAATTGGTCGACTCCCTGGGCCAGCGCCTGGAGGACCTGCCCCTGCTCGGCGCGGACCGCGCCCTGGTGCAGTCCGAATTCGATTACGCCCTGGAGGACCTCAACGACACCAAGCGCCTCCACGAGCAATATTCCACCTCCGTGGACCTGGCCGTGAGCACCATCAACATCACCGAACCGGCCTTCCCGGCCCTGCGCAAGGACAAGCCGGTGCGTTCGCTGATCTGTGCCGGTTATACCGCCGCAGCCTTCATCGGCATGGTCATCCTTGTGGTGCTCATCGAAACCTTCCGCCGCATCCAACCGCAATTGGCGCGTGGCTGAACTCCGGCATAACCTCGATGCCCCTGCAGCCCCTTCCTGGTCGCCGCGTTCGCCCGGAGCCAGCTGGCTGGCCGGGCGCCTGATGGCCTTCGGCCAACGGCGAACCCTCCTCTGGGGTTCCGTGCTCGTGGGCTTGGGCGTACTCGCGGCCTTGCTGGCTGAGCAGCCGTTGCTGTTGGCCCTGCCCCTCGGTCTGGTCGGTGTGGCGCTGTGGCTGGTGGACTACCGGCCCTTTGCTTGGCTTTTATGGTTTTCCACGCCGCTGAGCCTGGAGATGCCCATCGGCGATGCCCTTTCCACCGACCTGCCCACCGAACCCCTCATGCTGGCAGGAACGGCGGCGCTGGCGGGATGGCTCTTTTTACGCCGCCGCAATGTGCCCTGGGTGCGCTTCCGCCATCCGATAGCCACCGTGCTGGTGCTGCATCTGCTCTGGCTGATGCTGTCGACCGTGTTTTCTGTGGACCTGGCCGTAAGCGGCAAATGGATGGCTGCCAAGCTCTGGTACGTAGGCGCCTTTTTCGGGCTGACCCTGCTGCTGGTCCGCCAAACCCGAAACCGCGGCGGCGATTTCCGTACGCTCTTTTGGATTTTGTTTTGGCCGACCTTTTTCACGGTCATCTGGACCCTGTTGCAGCACGCCAAATACAACTTCGGCTTTGCGGAGGTCAACCTCTCCATGGAGCCCTTCTACCGCAACCACGTCAATTACGCGGTGTTCATCGCGCTGGTCACGCCGTTTTTATGGCTGGCTACAGGCTGGTATCGGCCCTGGACCTGGCCCCGCATGCTGCTGCAGGTGGCCAAACCCATTTTTCTGGTTTCGGTCTATTTCACCTACAGCCGCAGCGCTTGGGTTAGCCTAATTATTGGCCTGGTGGCCCTGGTGATTATGAAGCGGCACCTGCTCAAAACCGCCGCCCTGGTGGCGCTGGTGGCTTTGTTGGGCACCTGTGCCTGGCTGCTGGACAACAACCGCTTCCTGGACTACGCGCCGGATTTCAGCAAGACCATCTACCACGAGGACTTCAGCGATCACATGGCCGCCACCACCAGCCTGGAAGACGTCTCCAGCGCGGAACGGATCTACCGCTGGGTGGCCGGATGGTACATGTTCCTCGACAAACCCGTCACCGGCTTTGGCCCGGGCAATTTCTACCCGCATTACCAGCACTACACGGTTTCCAGCTTTTACACCTACATCTCCGGCAACGAGGAACGCAGCACCGTGCACAACTACTACCTGCTAACCTTGCTGGAAACCGGCCTGCCCGGCACCATCCTGTTTTTTGTTTTGGTTTACGTGGCCTTGTTCCGCGCCCAAAGCGCCTACTCCCGTTGCCACGACCCCGACCAGCGCCGCCTCATACTGGCCGTAACCATCAGTTTCATCACCATCCTGGTCAACCTCTTTTTTTCGGATTTGGTGGAAGCGGATAAAATCGGCACGTTGTTCTATGCGCTGCTGGCGCTGATCGTGGTGCTGGACCAACAGGTCGCACTGGATGCCACATCGGGTCTTCGCCTGCCGGCGAAAACCGAAACCTGAACCTCTCTTTTTAAAACGCCCAAGCGCAAACCCCATGCCCAAGCGCGTATTGGTCCTCAACGGCCACCCCGATCCGGATAGCCTCAACCGGGCTTTAACGCAAGCCTACGTGCGCGGCGCGGAATCCGCCGGCGCAGAAGTCCGTGTGCTCAACATCGGCGACCTCGACTTCAGCCCCAACCTGCAATTCGGCTACCGCAAGCGCACCGAGCTGGAACCGGACCTCCTGGCCGCCTGGGAGGACATCCAATGGTGCCAGCACTTCGCGGTGGTGCATCCCGTATGGTGGGGCGGGCTGCCCGCCCTGACCAAGGGCTTTTTCGACCGGTTGTTCCTGCCGGGTTTCGCGTTCAAGAAACGCGAAGGCAGCCTGCTGTGGGACCCCTTCCTCAAAGGCCGCAGCGGCCGCATCATCACCACCATGGATCAACCGGGCATCTGGTACCGTCTGCGCTACGGCCAACCCTCCATCCGCGCCCTCAAAGCCGTCACCATGCGCTTTGTCGGCATCTGGCCCGTCCGCACCCTGGTCATCGGCCCCATCCGCCTATCCAAGGACGCGTTTCGCGCGAAAGCGCTCAAGAAAGCGGAGGTTGCGGGGAGAACGGATGTTGTTTAACACTGTCATAGTGCTTCAATATTTTAATCATTCTATCGTCCAAGTGAATAGGAGAAAATATGGTCCTGCTAAGCCCAATGTTTTGCTCTAGAAGATTAAAAATCTTTATTGAACATTCTTACACTACGTATATATCACCTTGATCCATTCTGTATGGATTGTTCTCTTGAACTAGAGATACGTATTCACGACTTCGGTGAGCAATAACATTGTCACGAACCTTCTTAATCAAATCGAGCTTGTCTTGAACTCGATTCAACTCACCATCTATAGGACCCTTAACACTCCTGAAAGCACGATTCTGACTTAACCGATAAAGTGAAACGACGCCTTTCCGGTTATCGAAAAGCCTTGCCAAGCTCATCACCGCATGATCCCAAAAGAGCCTTTGAGTGTTAGAAAAAAAATCTATTGCGTACCTGTTCATTAAATCAATCGCCTCCTTTTGATATGCGCTCAAATAGGTTCCCCAAAAATCTCTAAATACTTCGATCTGAACCCGGATATCATTTATTTGCTCAATTAATAGTTTTCGCTCATTCATATGTATTCATTTAAACCTCATTGCGAGCATGGATATATCATCCACATACTCCCGCTCCCCCTTGAACTTGTAGATCTCCTCCATAATCCCCTGCGTGAGCTCCTCCATGCTCTGATCCGGTCGGCGCTGAAGGTGGTGGATCATGTGGTCGGTGGAGTAGTGCAGGTCCTTTTCGTTTTCGACGTCCGTCACCCCGTCGGTGTAA
>JAUIHG010000082.1 GCA_030432405.1 Bacteroidia bacterium | reverse complement strand
GAGAGCCGCCGGGCGTTGGGATACGACGCGGCGTTGGCGACCGAGGGCGTGGTCGTGAGCGTGGTCGACGCGGCCAAGGCGAGCGGCGCGGGGCCGATCGCGGTGCTCACGAGGGTGCCTTTGGGGCCGGGCGAGCAGGTGGATATCCCGATCACCGTGATCTCGTCCAAAAAAGGAAAACACGGCGTGGAAGTCACGCTGGAGGGTACAGAGGGCATCAGCGTTAAAGGCGCTGCAAAAACGGTGCAGCTCTCGGGCGAAGGGCAGGAAACCGTGATTTTCCAGTGTGTGGTGGAGCGCTACTTGGGATCCGTCAAACTGAACGTTCGTGCGCGCAGTGGACGCGATGAAGCCACGGACGAAATCGAATTGAACATAAGCCCGAGAAATCCGGTCGTACACAACGAGCAGACCATCGCTGTTCAACCTGGCGAAACCGGCAAACTGACCTTTGAAAGGATCGGGCTCAAGGGCACCCATGAGCGGCAGGTTACAGTGTCCCGCCTGGCGGACCTGAACCTGCACGAGCATTTGGATTACCTGATCCGCTATCCGCATGGATGCATAGAGCAAACCGTCTCTTCGGCATTCCCCCAGCTCTACCTAGGCAGTTTGATGGCCTTGACGGCCGAAGAACAAACTACAATCGACCGCAACGTTCAGGCCGCACTTCAGCGTTTGATTTCATTTCAACAGGCCTCTGGCGGGTTCGCGTATTGGCCAGGTTCCAGGCATGAAGAGAGCGATTGGGGAAGCACCTATGCCGCACACTTTTTCCTTGAGGCGGAGGCCTTGGGCTACACCCTGCCGCCAGGTGTGAAGGACCGGTGGATCCGCTATGCGAAGCGGCAAGCGCGCAACTGGCGCCAATCCACAGGCAGCTACTATCATGGCGCTCAGGACCTGCGCCAATCGTACAGGCTGTTTGTCCTTGCGCTGGCCGATGAGGCCGACTTGGGGGCCATGAACCGCTTGAAGGAAAGGACAAACCTTGACCCCAGAGCATCCAGGAGGCTGGCTGCAGCCTACGCCCTGACCGGGCGAAAAGATGTAGCCATGAAGTTGCTGGTCGACCCATCCATCACCGTGGAACCGGATGCGCGATCCGGCACCTACGGGTCCGCTTTGCGGGACTTGGCCATGACGCTCGAAAGCCATGTTTATGCGGACGATGAGCGCCATGTAGTTGGTTTGGTTCGTGACATCAGTACTGAAATGGCAAAGGGCTGGCACAGCACACAGACGCGGGCCTATTGCTTGCTTGCGCTGTCAAAAAGCATTGGTGGACAGCTCAACACCGAGTTGGCGTTTACGATCCAGCCCAATACTTCCGAATCCTTGACCATGAGCTCCGATCTCCCGTTCAAGGACATTCCCAGCCAATACCTTGATCCTGGTTCCGAAACGCTTGAAATAGCAAACGAGGGCAAGGGAATGCTCTATGTTTCGTATTTCGAGAGCGGCATTCCCCTGGAGTACGATCGGGCAGCTGAACAGATCGACCTGGGCATGTCGGTGGTGTATACCGACATGAACGACCAACCCCTCGATCCGCTGAAACTGTATCAGGGCACGAGCTTCAAAGCACGCGTAGAGATCCGTCATCCCGGTATCCGAGCGGCCTATAAGGACGTGGCACTGACCGAAGTGTTTCCCAGCGGTTGGCAAATCGTGAACAAACGGATCCATGAAGAAGGTTCGGCGGCAGCATCAGCATCCGTTGATTATCAGGACATCCGAGACGATCGCGTCATGTCTTATTTTGATTTGCCCAAAGGGGGTAAAACCACCATAACGGTGCTGCTCAACGCCACCTACGCTGGCCGCTTTTACCTTCCTGCCATCACGTGTTCACCGATGTACGAAGAAACCATCAAAGCCATCCAATCAGGACGTTGGGTTGAAGTGCTTCGCTATGAAGAAAAGAAAGGTTCATAGCCGGAAAAGACGCATTGGCTGGGGCCTTGGTATTTTGCTTTTGGCGGCCATTTTTTGGTTCGCCTTTCCAGGCGAACTCTTCCCGGTCCCTTATGCACGGGTAGCATTGGCAGAAGACGGACGCTTGCTGGCGGCCGAAATCGCCGAGGACGGCCAATGGCGGTTTGCACCGCTGGAAAAAACACCGGAAAAGGCGGCGTTGGCGACCCGTTTTTTCGAGGACGAATATTTCTACCGGCATCCAGGGGTCAATCCTGTTTCCCTGTTTCGCGCCCTGCGGGCGAACAGGAAAGCGGGGAAAATTGTCGAAGGTGGTTCGACGATCAGCATGCAGGTCATCAGGATGTCGCTGGGGAATCCGCCCAGGACCTATTTGCAGAAGCTCAAAGAAGTATACCTGGCCATCCGCCTGACCGCAGGATGCTCGAAGGATCAGGTCATGCGGCTGTACCTCTCGCATGCCCCTTACGGAGGCAATGTGGTGGGCATAAGGGCGGCGAGCTGGAGGTATTTCGACCGTTCGGTCGATCAGCTATCCTGGGCTGAAACGGCCACTTTGGCGGTATTGCCCAACGCACCGGGGCTCATCCACCCGGGCAGAAACAGAGCAGCACTGCTGCGGAAGCGAGACGCGTTGTTGAGGAAGCTCTATGACAAAGGCATCCTGGACGAGGAGACCCTGTCCCTGGCCTTGATGGAACCCCTGCCATCAAAACCATACCCCATTCCACAGGTGTCCCCTCACCTGTTGCAGCATCAGGAAGCAAAAAAATCGGCCTGGGTCCAGACCAGCATCGACCATGCCCTGCAGGTGCAGGTGCAATCGAGGCTGAATGCCTACACGCGCATTACCGAAGAAACGGGAATCTCCAACGCGGCTGTCCTGGTCGTAAGCTTGTCCAATGGAGCCGTCAAAGCCTATTGCGCCAATGCACAAAACGAGGCAACCCGATCGCCCTATGTCGATTTGATTTTGGCTCCCCGTAGTTCCGGCAGCATCCTCAAGCCGCTTTTGTATGCCAAGGCATTCGAAAAAGGCAGGGTACAACCTTCCTCCTGGCTCCGGGATGTTCCGATTACTATTGGAACCTTCAGTCCAAAAAACTTCGACAAACGTTTTGAAGGCATAGTCCCGGCCGATGAAGCCCTGTCCAGATCCCTGAATGTTCCAGCGGCAATATTGCTCAAGGAATACGGCTTGGGACCTTTTTACAAGGACTTGCAATCCATGCGTTTCAGCACCTTGCATGCCGGACCCGATCACTACGGCCTGAGTTTGATCCTCGGTGGTGCAGAAGTCACGTTGTGGGACCTGGCTGCTGTTTATGCACGCGAGGTCAGTGTTTTGTGCCATGGCCACGGGCGGCAAGCGGATGTGCACATTGTTCAATCCGACTCCATCCATCGTGTTCCACGCCAACTCGATCCCGCAGCCGCGTACATGGTCTCTGAAGCCCTGACCAATGTTCAAAGGCCATCGCTGAACGAGCATTGGAAATCCTTTGGTTCAAGCCGTGAAATCTCCTGGAAAACAGGAACCAGTCACGGGTTCCGCGATGCCTGGGCAGTGGGTTGGGATGGCGATTTCCTCGTGGCCGTTTGGTGTGGAAACGCCGATGGCGAAGGGCGTCCTGGCCTAACAGGAACCACCATAGCGGCACCCTTGCTGTTTCAAACTTTTGAGTTGCTCCCCAGAGGCACGCCCCTGGAAAAGCCGCATGGTCAATTCACCACAAAAACGGTCTGCGCCACCAGTGGCCTCAGGCCCACTCCAGCCTGTCCGTCGGCCTACGTTCAGGTACCCAAAGCGGCCAATACCCTGGCCCCCTGCCGGTACCACAAAACCATTTTTTTGGACAAAGACGGGATGCGGGTCCGAAAGGATTGTGGCGAAATCGCCAAGGATACGGCCTGGCTGGTTTTGGACCCGGTTGCCGATTTCTACTATGCCCAAAAGCATGTGGGCCTGCCGGCCATGCCTCCATTGGCCACAAACTGTCCATCATCGACCCAGCACCTGGCCGTGGTGTACCCCTATGAAGCGACGGTGATCACCGTACCGAAAGCGTTTTCAGGAGAACGGGCCAAGGTCATGCTCGAAGCCACCCACCGGGCATCAGATGCTACGGTGTATTGGCACCTGGATGATGCCTACATCGGTGCCACGCAAGCCCCACATCAATTGCCTGTGGACCTACCCCAGGGCAAGCATCGGTTGACCATTGTCGACGGCGTGGGCAGCACCAGCAGCATCCGCTTTGACGTGCTTTGGGCAGAGTAAATCCTGGCAGGTGCCGCAACGCACACATGGCCATGCGGAACTGCCGGGCTGTCCCGCTGGATAAAAGGTCTGGAGCACCAGGAGCAGACGTTAAAACGGCACGTCGCTCGAATCGCCAGGATCGCCGTCGTAGCCGCCGCCAAAGCCATCCCCAAAACCGTCCGAGTCGTCGTCGAATTCGTCCATTTTGGACGAACGCTTGATCACGCCTTCGCCGGAGGCGCCCCCGAATCCGCCGCCGCTGTCCAAATGGCTGTCCAGCGGCGAAAGCTTGCCGCCTCCTTCGGCGCTGTAGCCGGAGGCGCCTGCGGGCAGGCGGCCGTAGTTGTCGTCCCCACCCATGCCATCAAAACTGCCAAAGCCGGCTTCGGCGTCCGCAAACTTGGCGTACTTGTCGATGAACCGGACGCGCACGTCTTCCAAGGCCCCGTTCCGGTGTTTGGCGATGATGATCTCGGCCATGCCGTTGGCCGGCGCATTGTCCTCGAACTCTGTGAGTCCGTAATATTCCGGCCGGTACAGAAAGACCACAATGTCGGCATCCTGTTCAATGGCGCCGGATTCGCGCAAGTCGGACAGCATGGGGCGCTTGGTGCCCCCGCGGGTTTCCACAGCCCGGCTTAGCTGGGATAGCGCGATGACCGGAATGTTGAGCTCTTTGGCAATGGACTTCAGCGAGCGCGAAATGGTCGAGATTTCCTGCTCCCGGTTGCCGGCTTTCTGGTTGGGTGTGCCGCTCATCAACTGCAGGTAGTCGATGATGATCATCTGGATGTCGTGCTGCTGCTTGAGGCGGCGGCACTTGGCCCGCAATTCGAAGATGTTGATGGCCGGGGTATCGTCGATGAAAATCGGCGAATCGGCCAGCCCGCCCACCTTGTGGGTCAGCTGCACCCATTCGTGTTCTTCGAGGGTGCCCTTGCGGATCTTGTCGCCGGTCAGCTCGGTTTCCATGCTGATCAGGCGTTTGACCAACTGCACCGAACTCATCTCCAGGCTGAACAGGGCCACCGGCTTCTGGAAATCGACCGCCGCATTGCGGGCCACCGCCAGGGTGAAGGCCGTTTTGCCCATGCCCGGCCGGGCAGCCACGATGATAAGGTCCGAGCGCTGCCAACCCGCTGTTACGCGGTCCAGGTGGGTGAAGCCGGAGGGAATGCCGGTCAGGCTGTCCTCGTGTTTGCGCACCTCGTCGATCTCCTCGATGGCTTTGGAGACCAGCGAGCGCATGTCGTCAAAAGAGCGGCGCAGGTTCTGCTCGGCCACGCTGAACAGCTCCTTTTCCGCCTTGTCCAGCAGTTCCAGCACATCGGTGGTGTCCTCGTAGGCGTCGCGGATGATGGTGGTGGAGATTTTGATCAACTCCCGCTGGATGTACTTCTGGGAAACGATCCGCGCGTGGTGTTCCACGTTGGCCGCCGAAGTGACCTTGTTGCTCAGCTCCGCCACGTAGAAGGCCCCTCCGGCCAATTCCAGATCGCCTTCCCGGCGAAGCTGTTCGGTGACCGTAAGGATGTCCACCGGCTCGCT
The DNA here is from genome assembly GCA_030432405.1 of Bacteroidia bacterium. Taxonomy (GTDB): domain Bacteria; phylum Bacteroidota; class Bacteroidia; order Chitinophagales; family BACL12; genus WGOA01. Next base: position 9,727 of record JAUIHG010000082.1, on the reverse strand, counting down.
TTTCTCGAACAGCACCATGATGGCCTTGTAGATCACCTGATGGGCATCGAGGTAGAAGCTCTCCGGCTTGAGCACGTCAATGACCTCGGCCACCGCATCGCGGTCGATCAGCAGGGCACCAATGACGGCCTCCTCCAGATCACGCGCCTGAGGCGGCAGCTTGCCGAACTCCAGCGCTCCGCCACCGGACACGCCGCCCATGGGTGCCCGTCCGCGGCGCAGGCCGCGATCCCCGCCCTTGGAAAAGCGGTCGGACAGCCGTTCAGCCAGTTTTTCGCCCTGTTGGGCAACGGATCGTCCGGAGCCGGGATAGGTGCTTCCGGAGCTTTGATTGGAGTCGGTGGAGTCGGGCATGGATGGGCTTCGCAGGCCGCGCTTGGGGTATGCGCAGGGAGGTTGCGAGGGGGATCAAAGATAGGGGCCGACCCGCCCGGCAACCGGATGCTTGCCGGAAAGTATTCCGCAGATTCGCCAACAGGCTTATCCACCAAAATCAAGCCTTTTCCACACCAAAACGCGGATATCCACGGGGTTGCGCACAGGAGCACAACACCTGCCCGCAGGGCTGGATATCTGTTTTTGCCGTCCGGCGAAGGCCCTCAGGAATAGGCCCTCAGACTTGGGCCTTTAGGCGCAGGCTGTCAAGCAAAGGCGTTGATCCCCGTCACGTCCATGCCCGTGATAAGCAGATGGATGTCGTGGGTGCCCTCATAGGTCACCACACTTTCAAGGTTCATCATGTGGCGCATGATGGGGTACTCGCCGGTGATGCCCATGCCGCCGAGCATCTGCCGCGCTTCCCGCGCGATGTCCAGGGCCATGGCCACGTTGTTGCGCTTGGCCATCGAAATCTGGGCTGGTGTGGCCTTGCCCTCGTTTTTGAGCACGCCCACGCGCCAGGCCAGCAACTGGGCCTTGGTGATTTCGGTGACCATCTCGGCCAGCTTTTTCTGTTGCAGTTGGAAGCCGCCGATGGGCTTGCCGAACTGCTCGCGTTCGAGGCTGTACTTCAGGGCCGTGTCGTAGCAATCCATGGCCGCTCCGATGGCGCCCCAGGCAATGCCGAAGCGCGCCGAGCTCAGGCAGGTCAGGGGGCCGCGCAGGCCGCTGACGCCGGGGAAGATGTTGGCCTTGGGCACGCGCACGTCCTCGAAGACCAGCTCGCCGGTGGCCGAGGCCCGCAGGCTCCATTTGCCGTGGGTTTCCGGGGTGGAGAAGCCCTCCATACCACGCTCCACGATCAGGCCGTGGATGCGGCCTTCGGGATTTTTGGCCCAGACCACGGCAATGTCCGCAAAGGGCGCGTTGGAGATCCACATCTTGGCCCCGTTGAGGATGACGTGGTCGCCGTCCTCGCGGAAGTGGGTGGTCATGCCGGCCGGATTGGAGCCGTGGTCGGGTTCGGTGAGGCCGAAGCAGCCCATCATTTCGCCGGAGGCGAGTTTGGGCAGGAATTTCTGTTTCTGCTCCTCGCTGCCGAATTGCTCAATCGGGTACATCACCAGCGAGCCCTGCACCGAGGCTGTGGATCGGATGCCGCTGTCGCCGCGCTCCAGCTCCTGCATCATCAGGCCGTAGGCAATCTGGTCCATGCCTCCGCCGCCATAATCGGCGGAGATATGCGGTCCAAAAGCCCCCACATCGCCCAATTCCTTGATCAGGTGCTCGGGAAATGCGGCCCGTTCGGCATAGTCCTCAATGATGGGGCTCACCGAACGCTTGACAAAGTCGCGCATGGCGTCGCGGACCAGCTTGTGCTCGGTGGGCAGCAAATCGTCCAGGCCCAGGTAATCGACGCCCGAAAAGGTGTCGGTGCGGGCGGCGGTTTTGGAACTGGCGTGGGTGCCGTTGGCGGATGCGGAAGAGGAGCTGGACATGAGGGACGGTCTGGATGTTCGGAGGGAGTGCGGCGCTGCTCGAAAGGCCATGGTGCTGACCCATGCCGCATCGCGCAAAAGTACGTCAAGCAGGCCCTGCAGACCAGTGTCTTCGCCGGAGGCGCGGCAAAAGTGTACCTTGCCGCTAGGCTTCACCCGCCAGGCCGCAACGGGGTGGCGGGCCTGCCGTTTTGGACCGCTGTTGAACCGCGCAGCACAATGCACCGCCTATGGGCCGCATCGCCATTGAGGGCATGAAATTCTACGCCCACCACGGGTACTACCACGACGAACGCAAGCTGGGCAACCATTTTGGCGTGGACGTTTATGTAGACACGGATTTTCGGCAAGCCGCCGAAAGCGACGCCCTGGAAAGCACCATCAACTACGAGGGCATATGGGCCATGGCCAAACAGGTCATGGAGGAACGCTCCTACCTCATCGAGCACGTGGCCTGGAACCTATACCGGGCAGTGACGGACCGGTTCCCGGAGATTACCTATTGCAAAGTCCGGGTCACCAAGATGCATCCGCCCTTGCAGGGCGAAGTGGCCCGCACCTTTGTCGAACTCGACAGCCACAGCATGGAAAATGGCGGCAGCCCGGTTTTGGGGCAACAAGCCTCCAAAAAGGCCGAATAAGAAGAGCGGCGTGCGGCAGAATTGCCTAAATTCGCCGTTCTCCACGCTGCATGTTCATTCAGCGTACAGGGTCGGTTGGCCGAGTGGCTAGGCAGAGGTCTGCAAAACCTCGTACGGCGGTTCGAATCCGCCACCGACCTCACCCAACGATGCCCTTGGAACCTGATTCCGGTGCGTTGCGCGCAAGCCCAACTGCCCAACCAGGCTCCAGGGGCGTTTTTTTTATGGCCTTGCGGGAAGTGCATGGCCCCCTCCGGACCATCGGGGAGCATTCCCATATTGGGAACACCCCAATGGAATGCCCGAAGCAGTCCCAATTTTTTTTGACGTCCCGCCGACAGGCGCTTGCTTTTTGAAGCGCTCTCGTTCCTGCGGTGTCCCAAATTGGGACCGCCCACCCGAACATGCTCCTGTCGTATGCGCGACAGGCCTCAAGTGTTTAGATAACATCTGTATATTTTTCTTTATTGGATACCAATGGAGCGGCTACAGCGTTTAGGCTCAGGTGCTTAGCTCCATCCAGCCAGCACTGATTCAAGGGCACAAGGTGCTTTGGTGGACATGGACCACGTGGGCCCGCCTCCCGGGCCTGTCGCCCACCGGACATGCACCCTTGTCGCATACCGGACAAGACCATCGTACAGCAGCTGGCCTGCCTGCCATTGAGCACGTTTTCACCCATCAACGTTTGTCCCGTGCGGCCGTAATGAGGAGCAACCATGCACGCGGACCACATTCCTTCCATGCGCATTTTCATTGCCGAAGACGACCCCTGGTATGCCGGCATGCTGGAGCACCACCTCCGCATGAATCCGGACTATACCGTGGAAACCTTTTCAACCGGCACAGCCCTCCTGCAACGCCTTGAAGAGGGCCCGGATGTGGTTACCCTGGATTACCAATTGCCGGACGGCAAGGCGGACAAATTGTTGGCCTCCATCCGGGCCCAATATCCCGACCTGCCCGTCATCATCATTTCAGGGCAGGACGACATCGGTACTGCCGTGCAACTGATCAAGGAAGGGGCCACCGAATACCTGGTCAAAAGCGAAGAAACCCGGCAACGGTTGTGGCGCCTTTTGAGCCAATTGCAGGCCTCGCGCTCCGCAGGTCAGGCGCCTTCAGCGAAAACCGCGTCCACCACCCAGCGCCAGATGTCGGTCGGACGTACCTTGATCGGCCGCAGCAAAGGCATGCAACGGGTGGCCCTGCTGATCCAAAAGGCCGCACAATCCAATATCGTGGTTTCCATTAGTGGAGAGACCGGCACCGGAAAAGAACTGGTTGCGCGTGCCATCCACGAAAGCAGCCATCAGGCCCAACAGCCCTTTGTGGCCGTCAACCTGGCCGCCATTCCGGAAGGCCTGGTGGAAAGCGAATTGTTTGGCGCGGAAAAAGGCGCCTATACCGGCGCACAGGAGCGGCGCATCGGCAAATTCGAATTGGCCGCCAGTGGGACCCTGTTTCTCGACGAAGTCGGTGAAATGGATCTGGCGCTGCAGGCCAAGCTGCTGCGCGTGCTTCAAGAGCGCCACTTCAGCCGGCTGGGTTCAAACAAAGAACTGCGTCTGGCTGCCCGCATCATGGTGGCCACCCACAAAGACCTGGCCCGGGAAGTAGCCGAAGGGCGTTTCCGGGAAGACTTGTACTACCGCCTTCTTGGCCTGCCCATCCAACTGCCGCCTTTGCGGGAACGCACCGGGGACATCGCCTTGATTGCGCAGGCCACCCTCGATGAAGCCCTGGAGGATGGCAGCCTGGATGCGCGCCCGGAAATCCACCCCGAGGCGCTGGAAATGCTCGAAGCCTATGCGTTTCCCGGAAATGTACGGGAACTCAAGGCCATGGTGCTCCTGGCTGCCGTCATGGGCGATGGACAGTGCATCAAAGCGGCTGACCTGCAATTCCATTCCGTCCGTTCCAAAACCGAATTCCTCGACCGGGAAATGACGCTGAAGGAATATAACGCCAAAATCATCCGGCATTACCTCAGCAAATACAACGACAACGTGGTGGCTGTAGCCAAAAAACTGGGCGTCGGCAAATCCACGATCTACCGAATGCTCAAACAAAACCAACTCGGATCATGAAAGGCGTCGTCTTTACCGAATTCTTCCGCATGGTGGAAAACACCTTTGGCTACGAAGTGGCCGACACCATTGTCTCGGAAGCCAAACTTCCCTCCGGTGGCGTATACACGGCGGTTGGGACCTACCCGGCCATGGAAATGTTCGCCCTCATCGGGCAACTCAGCAAAAGCACCGGTATGGGTCCGGACCAACTGCAGGAAGCTTTTGGCCGCTACCTCTTTCCGCGTTTCGCCGAAGGCTACCCAAGCCTGGTGGAGGACAGCAACAGTGCCCTGGATTTCCTGGCTTCCATTGAAAGCTACATCCACGTGGAGGTGCTCAAACTCTACCCGGACGCTGAGCTGCCGCGCTTTGAAACCAAACGCCTGGATGAAAACCACCTGGAACTGGTCTACCATTCCAAACGGAAGATGTCCCACTTTGCCCTCGGCCTGATCCACGCCTGCGGCGATCATTTCAATACCCAGTTGGTCGTACAATCCGAGGCATTGGAAGCCGACGGATCTGTTGTACGATTCCTGGTCTCCAACCCGGTCCAATGAGCGAATCGGATGCCATAAAGCGCATTCTGGAACGGGAGCGAAAAGCCCGTGTTGAGGCCGAGCGCATTCTGGAGGCCAAGAGCCTGGAGCTCTACGAGGCCAACCAGGAACTGCGCACACTCAACGAAGAGCTTGAGCAGCGGGTGGAAATCCGCGCAGGCCTGCTGCGCGAAAGCGAAGAGATGCACCGCACCCTCTTCGAACAGCACCCCCTCCCCTTGCTCATTGTGCGTCTGGAAGACGGGGTGATCCTTTCGGTCAACCGCACGGCCGAGGACATCTACGGCTACAGCCGCAACAGCTTTGCCGGCAAGTCCCTGGCTGATTTGGGGCCTTTTTCCATGGCCGCTCAATTGCGGGAACTGCGCGTGGGTTCCATGGCGGACTTCAGCACCGAGCACAGCCGCGCGGATGGACAGCGCATCGACGTGGAACTGCGGGTGCGGGGTCTTTGGTACCAAAGCCAACGCGCAGCCATGATCCTGGTACAGGACGTCACAGAGCGAAACCGTGCAGTACGCGCCCTGTCCCAAAGCGAAGAAAAATACCGGGGCATCATTGAAAACCTGCAGCTGGGCATGTTGGAAACTGACCTGAACGGCTTCATCGTCAAGGTCTATCCCAAATTCTGTGAGCTGACCGGCTACACGCCGGAAGAATTGGAGGGAAGGGATGCCAAAAGCATGCTCGCCTTCGGCGAAGACCTGGTCCGGCTCCGGGAAAAAGAAAAAGAACGCGAGGAAGGAAAAGCATCCGTATACGAAATGGCCTTGCGCCACAAAAGCGGATCCCGCCTGTGGACCATCATCTCCGGTGCACCCATTTACGATTCGGACGGCCGCCCGGCGGGCAGTGTGGGCATCCACCTGGACATCACCCGACGCAAGGCTTTGGAGGAGGAACTGCTGCACGCCAAGGAATTGGCTGAGGCTTCCGTTCAAGTCAAAGAAGCCTTCCTGGCCAATATGAGCCATGAAATCCGAACGCCGATGAACGCCATCATCGGACTGGGCAACCTCATGCAACGCACCACATTGGATGCAGAACAAAGCGAGTACCTGGGTTCCATCCGGACCTCAGCAGCCAACCTGCTGCACCTGATCAACGACCTGCTCGACCTGTCCAAAATCCAATCGGGAAAACTGGAAATGGAAGAAAAGCCCTTTCATGTGCACACATTGCTGGACCAGGTCAAAAAAACCCTGTACTACAAAGCAGAAGACAAGGGCATCATGCTCCATGTCTCCCACGATGCATCCGGCGACTTGTGTTTGTCGGGAGATGCCAAACGGCTGAACCAGGTGCTGCTGAACCTGGCCGGAAACGCCATCAAGTTTACCAACGAAGGCCACGTAGCCATCCATACCCGGGTGGTGGAGCAAAACGTAAATAATGCAGAGATCGAATTCACGGTAGCCGATACCGGCATCGGCATTGCCAGCGATAAACTGGAGTCGATTTTCGACCAGTACATCCAGGCCGACAAAAGCATCGAAAGCCGTTTTGGAGGCACCGGGCTTGGCCTGAGCATCTCCAAGGAAATCGTCTGCGCCATGGGTGGGAACATCACGGCAGAAAGCACCGAAGGCCAGGGCTCCACCTTCCGCTTTCACATCACCTTTCCCACCGCTGAAGAAGAACATCAAATGGAAAGCATGAGCAGACAGGGCATTGAAGGCCAGCCGCTCAAAGGCATCCGCGTGCTGTTGACCGAAGACGATCCGATCAACCAATTGGTGGCCTCCAAATTGCTCGAACGTTGGGGTGCTGACCTCGAAAAGGCCGGACATGGCGGCATTGCCCTGTCCAAGCTGGCGGAAGCCCCGTTTGATTTGATTTTGATGGACGTGCAAATGCCGGTGCTGGATGGTCCGAGCACGACGCGCCGCATCCGCGAAGAGCTCCACATGGACATTCCCATCATCGCCCTGACGGCAAACGCCATCAAGGGCGACCGGGAGCGCTTTCTGGCAGCGGGCATGAACGGCTACGTCAGCAAACCCTTTGATGAACAGCAGCTGCTCAACACCATGCTGCACCTTCTGGAGCAGCACAAACAAGGCGCCTTGTCCCATACGGTTCCACATCCCGAAGAGGACGTCACCCTGCATGCCCTTAAGCGGCTGGAAGAGGGAGATGAACCAACCGAACCGTTCGTTCGCACAGGCCCGGACAAAGGCACGGCGCTGACACCGGCGTTCGCCGGAGGCGGAAGGGACCACGAAGGCCAAGTCGACCAACCGGCCCGTGGGGTGTCCGTTGAGCCTTTGCAATTGGCCAGACTGGAAGAGCTCAGCGGTGGGGATCCCGCATTTTCCAGGGACATGTTGATGCTGTTCCGCGAGCAAGCCGTCCTCAACCTGGAAGGCATGCGGGAAGCCTTGCGGCGAAAAGATGCCAACCGGTTGCGCTTTCTCAGCCATCGGATGAAATACCAACTGGACATTTTGGGTGGCCCCCAAAGCAGGGAGCTGGTCCGTTCCCTGGAACACTGGGAAAAGCGCTTGGAGGAGGCGGCCGAGCCCTTCGGCAAACTCGAGGTGCTGGTGCGGCATCTGGTGGCGGAAGCAGAAAAGGCCCTTGGACCGGTGGCCGGCAGCGCACAAGACGGCTGAGCACCCGAGTACAAGCCCATCAGCACACGTCCCATTTTGGAACGGCATTCCCAAAATGGGAATCGACTACCGCACTACCCCTTTTACAAAACGCTGTATTTCAGCTCTTTAAACCGGCATCATGATCCGGCACGGCTTTGGCCTCAGGCCTGGCACCATGGGAATGTTCCGTCTTCCTGCAAAACCCTCCAGCACGCTGCATGGCCTCTGGTCCCTCGGGCAGGCCGCTGGTGTATTGGGCCGCATGGGGCTGTTGATGCTGGTGTTGGGCGCAAGTTCCTGCACCGTGCAAAACCTGTACTCCGGCGAGGGCAAAGCGTCCTGGCCCACCGCCTTTGTGGACTCCGGCCATCCGCATTGCCTTGCTCCCGGGGATAAGCTCAGCCTGAGCGTATGGCGCCATGAAGAACACAGCATTGGTTCGCTTTTTGGCATTTACAATTCCAATGAAGTGAATGGAAAATGGGTGCTCGTGGATGAAGGCGGCTACGCCCTTTTTCCCGGGCTGGGCAAAATGCACCTGCTGGATCTGACCGTGGAGGAAGCCGAAACCCTGCTTGCGGATTCCCTCAGCCTGGTAGTTAAGGACCCCCAATTGGTCTTGCGTGTGCTCAACCGCGAAGTTGATGTCCTCGGAGAAGTCCGAAATCCCGGAACCTACCTGTTGGAGCGTGAAAACCACAGCCTTTCGGAACTGCTCTCCCGTGCCGGGGGCATGGAGCCGTATGCTGACATCACCGATGTCCACCTGTTCCGCAATGGCCAGGACTACCACCTTGACCTCACTGCAGTGGATGCCAACCCGGAGCTCACCCTGCGCAATGGGGACATCATCACCATTCCCTCGCGCCGGGGGAAGATGCTGGACCGCAAAGCCCCTACCCTCATCCCCTTCACCAGCGCCATAACGGCCATTGTACTGGTGGCCTCGCTGGTCATCAGCAACAGCAACTGACGCATCGAGCGGGCTCCTGCATCAGCGCCATGAACGAAAAGCAAAAACTCGCCAAACTGCTCCTCAAGCTGCTTCGGGGTTCGCCGCTGATTGCGGCGTGCCTGGTTGCGGGCTTGATGTTGGCGCGTTTCAGCATCCACTCCACCACGCCGGTGTACGAAAGCGCTGCACGCATACGCCTGGACGACAACGCCTTTGGCATATCCAATGCCCGCCTCTACAAGGATTTTGACGTGTTCTCCACCAAAAACAAAATCATGACCGAGGTGGAAATGATCAGCTCACCGGTGCTGGTGGCCAAGGCGGTGGACCGCATGGGCATACAGGTGGACTATTTCCGCGTCAGCCGCTTCGCGGAACGCGAAATCTATGGCGAGAATCCGTTCATCGTGCTGCCTCCTCCAGACTCAGGAGCCCTGAACGAACAGCGCATTGATGTATCCATCATGCTGCCCGATACCGTGGTTGCCAGACTGGCATCCACCGGAGAAGAGATCCGCGGCCTGTTCGGCCAAAAACTTCTCCTGGCAGGACAGGTGCTCCGTTTCCAACGCAACGATGCCCTGCTGGCTAAACGCACATTGGACCTGGCCGGCACCTACGCGATCCGCATCCGAAGCAAAAAGGCCATGGTGCGGGAATTCAAAGAAGCCCTGGACGTGGTGGCCATGGACAAGGAGACGCCGATCCTGCGCGTGGGTTTCTCAAGCCATTCGCCGCACAAAGCGGCGGACGTGGCCAATGCCGTTTGCGCCACCTACATGGAGGACTATGTAGAACACAAATCAAAAGCGGCAAAAGAAACCGTCGATTTCATTGATGAGCAGTTGAATATCCTGGCGTTGAAACTGGCCTCGGCCGAAAACGATCGGGAACAATACCGCCGCACATACGGCATCATCAACACCCGTCAGGAAACCGAAACGGCCATGCGCAAGATTTCGGATTTGCAAAAAGCCCTGATCAACTTGGACATCAAGGAGCGCGAAGTCCAGCTTCTGGAAGCC
>JAUIHG010000081.1 GCA_030432405.1 Bacteroidia bacterium | reverse complement strand
GCCGTACTCGTAATAGATGTTCTTCAGCTCGATGACCAGGTCTTCCTTGATTTCGGGCAATTCCAGGGTGGCGCCGAGTTCGGCCGATTCGGCCAGTCCAACGGTGGACACCACTTCGTTGTCGTCGATGAAACCGCGCTGGCGGCCGGCCAGGTAAAAGGTGCAATTCGGCTCCAGGCGCAGTTGCAGCAAGCCCATGGAATCCGCGGGAAACTCCTCGTTGACGTTGGTGCACTTGTTGTAGACCATGACCCGCGCATGGCGCAGCGGCTCCCGGCTTTCCTGATTGATCACCTGAACCAGCAGACGGATCTGGAGCGTATCCTCCAGCACCACATCCATGCGCACGGAGGCCGGATGTTCCAGGGCACCAATTTGCACCGGCACTTTTTTCTGCAGGTATCCCGGCGCGCGGACCACCAATTCGTATTCCCGTTCGGCACCCACCCGAAAGCCATACTGTCCATTGCGCTGGCTTTCCAGGCGTTCGATCAGGCGTCCGGATTGGCGCAGGCGCAGGCTGGCCCCGGGTACCGGCTTGCCGCCGAAGGCTTCGGTGACCACGCCTTCCAGGCGAACACCCACGTTGCGGACCCGGTACAGGTCATCGCCTCCGGCCCCGCCAAAACGGTTGCTGACTGTGTAGCCACCGCTGCGGGTCTCGTCCAGGTACAGCCCGTAATCGTCCCGGGAACTGTTCAGCGGTGCCCCCATGTGCACGGGTTCTGCATAGCGGAGTGCCTGGCCGGAGGCGCTTGCCGGAGCAGCCTCAAAGAGGTCCAGGCCACCGAGTCCCGGCAAGCCATCGGAAGAAAAGTACAGGGTGCCATCCGCGTGCAGGAAAGGGAAGACCTCCTCCCCTGGCGTATTGATGTCCGGACCGAGGTTTACGGCCTCTGACCAGGCGGAACCGTCCGCCTGCAAGGTGCTGACATACAAGTCGCTGCCGCCGTAGCCGCCGGGCCGGTCGCTGGCAAAAACCAGGGTCCGGCCATCGGCCGAAAGCGCAGGATGGGCTGTGGACCAATTGGCGTTGTTGAAGGGCATCAGGACCGCATCGTCCAGCCGCCACTTGCCGTTGGACTGGCGCAGTGCCCGCGCGATTTCAAGGTGTCGGACCGACACGGCAGCATCGTCCATGCGGACGCCGCTCTGGTCCTGGTTGTGGGTCAGGTAGAGTTCTGCCGGTCGGGCATCGTCCCGGCTGGAAGCAACCTGGTTCTCATCGGAAGGAAGCCGCAGTGGACTGGCCGGTCCGTCGTGGTAACGGCCGTTCAAATCGCCGCGCAAGCGGCGCACCTTGCCGGTGGTCAGGCCTTCTTCATCCACCTCTGCGGTGTACAGCGCCAGGAAGGGTGCACCGCTCCAGCGGTTGCGGCGCTGAACGCCAAGTATGGTGTCGCGTTCTCCTGCAAAAAGCAGTTGCCCCTCGAAGGGAACAGCCCCGATTTCGGTGCGCGCGGAATTGATCGACAGGGCCTCAAGGGACGCCGGAAATCCGCCTTCCCGCAGGCTTTGGATGTTCTTGCAGGCCCAGGCCAGGTGTTTGCCGCGGGGATCGTCAGGCCGCTCGGCAGCATAGCGTTCAAGCCATGGACGGGCTTCGTCGTAGCGCTCCAGAGCCATGAGGGTTTGGCCATAGCGCAGCCGGTATACCGGATTGAGGCTGTCGAGGTGCACCACTTTGGCATACCACTGCTGGGCCTTGGGTTCGTTTTGCAGCATCCGGTAGCATTCGGCCAGGGCCAATACGACAGCGGGATGCTCGTCTTGTTCCATGGCCTTGAGGTAAAGCGGCAGGGCTTCCCGGAAGGCCAGGCTGTGGGCAAGGCGGTCCGCTTTGGCTTTGGTGGCCAGGCTGCGTTCGGTTGCGCCATCCTGTACCGTGCCCGAGGGCTGTGCCTGCACATGGCCCGGAACGGCGTTCCAACAAAACACCACCGCAGCGAGGGATATAAAGAGGGTTTTCACGCTCAGAAATAGCGGATGCGGCGCGGACTGGCCACGCCTTTGGGTTGATAATGGAATTGGTAGCGCAGCATGGCTTCATGGCTGCCGCCATTGTAGGTGGCCAGCTTGCTGGTGCCGACATCGTAAGCGTAACCGAGGGTCCACTGTTCGCTGAGCAGCACCTCAACCATACCGCTGACCGCATCGTTGGTGCGCAGGCCCACACCGAGCCAAATGCGTTCGGCCAATAAGGCCGAAACATTGAACTCCACGTCCAGCGGAGCACCGACCTGGGCCGGGCCAGCCCATTTGAGCAAACCCGAAGTCCGCAGCAGAAATCCGCGGCTGATCGGAAAGGCATATCCGGCCATGGCATAACTGTGTCGGTACAGGCGGGCCTGCTCGGCCGCACCGGGCACCTGTTCGTCCACGGCGTTTTGGATCAGGCGGGGAATGCCGATGCCGGCGAAGGCCCGGTTGGGCATGTACCAGTAGACCCCTACCCCGGCATTCGGATAAAGGCCGCTGACCGAGCTCGAAAAAACCGGATCACCTGCTTGCAACGGGGTGGTTTCGGTGCGCTCCGAACGGAGGTTGACCATCCCGGCCTGAAGGCCGAGCGAAAGCACCGAACTGCCCAGGGGAATCTTGTAGTTGTACACACCGAAGACGCCCAGCTGATGGTTGACGCCGATCCGGTCGTCGTAAGCCATCAGGCCGATGCCCATGCGGTTGCGCGCTATCGGACTGTGGACCGAAAAACTGGCCGTTTGCGGGGCCCCTTCCAGGCCGGCCCATTGATGGCGGTACAAGCCGGTGAGGCTGAGCACATGATCCGCGCCCGCGTAGGCCGGGTTCAGTGCCAATTTGTTGAACAGGAATTGGGTGGTGTGGAAGTCCTGCTGGGCCTGCAGGGTGTGGTCCCGGCTGCCCAGAAACGCCAGTGCCAGCGCCGCCAATAGGGCGACCCGGCGTATGGTCCACCGGAGGCCGCAAGGCGTCCGCAAGCTGGAGGCGCTGTATATCCCCTGGGTGTACATGGGCTATCGGTGGATTTCCAGCGGGCCGGTGCGTACGGGAGAACCGTCGCCCAGGTCCAGGGTGAAATAATAGGTACCGTCCGGCAGGGGCCGTCCGGAACCGTCGGTACCGGGCCACTCGCCCAGATAGCCACGGCGCAGGAAAACCCGGTCGCCCCAGCGGTTGAACACGGTCAGGGTATTGTCCGGGTAAGCATCAATGCCGCGGATGTCGAACCGGTCGTTGATGCCATCGCCATTGGGGCTGAAGGCATCGGGCAATTGAAATTGGGCCAGCACGTCAAGGAATACGGTGGCCGTGTCGCAAACGCCAAAGCCGTTGCACAGGCGGTAGGTAAAACTGTCCGGCACCGGATTGCCTTCCGGTTGCGTGTAGGTCACGCTGAAATCCGGTTCCAGAACGGCCGTTCCAATAACGGGATCGTCCACCAGGGCCACAAAAATGTCGGGCCGCATCGGGTAGCTGTCGTTGGCCAAAACCACAACAGGGGTAGGTGCTCCCTCAATGGGCGCCGCCGCATCGTCCACGGCATCCAGCGGCAGGGTGCAGCCATCGTCCACTTCGATGGGCCCCTGCACCAGGCAATTGGCATCGTCCACGATTTCCACGCTGTAGGTGCCGGGCTCCAGGCCACTGAGGTCTTCGGAGGCCGCGCCGGTATTCCAGGCAAAGGCATAGGGCATGATGCCCGCTTCGACCGTCAGGTCGATGGCGCCATCATCCAGCGCCTGGCAGGAAATGCCCTCTACAGCTGCGCAGGCCAGGATGCCTTGAGGGGCTTCCAGGTCCGTGCGGAAAAAGCTGCGGCACCCGTTGTCGTCCACCACCATCAAGGTGTAGATGCCTCCGGAAAGCATGGTCGGATTGGGCACGTCGTCGCCGTGGCTCCAGGCGTAGGTCAGCGGTGCGGCACCGCCGATGGCGCTGACCGTCAGGCTGCCGTTGGAAGCCCCGCAGTCGATGGCGCTTGAGCTGGCGCTGAAGGCGATGGGCACATCGCTGAGGGCCACACGCAAAGTGTCCCGGCAGCCACTCCCATCCGTTACCACGGCTTGATAAGGTCCGGCAGGCAGGGCATCCACGGTGCTGGTCGTCGCGCCAAAGTTCCAGGCAAAGGCAATCGGCGGGCTTCCCGCTGCGGTGCTCAGGCTGATGCTGCCGTTGTGTTGGCCGCAACCGCTCGGCGCGGTGCTGGTGGCACTGAGTCCAAGGTCCGCCGGACTTTCATCCACTTGAAGGTATGCAAGGGTTCGGCACGCAGCCGCATCTTCCACCTGCACCCAATGGCGTCCAGCTGGCAACCCCACGGCGTTGGCACTGGTTTGCCCATCGCTCCACAGCCAATTGAAAGGCGCCGTTCCCCCGGCAAGAACGGAGGCCGTACCCGTGCCTGTGGCCAAGCCGCAATCGCTCGGGCCGCTGACCACATCAAGTTCCGTATCGGCATTGGAAGAAAGCAGGAATTCCTTGTTGACGGTGCATTCCGCATCGCTGACCAGGACCGAATGGGCACCGGCCTGGAGTCCGACCGCACTGGCGGAGGTCTGTCCATCGCTCCAAAGAAAACTCGGTGTGCCGACGGCACCGCTGGTTTGGATGTGGATGCGCCCGTCGGCCTGGCCGCACGCGGGCTGGACTTTTAGTGCAGAAACCGTCAGGCGGTTGCGCTGCGGAACGGTGACCGGCAGGCTGGCCGGGCAGCCCCGCGCATCGGTGACGCTGAACAGGTATTCGCCGGAGGCGATGGCGGCCAGGTCCTCGGCCATGGGGCCGTGCGACCAACGGAAAGCATACGGCGGTGTGCCGCCGGCCACGGCCATGTCCACCGCGCCATCGGGTCCGGTGGCGCAGGTGGCGGCACGCAAGCTGTCCAGACGGGCCTGCAGCAGCGGGCGGGTACCGATGGTGTAGGTGGTGTCAAAACTGCAGCCCACCAGGTCGGTGACGCTGACGCTATAGCTGCCGGGCTCCAGGTCCGTGCGGATCGGTCCGGTGGGCCCGTCCGCCCAGGTAAAGGAATAGCCTCCACTTCCGCCGCCAAGCACCACGTCGATGCTGCCGTCGCCGCGCCCGCGGCAGGCCACATCCAGGGCGATGGATGCCCCTGCCTGGATGGGCTCGGGTTCCACCAGGTCCACGGTATCCAATGCCGTACACCCGTTGTCGTCGGTAACCTGCACAAAAATGGATCCGGCAAACAGATCAATGGCATTGGGGCCGATCTGGCCGTCGCCCCACAAAAAGGAATAGCTGCCGGTACCGCCACTGGCCGTTGCACTGGCCTGACCATCGTCTTCCCCGTTGCAGGAAATGTTGAAGCCTCCGGCGAAGGCAAAGGCCGTTGCTGCGGTATTCAGAACCGGGGGCGGTACAATGGTCACTGTTGCAGTGGCCGTGGTCAGGCCCAGCAGGTCCTGCACTTCCACCGTATGGGTGCCGGCGCAAAGGCCGATGGCCACGGCATTGGTCTGTCCATCGGACCACAGGTAGCTGTAGGGCGGAATGCCACCGGAAGGGCTCGCCATGGCGATGCCGTCGCAATTGTCCGCACAGGTGATGTCCTCGCCGTTGTAGTCGGACAATACGCTCGTGGACACGCTGATGGATTGCGCGGATAGGACTCCCGGCAACAGCAGCAACAGGGCCACCAGGATGGAAACCGGACCCGTGGCAGGTCTGCTGCGCAAGCAGAGGGACTTCGAGAGAATCCGGCCGAACGTGCGGCGTCGAAAGGCGCGTTGGAGCATGTGGTGCGGAATGGACAAAGCTCGGACCAAACCCCAAGATTAGGGTTTTTGGTATGCCGCTTCCCCCTCCTTTTTCCACAGGAATCCATCCGGTGCCGAGGGCATCGGACGGCTTCCGACAGGCCGAATCTACGCAGCTTCCACGAAGCCCTCCACCATCCAGTCCCCACGTCCGTCAAAGCGCTTGAACGCAAGGGCCATCAGCTGCCTAGGGCCGTTTTTTCGGCAGCAGGGGATTGACCACCAGCACGGAATCGGCCAGTTCGGCCGTCACTTCCAGGATGACCACATCCCGTCCCTTTTTCCGGTAGTACACCTTTTGGCCCACCTCCAGACAAACCCCGCTGTTGCTCATCGGCGAAAGGTTGGGGTTCATTACCCCCGGAATCCGCAGGGGAATGGACTTCAGGCCGCGGTTAGCGAGCGTAAAGGAGATACAGCCGCCGGATTGAGCAGTGGTGGCGGATACAGGGTCTGCAGGGCTTGTGGGCGCCTGACCGGCGAAGGCCATCCAGATCGACAGCGCTGCGGGGAGTACGGTGTGCATCATATCAACAAAAGCACTGAACCAGCCAAACGGTTCACCGCTTTCGCACACCTCAACACTTGCCCCCTGTACAAGCCCAAATACCTAAGCCAAAAAGCGGAGGATGAGGGATTCGAACCCCCGGTACCTTGCGGCACTCCGGTTTTCAAGACCGGCGCATTCGACCACTCTGCCAATCCTCCAACAGGCGCTTTCCTCCGCAGCAAGACGGTCCTTGCCGGATGCGCGGCGCAAAACTACGGGATGATGCGCTGCCGTGCCACGTGCTCCGACACGCAGAACGTGGTTCGCCGGTCCGGCGAAACGCTTCAAGCGGTGTTCTTGCTGTGGGCAACGGGCTCAGGCCATGTCCTCGAAAACCCGTCGGCCTTTACGCTGGAAACGCCCGATGTCGATGGCGTTGTTCAGTTCAAAGCCCACCAGCAGGACAAAGGTGTTGAGGTTCATCCAGATCATGAAAACGATCAGGGCTCCAAGCGAACCGTAGAGTTCGTTGTAGCGGCCAAAGCGGCTGGCCAGATAGCCAAAACCCAGGGTAGTCAGAATGCCCAACGCGGTAGCCAGCGTGGAACCGGGCGTGACAAAAGTCCATTTTTTCTTACGCGCGGGGGCCTGGCGGTAGATCAGCGATACCACCCCGAAATACAGGGTCAGAATGGTCACCCAGCGGAAAATGCCCAAAAGCCCAAGCGCCAGGTTGTCGTTGAGGATGCCCTGTTGTTCGAGGATGTTGAGCGCCGCTCCGCCCCCGATGATGGTGACCAGGGAACCGATGAACAGCACCAAAATGAAAAAGGTCAGCCGGATGGAAACCAGCCGCAATTTCCAGAAACTGCGGCGCTGGTAATTGGGGTGCTGTTTGTTGAAGGCGGCAATCATGGCGTTGACCCCATTCGTGGAAAAGAAAAAAGCCAACAGGATGCTGATGGACAGCAAGTCCACCCGCTGTTCGGAAAAAATGTCGCGGACCGTGCGGCGGATGAAGCCCAGGGCGTCGGCCGGCATGAGGTCCTGCAGCAGGCCCATGGTGGTTTTCTCCAAGCCTTCGACCGGGATGAAAGGGATGATGGTGAACAGCACCAGCAAGCCCGGAAAGGTGGCCAGGACAAAGGAATAGGCCATGGACGTGGAGCGAACCGTCAGGCGGTCTCGACGGCTTTCCATCCAGAAAAAGCGGCCGACATCCCACAGCGGCACGCCATCAAAACCCGGAAGGCTCACCGTCATGGCCCAGTGGACCCAGCGGCGGGTTTGGGCATGGCGCAACAGCCGGTACTTCAGGCACCGCCCAAAGCGGCCCAGGCGGCTCTGGGGCACGGCACGGCCCAGCTCCCCGCGAAAGCGGTTCTGCTGCTGCGCCGTGGAGGCGCTGCTGGAGGGCTGATCGTGCTGTGGGCTGGTCATGGGGTTACGCGTTCGGCCGGGGCCGGTATGGCCCGGGCCATACCGGCTCAGAAATGAGCGGAAAGCTTGGCCGTCAGCATGTCTGGTGCGGTGACAATCCGCTTGCTTTCCGCATCCAGGAAGGTCAGCCTGACCTCCGAACGGTTGATGCATTGCCCGGCTTCGTTGAGCATCTCCCCCTGGACGATCATGCGCACTTCCGGCATTTTCGGGATTACACTGACCACGGTGATGCGCTCGTCGTAATGGGCGGGCAGCATGAATTTGATGCTCAGGTCGGTGACCGGCATCAGGATGCCGGCTTCCTCGATTTGGCGGTAGCTGAGACCCAGTTGGCGGATGGATTCGGTTCGGCCGATCTCGTAATAGTTGGCATAGTGCGCATGGAACAGAAAGCCCATGCGGTCGGTTTCGCCGTAGCGGACGCGGAGGTCAAAAGTGGAGCGGTACATGGCGGATGGGCTGGGCGTGCAGGCAGCGCAGGACCGGATCAGCGGATGCCGCGGCGGTTCTGCTCGGCGATGAAGCGCGCCCGGTTGATGTTGTGTTCGCGGTTGGTGCGCGCAAAAGCATGGTACCCGGAAAAGTCCGCTTTGGCGCACATGAACAGGAACGGGTGGTCTTCGGCAAACAAGACAGCATCCACCGCCTTCGGCGAAACCGTGCACAAGGGCCCGGGAGGAATGCCGTCCTGTCGGTAGGTGTTCCAGGGGCTGTCCGCACAGGCGTCAATCATGGGGAAGGTGACCCGCCGCGCCTCAAAATTGCCGAGGGCAAATTTGATGGTCGGGTCGGATTCCAGGCGCATGCCCTCCTCAATCCTGTTGAGGTACAACCCGGCAATGCGCGGCCATTCCACCGGCAGGGCGGCTTGTTCTTCCATGACAATGCTGGCCAGGGTCTGCACCTCCCAGGTGCTCAGGCCCAGACTGTCGGCACGGGCAGTACGGCCTTTGCTGTTCCAGAACCGCTCCCGTTCCGACAGCATGCGCTCCAGAAAGGCTTCGGGCGTGGTGTACCACCAGACGGAATAGGTATTGGCCAAAAAGGCGGCCAGGGCCGTTTCCGGCCGAAGGCCGTGGGCCGCCAACAGCGTAGGGTCGGACAGCAGGTTGGCCATGGCCGTGCTGTCAAAAGACAGGCGTTCGCCCATATGGGCGGAAAGGGCCTCGATGGTCCTGAACTTGGTGAAGGTCAGGTTGATGGGGTCCTGGCGTCCGAGGCGCAGGGGCACCATCCATTCCCGCGAGGTCTGCCCCGGCGCGATGCGGTAATGACCGGGTTTGACGCGGGGGCCGTATTCCATCAGGCCGGCCACCCGCCGGGCGTCGGCTTCGCGGAAACGCGCTCCTGCGGCCTGCATTTTGGCAAAGAGGCTGTCCAGCACATCGTCGGCATCCAGGTAGACCGAAACCGGCGCATTGCCGGGCGTTTCGAGGTTGGATTGGGTTATGGCGCGCAGCCAGGGCCAGCCGAACAGGATGGCCGTTCCCAGGGCAAAACCCAACAGGAAGAGCATCCAGCGGTTGATGGAACGGGAAGAAGCAGCCATGGTGCCGGTTTACCGGGTGAACGCGGTGCCGCAAAGATGGCCGCAAAGGCGCGTATAGCGGGAACGGATCGGCATGCCGCAGCCGGGTTTTGCGGGCATTACGGCAAGCGGGCTTGCAATGCCTGCAGTTCCGGGGCCTCGGGATGCATCTCCAGGCTCTGGTGCAACAGGTCTCGGGCCGCTTTGGTTTGCCCGTCCAGGGCCAGCCACTGGATGAGGTGCAAACGGGCGGGCAGATAGTCCGGATCGAGGGCACAGGCGGTGCGGAAATGCGTTTCGGCCGCAGGCCCTGCCCCCTCCTGCAGAAGCAGATAGCCCAGGTTGGAATGTGCATCCGCACGGTTCGGGTTCAGCTCCAGCGCGCGGGCATAGCCGGCCATGGCCTCTTTCCGCCGACCCAGAGCGGCCAGGGCATTGGCGTGTTTGATCTGCATGCCGGCATCCAGGGGCAGTAGCAACGCGCTGCGTCCGAACCAGGCTTCGGCCTTTTGGTTTTGCTGCAGGGCAGCGAACGCTTCCCCCGCCCGGTAACAGGCCCAGGCGTCTTCCCATGCGTCGGGTTTGCGGTCGGCCACCAGGGCAGCGGCCGTTGGGAAGTCCCCCCGCAGCCAGAGGGCGTGCAGGCGGCTGCGGAGCAGCAGGTCGGCATCGATGCGCGGATCGCGGTCCGGGCGGCAGCGCGCCAACCATGCCTCCGCGCTGTCCAGCATGGCCGCCGTGCGGTTGAAGGCTTCGTGAAAGCGCAGGTAAGCCCTGGCCCGGGTCAGGGGGTCCGGACTGGAGTCGGTCAGGCATTCGAGGCCCAGGAATTGCGCAGGGCCGGCAGTCGATGGAGGGGCATCGGGATGTTCCTGGGCTTTGGGAACGCGGACTTTGTGGTCGGTGATGGTCACATGCGGGATGTCCACCGCACCGCTTCGGGGCATATGGCAGGCGCTGCAGTCGTTGCTGCGTTCGGCGCTTTCGGGCAAACGCCCACCGGCATAGATGCGGCTGGCCCAGGCGTCCTCGGGAATGACGCGTTCGGCCAGCGGCAGCCCGCACAAGCCTTGTGGATGTTCGGAACCGCCGTGGCAGCCGATGCAGGCAGCGTTGAAGGTTTTTCGCGCCGTGACCCGAACGCTGACGTGCGGATTGTGGCAGGTGATGCAGCCAAAACCGCCGGTGGCCAGAAAGCAGGGACTGTCCTGCAGGCGTTCCGCCTGCGAAGCCATCAAAAAAGCCTGGTCTGCGGTGGTCTGCTCCCCTCCTGCCGTGCCGGTGGCCATGGCCTTCGCCGCAGGCAGGCGGCCAAAATCCGGAAGGAATACATTCCAATGCTCCTGAATGCGGTCGCCGGGCCGGAAATCGTACCAGTCCGAACCGTCGTTCAACACGGCAACGCCCTGCAGGTGGCAGCGCTGGCAGAGGTCCAGTTGTCGGTCCAGGGCCAGCTTGCCGGGGTTGACAATGCTGTAGTCGATGTGTTCGGCGGTGTCCACCAGGACACCGGCCAATTTCTGCCGGACATGCTGGGCACCCGGGCCATGGCAGCGCTCGCAGTCGATGCCGGCCGGGATGGCTTCGTAGGCGTTGCGCGTGCCGGCCCGGTGCACCGAATGCCCATTGTGGCAGGTGATGCATTCCGTTTCGATGGGGCGTTCAAAACGCGTGCTGTAACCGCCCTCAAAACCCGGGGCCAAATCCCATCGCCCCTCTTGCGTATAAAAGGTGACCGGGGCCTGGTACAGGTAGCCGTCCCGCTCAACAAGGTGGGAATTGGTGTGCTGGCCCGAGCCGATGATGTGGTCCACCTGCTCCTCGCGGTAGTGGACCGTATCGCTGCCCAGCAAGCGAAATTCCGCCACCATGAGCGCTTCACCGCGCCAGAAAGGCCTGTAGTGCAGGTCGCGCTCGGCGTCAAAAACCTCCGGATGGCCGCTGAAGTCCGCATCGGAGCGTTCGCGCGAAGCGGGCGCAAAACTGCGGCCCATGCCCGTCTGGATGTAGCTCTGGTGCTGGGCCGGGTGGCAGATGGCGCAGGTGGCCATGCCCACGTAGGAGACGCTGTCCACCGCCGCCCAATACCCATGTCCCGGGGCCATGGAGGCGCGGCTTTGGGGGTCGGCGTCACCGCGAAAACGGGCATCCACCATGGCCTCCACCCCTTCCGGAAGGGCGTCAGTGCTGCCTTCCTGCGAGCGGCAATGGCCCAGGGCCAGCAGCAGGATGGGAATGGCCCAGGGCCAGTAGCGCCTTGTGGTACGGCGGTTCGGCATGCGCGCCGAAATTAGGCCCTACGGCTGCAGGAGCAGACGCGCCGTCCGGCGATGGCCATGTCCCCGCCATTCGAGCTGGTAGAGGCCAGCCGGCAAGCCGTCCAGGTCCATGTGGCCCCGGGCTGCTTGCACGGTGCGGTATACCCGGCCGTCGAGGCCATAGAGGCGCACGCGCTGTGCTTCGCCGGAGGCGGGCGCATCCCAGAAAACACGGTCCCTGGCCGGATTGGGCCAAATGCGGAAGGACTGGATTTGCGGTACGGCAGGCAGGCCGGATACAAAGGGGTAGTTCTTGAAATCCGGAGCACCCTGCGGCCGCATCATCACAGCGCCGGGCAGGTCGGAGGACAGCCAGCTGTCGCCCAGGTTGTACCACAACTGATTGCTGGCATCCGTATTGGCATCAAAACCCACGTTGAGCAGATCTTCCTGGCTTTGCAGCCAGCCGATGTAGAAAATGCCATTGACCGGAACGGGCTCTTCCAGGCGGTATACACGCCAGGCATTGATGGAATCCGGATAGCGGGGCACCAGGAAATCCTTCTGGTACAACACCGAATCGGTGTCCGTCAGCCCGGTGGTATCTATGTCCTGAAAGACGATCAGGCTGAAAAACTTGTCCCCCTGACCGCCATTGACAAAGGCCCAATGGATGTAAATGGCGTACAGGGTATCGGGCGCGAAGGTCTCGTAACGCTGGGCCAGCTTGGCCCCCGTGCCGATCAGGCCATAAGCCCTTTCCGCGGTGCCGTCGTCGTAGGCATAGTAGTTCCGGAACGATTGGTCCACCAACAGCGTGTCGTTCCAGGGGTTGATGTCGTCCGACGGACGAAGGCGCAGTTTCCACTGCACACTCAACGAATCCGCATTGAAGTCCGGCAGGCCTGTCGGAATTTCCTGATTGGCGTGTGTATAGGTGTTGAAGCCCATGGGTGGCACTGCGGCGGACTCCGAGGGCGAGAGCCCAATCAGGGTTCCGGACGCCGGATGCAACAGGCTGTCCTGGAAGTTGGTGTTGTTGGCCGTGTTGAAGTTGTTGTAGACCCGCGCCTGCATATCCGGAGCCAATGCGTCGAGCTGGTTGTTGCGGAACTGCCGCCAGGGCATTTCGCGGTAGCGTTTGAGCATGGACGGCGGCCGCTCCACAAAGGCCACATCCCGAAAGAGCGTATCGCCCGCATCGCGGTCCTCATCCAGGAGGATGTAATCCACGTGCCAGTGGTCGTTGTTGCCGTTGCGCGAGGCTTTGTTGCGAAATCGGAAACGGAAACCGTCGTGACGCCAATAGCCCGCGGCAGCATTGGCGCTGTCCAGGGGGTACATCACCAAACGGAAGGGATCGGCAATGGTGCCGTTGGTGTTCGAGGCCGACCAGAGCCAATGCCAGTTGCTGTCCACCCCGAAGGCCTCCAGAATCAGCGAGTCGCTAGGTTCGGGATTGTCGCCCCGCCCGGCCGGTTGGAAATAAAAACTGAGGAACACATCGCTGGTGGCCGGATCCCCAAGCCGGATCGGTTTGCTGGTCAGCGTATCGGCCGGGCCGAAGGGACTGGTTTCGCTGTAGGGCCGGCCGTTGGCCTTCAGGCCGTCCAGAGTGGCCACTCCGATGGTGGGCGGATCCACCGGATAGTCCGCATTGACAAAGGCCAGGTTGTCCGACCACAGCAGGTTGCTGGGATATGCGTCCGGATTGCTGCGCCGCACGGTATCGTCACAGGGGGCACCTTCGGCCGTCAGGCGAAAACGCGGGTTGGAAAAATCTTCGAAAAAAGGGAGGCACAGCGTATCGCGCTGGCCGGAGGCGCGGCCGGCGGGCAGCTGGGCTTGTTGCCGCTGCCAGATCCGGTGGGCGCGCATCAGGCGGGCTTCGTATCCGGGAGCGCTGAGGAATTCCCCCGCTGTGCCGGGACGGGACCCGGTTTCATAGCCGGCTGGATGGCCCGCATCGGATGCCGTTTGGGCCTTCGCCGTTCCGGCGAAACACCACACGGCACAGCAGAGTACCGCACCACGCCAAACGGCGGCCGACCAGCGGCTAGGCCCATTGCGCCTGCCCACCGAAGGTCCATTGGCGGAGCAGATGGGCTTGGGCAAGGCAGGTCCGAAAGTGGTCAAAAAGGTCATTCCTGGGGGGCTGCGGTGGTTGAGGGGAGGTCTGGAAGCCGGTTGCGTGCAGGCCGTAAAAAACGCGGTCATCGGGTACCCTCAGCACCGCCCCCGGCATCCGGATTGCCGGGTGTGGTGTCGGGTTGTTCCGGTGGAAAGTGCAGGGAATCGGAACCCAGCCACAGGTTGATCATGCTGCCTTCCTTGACGTATGCGGCATCGCCGGCAGGCGGCTGTTGACGGTATACACGCGCCCGGCTCGAATCCGCAGCCGTGAGGATCTCTGATCCATAAACGGTGCGTCCCTCCACGAGGTTGTTTGCGCGCAGGACAAATTCGGCCTCCGACCAGCGCATGCCTTCCAATTGAGGGACGGCCACCCGGGTATTGCCGTAACCGTCGGTGACCAACAAATCCAGGGTGGCTCCTTTGGGCAGGCGTGCACCGGCTTCGAGGGCCTGGTCGGATCCGGCTTCGCGCAGCTCAAGCACCTGGTTGTCGTAAAGGCCGGGTTTGTAGATCAATTCCCCGATGCGGAAACCACCACGCTCATGCTATCGCTGGACCAGCCCCGCACCTTCGCCCTGCACGTGCGCCACCCCGGATGGGTGGGCGACGATGCCCTGACCGTGACCGTGAACGGCGAGGCCGTGGCCACGAACTCCACCGCCTCTTCCTATGCCGTGTTGCAACGCGAGTGGCAGGACGGTGATCGCGTGGAGGTCACGGTGCCGATGAGCACCACTCTGGAACGCCTGCCCGACGGCTCCGACTACGCCGCGGTCATGCACGGCCCGATTATGCTCGCCGCGAAAACCGGGACGGAAGACCTGGACGGTCTGATCGCGGACGACGCCCGCATGGCGCATGTCGCACCGGGTCCCTTCCGTTCCCTTGATGCCGCGCCCATGCTGGTGGGCGACGCGGACGCAGCCGCCATGGCCGCGCACATCGAACCCGTCGAGGGCGAACCGATGCGTTTCACGGCAGCGGATCTGATCCGTCCCAATAAATTCGATACGCTGGAGCTCGAGCCGTTCTTCCGCGTGCACGACGCCCGCTACATGATGTATTGGCGCCTGGTCACTCCGGAAGGCTACGACCAAGTGGTCGCCGACTTGCGCGCCAGCGAAGAAGCCCGACTCGCTCTGGAGACCCGCACGGTGGATCTCGTCACGCCCGGCGAACAACAGCCCGAAGTTGAACACGACTATGACGGCAACGATTCCTACACCGGCTACGAGTTCGGCCGCGCCTGGCGCGCCGCCAACGACTGGTTCGGCTACACCCTCAACGCCCGCGGCGAAAGCAACCTCGTGCTGCAACTCACCCACTGGGGCAACGCCTGGCGCGCGGAGTCGTTTGACGTGGAGATCAACGGCGAAGTCGTGACCACGGTCGAAGTCAGTGGCCGCGACGGCGAACACTTCATCACCAAGACCGTCGACGTGCCCACCACCGAAACCAGTGAGTTGGCGGTGCGCTTCATCAAAGCCGAAGGCTCCGCCCGCGTGCCGCCGCTCTACGAAGTGCGCCTGGTGAAAGCGGAGTAACCGCGCGACACCACCGACCGGAAGCTGGAAGCTCCCGCAACTTTGCTCCGGCAGGGTGGCCGAGGCTTCCAGCCTCGGCGATCCGCTATCCCTCAGTCGTAGCGCCCATCTTCAGACCGCGCTGTTACAAATGCCACTCCTCCGCAGTGCGGGCTGAAGACCTCGCACTACGCCACTCCACCGCGCCGCGGCAGGGATGCCGCGGCCACCCTACAACTCCACCGCTTCGCCAAGGTGGCCGAGGCTTCCAGCCTCGGCGATCCGTTGCCCCTCAGTCGTTGCGCGGATCTTCAGACCGCGCTGTTTCAGGTGCCACTCCACCGCGGTGCGGGCTGAAGACCTAACACACACCCTCTCACACCACGTCATCCGCGATCTCGCGC
>JAUIHG010000080.1 GCA_030432405.1 Bacteroidia bacterium | reverse complement strand
CGGCATTGCTCATGGCAATCTCGGTGCCGTAGTAGTACTGCGGAATGCCGCGAACCACCGACACCCAGGCCAGGGCCATTTTGGTCAGCGCGGGGTCTTCGCCGGCGGCGGTATGGATCCGGTCCATGTCGTGGTTGTCCGCAAAGACGAGCATGGCCTCCGGATCCGGGTAGAGCAGGTCGTAGGCCATGCCCTGGTAGAGCTTGATCCAGCCCCCGTTCCAGGCCTCCTCCTCACGGAGCACCTCACGGAGGCGGTTGACCTGGTAGAAGTCCATGACGTGTTCCAGGCAGCCTTCGTCCCCTGGAAATCCTTGTTGCTGGGCGGCGATCATCAGGGGGTTGTCCACCCACTCCTCGCCCACGATGGAAAAGTCCGGATACTGGCGCATGATGGCACAGCTCCACACGTCCAGAAACTCCGGATCGGCATAGGCCCAGGTATCCTGTCGGATGCCGTCCAAGCCTAGGGTCTCGATCCACCAGATGCTGTTCTGTACCAGGTAGCGGCTCATAAAAGGATGCCCCTGGTTGAGGTCCGGCATGGTCTCGACAAACCAGCCGTCGTTGAAGCCTGCAATGTCCACCTGCGCCGCATAGGGATCAATGATGGTGGTGTGCTGATGGTTGGTGCTTTGCCAGTTGTCCTGGTAATGGAACCAGTCCTTGAAAGGCGGATCAGACACCCAATAATGACGGCTGCCGCAATGGTTGGCCACCTGGTCTTGAATCAGCTTCATGCCGCGGCCGTGGATGCTGTCGGCCAGGGCCTTGTATTCGGCCAACGTGCCAAAGCGCGGATCAACACCATAATAGTCGGTGATGGCATAACCGTGGTAGGAATAGCGCGGCATGTCGTTGGTCAACAGTGGACTGGGCCACAGGGTGGTAAAGCCGAGGTCCTGCAGGTAGTCCAGGTTGTCGATCATCCCGGATATGTCCCCGCCGTGCCGGGCCAGCTTGTCGCTGCGGTCCAGGCCTGTTTCCGCCATGCCATCGATCACGTCGTTGGACGGATCGCCGTTGGCGAAGCGGTCCGGCGTGATCAGGCAAATGGCATCGGCATTGTCGAAACCGTCATGCCCCCCGCCGGGTCCGCTGCGGGCTTCGCGCGGCAGCAGGGCATAATCGATTTCGGCGCGCTTTTTTCCGTTTTCCCGGAAGGTGATGGTAAAACTTCCGGGTGCTGTTCCGGGCGCAACGGTCAAATCCAAAAAGAGGTAATTGGGGCTGATCCAGGCCTGGTGGTGTTGTACCAAGTGCACGCCGGGGTATTCAAACTCCGGAACGGTGTTTCCGATGCCCTCGCCGTAGACCAGCACCAGCAGGCGCGGGTCCTGGAAGCCCACCCACCAATTGGGCGGCTCCACGTGCTCGATCTCGACTTTTTTGGCCGCCGTGGCGGAGCTGCTGCTCGGTGTTGGCGCAACTGTCGGATGTGGCACAGCAGATCCGGAAGCGTTTTCGCCGGTACCGGCGAAGGCCACAAGCGGTGCGAGCAAGGTGGCCACCAGCAAAGTGGTACAAACGGAGAACAGGGTACGCATCATGGCCCAAAGATCGGGCTTGATGACGGCTCACATGCACCCAACGCGCACAGGCTGCCCCTCACATCCGCGCCCACAGCCCACGCGGCATCCAACCCATCAACGGGGCGATCAAGCGCCAGCGCTTGGTGATGTACGCCACGCGGGACCGGCGCTTGAGGTGGCCATGGATCTGCCGCGCGGCCTTTTCGGCCGAAGCCTCCCAAAAACGGCCCGGTCCTTTGGCCATCGGTGTTTTCACAAATCCCGGGCGGACGTCGGTGACGGCGATGGCATGCCCTTCCTTGTGCGCCTTTTGGCGCAAGCCTTCCAGGTAGTTGCTCTGGTAGGCTTTGGAGGCGTTGTAGGCCGGTGCCGCCCGCCCGCCGCGCAATGCGGAAATGCTGGAAATGGCCGCCAGATGGCCTTCGCCCTGCCGGGCGAAATGCGTGTAGCCCCAAATGACCAGGTGCGTGAAGGCCTGCACATTCAGCCCGACGGTGCCCAATTCAATCCCTTTGTCAAGGTCGTGATTGAGCTCTCCCCAACCGGCCGAGATGACCAGCAAATCCATACCGCCCATGTTTTGGACCAAACGGTCCAAATGTTCCAGGGCGTCGGAGGCGGTGGCATCAAAAACCGCCACATGGTATTGCTCCGGCGCTTCCTTTTGCAATTCCTCCAGCAGTTCCCGGCGGCGTGCGGTGATGCCCACCTGCCAACCGTCGGCCACCATACAACGGGCCAGCGCCTTGCCGATGCCAGAAGAGGCGCCCACCACAATCGCATTCCCGCCCGCAGAACGTCGTGCACCATATGGCGCCGTCGCATTATTTGTACCGTTTGTTCCAGAACTCATGCCCAGTGCACCAAATGTTCGGCAGAGGCTTCCAGAAGCCCAAAGGCCTCCAGCTGCAAGCCCTGCTCGGCTGCCGTGGATTCGAATTCATCCCGGCCTTCCGGCGCAACGGCCACCAGCAAGCCGCCCGAGGTTTGCGGGTCGCAGAGCAGGGCGCGGTCGCGCTCCGACAGCGGAGCCACGTGTTGGCCATAGGCGTTGAAATTCCGGGTGGTGCCGCCCGGGAAGGTCTTCAGGTCCAGATAGCGGTCCAGGCCTTCGATGCGCGGCACTTTGGCGATGTCGATGCGGGCGCTCAAACCGGCCCCCTGGCACATCTCCACCAGGTGCCCCAGCAGGCCAAAACCGGTTACATCGGTCATGGCCTTGACGGTATCCATGCTGCCGAAGACGGTGCCCATGGCGTTCAGCTGAAGCATCTGCGCCCGCGCCTTGTCCAGGTCTTCGTCCAAAAGGACACCTTTTTTCTGGGCGGTGGTCAAAATGCCGATGCCCAGGGGCTTGGTCAGGTAGAGCAGGCAGCCGGCCTCGGCCGTGGCGTTGGCCTTGATGCGATCGGGATGGGCATGACCGGTCACCGCGAGGCCGAAAATCGGCTCCGGGGCGTCGATGGAATGCCCCCCGGCCAGGGGAATGCCCGCGGCTTTACAGGCTTCGCGCGCCCCGCGCAGGACCTCTCCGGCCACCGCCTCGGACAGCTTGTCGATGGGCCAGCCCAAAATGGCGATGGCCATCATCGGCGTGGCGCCCATGGCATAGATGTCGCTGATGGCGTTCACCGAGGCGATGCCCCCAAAATCGGCGGGATCGTCCACGATGGGCATGAAAAAATCCGTGGTCGAAACAATGGCCGTTTCCTCGTTCAGCTTGAAGACTGCTGCGTCGTCGCGGGTATCGTTGCCGACCATCAGCTGTTCGTGCGGCATGGCAGCGCCGGCCTGCGCGATGATGCGGCTGAGCACGTCGGGCGCAATCTTGCAGCCACATCCCGCGCCGTGGGAATAAGCGGTCAGGCGGATGGGTTCGGCACCGGTTTGGGCAGCCGCAGGGCTTGGGGCGTCGGACATGGTGGGGAAATTCGGCAACATGAAAAAAGGAAAATAGCGGAGACCGAAGCGCTACTGCGGTACGCCGTCCTGACCGGCAAGGCGTTCCAACAACTGCCGGGCATGCGCCTCCGGCGAACCCGCCTCCAGGGCTACGAAGATCGGCTTGCGGGCCTTGTGCTGCACCCGGTGCTGCTGATAGGCCTGGTCGTAGTAGTGCAGCAGGTGTTCGGCCACTTCGGCCAAACGGCTGGCCTCCAGGGCTTCCAGGGCCTGGTCGTGCCGCAGCCCACCCAGGCGTTTGCGCAGCCGCCGGATGGCCTCGGCCAGGGCTTCGCGGGGATAGCTGCCGTATTCGGCCACCAGGCGGTCGACCCGCGCAGGCAGCGGCAATTCCAATTCCACCAGCGGTGCCCGGTTCATCTCCGCCCAAAACGGATCGGGAATGTAGCAGCGGCCGATGGACTTGCTTTCGCCTTCCACCCAAACGCGGCGCCCCAGCTCCAACCCGCGCAGGGTTTTCGTCAAATCGTTCTGGAACTGTTCGGTGCTCGGTTGCGGCTTCTGCCCCAGCCCTCCAAAGGAGGAGCCGCGGTGCCGGGCCAGGCCTTCCAGGTCGACCACCTGCTCGCCCAGTACGGCCAGTGCTTGCAGTATGGCCGTTTTGCCGCTGCCGGTAGGACCGTGCAGGGTCAGCAACCCGGGCACCGATGTGCCCAACGTTGCACCAAACTGGCGGTAGGCCTTGTAGCCGCCCTCCAACACCTGCACCGGAAGCCCCGCTGTTCGCAAGAGCCAGGCCATCGAACCCGAGCGCATGCCGCCGCGCCAACAGTGCACCCGCAAGGGCAGTTTGTCTTCGCCCGAAAGGGCGCGCGCACGGCGGACAAACTCCGCCAACTTTGGACCGACCAACTCCAGGCCGCGGTCCATGGCCACCTGCTGGCCCTTGCGCTTGTACAGCGTACCCACCTCGGCACGCTCCGCGTCGCTGAACAGCGGAAACGACACCGCGCCGGGAATATGCCCTTTGGCGAACTCCCCGGGCGAGCGCACATCCAGGATCGGCCCCTGCACGGCCAAAAAAGCGCCCGGCTTCAGCGTTTGCTGCGGAGCGGAACGTGCAGAAGCTGGCAGCATGGGATTTGTGGGATCCGTGGGCATGGAGGCAGGGGCGGCGGCTACGCTCAATTGCCGCGTTTGGCGCCGTACCCGTCCTTGTGCAGGGCGGCGAGGACCTTGTCGCGGTGGTCGCCCTGCAGCAGGATTTGGCCGTCCTTGACCGCCCCGCCGACCCCGCACTGGCCCTTGAGCCGTTTGCCCAGCGCCTTGAGGTCTTCGGGATGGCCAACAAAACCCTCCACCAGCGTGACTTCTTTGCCTTTGCGCTGCCGGCGGTCGATGCGGACCATCAGCTTTTGTGCGCCGGGTTCCAGCGTCTGGTCCACCGGTTCTTCGGTGGGCTGGTACTCAAAATCGGGGTCCGTGTAATACACGATGCCGCGGCGGTCGTTGCGTTTTTTGGCCATGGTGCGGGTAAAGCAACAAAATACGCATCTTGTTGGGGCTCGGACACGGCGGGCCGGCCTCCCTTGTTTCCGCCGCATGCCTTTCCACGTCCCTGCCGATTTCAAGACCAAACGCCCCGACCTGCCCGATGACGCGCTTTGCCCTTTCAGCTGTCCGACCGATTGCCCAAAACCTACACGCTCGCCCCTTCCGGGCAGTCCAAGCCGCAGCGGTTCTGATGCTGGTGCTGCTGCTGCCGGCTTGTGCTGCGGGAGACGGCGGGGAATCCGGTTCGCCGGAGGCGAACACCGAAGACCAGGCCAATGCGCGCACCGCCGGCTTCCCGCTGATGGAGGAGGAAATCACCTACGCGGCCGACTCGGTGTCCATGCAGGGCTTTTTGGCCTACCGCGGTACCAAGGAGCGCCGGCCGGGCATTCTGGTGGTGCACGAATGGTGGGGCCACAACGAGCACGTCCGCAACGTAGCCCGGGAACTGGCCAAAGCCGGTTATGTGGCCTTGGCCGTGGATATGTACGGCAACGGCAAACAGGCCGCCCATCCGGGCGAAGCGGCCACCTTCAGCGGCGCGGTCATGCAAAACTTCGACGGAGCCAAAGCCCGTTTCAGCGCCGCCATGGAGGTCTTGCAAAAGCAGGGCGCCGTCATGCCCGAGCACATCGGGGCCATCGGCTATTGCTTTGGCGGCGGGGTGGTCCTGAACATGGCACGCCAGGGCATGCCCCTGGACGCGGTGGTCAGTTTTCACGGCAGCCTGGATGCCATCAAAAAAGCGGATGCAGGAGACGTGGAGGCGCGGATTCTGGTGCTCAACGGAGCGGACGATCCTTTTGTTCCGCAGGAATCCATTGACGCCTTCCAGAAGGAAATGAAAGCCGCCGATGCCGATTTCCGTTTTGTCAACCTGCCCGGCGCGGTGCACGCCTTCACCAATCCCAAAGCCACCGAACTGGGCAACGAATTCGACCTGCCCCTGGCCTACAACGCCGAGGCCGATTCCACCAGCTGGAACCTCGCCATGGAATTCCTCAGCGCCAGTTTCTAGCGCACAATACTTCAGGCCATGGAGCACCACAATGGGATGCCCTTCGCCGTTTCGGCGAAGTGGTACGATGCCCTGTACACTTGGAAAGACTATACCGGGGAAACCGGGCGGATTGTCGAGCTGGTCCGCCGTGAATGCCCTCGGGCGAAGACCTTGCTCGATGTGGCCTGCGGTACCGGGGTGCATGCCCTGCACCTGGCCGGGCATTTTGATGTGGAGGGCCTGGACCTGCAGCCCGAACTGCTTGAAGCCGCCCGAAAGCGGGCACCGCGCTTGCCCTTTCACGAAGGCGACATGCGCGCCTTCCACCTGCAGGATGGGGAGGGCCGCACCCGGCGCTTTGACGCCATCACCTGCCTGTTCAGCTCCATCGGGTATTTGGAAACGATCGCCGATCTGGAGGCGGCGTTCGCCAGTATGGCGAAACACCTGGCCCCGGACGGCGTGCTGTTGGTGGAGCCCTGGTTCCAGCCTGCGGATTTCAACCCTGTGCGGCCGCACATGCTCACTGCGGACCAGCCGGATCTGAAAATCTGCCGCATGAGCGAGGCCCGCGTGGAGGGGGACCTGTCGGTCATCGATTTCTTTTATCAGGTGGCCGAAGGCAACCGGGTTTACCGCCTGGAGGAAAGCCACAAATTGCGTCTCAGCACCCCGGAAGAACTGATTGCGGCCATGGCCACAGCCGGATTGCAAGGCCGGTATCTGGAAGACGGACTGATGCCACAACGCGGCTTGCTTGTGGCCCGGCACGGTTAAGGGCGCTTGAAACCAGTGCTTTAAATGTGCGCCTGGGGATTGACCAGCGTCTTGAGGACCTGTTGGCGCATGGAAAATTGGAACGAACGTTCCGTTCCAATGACCTCCCCATCAATTTGCAGCAGTTGGGCTTCTTCCAATTCCACCTGCAAGTGGTCGGTTTGAAAACGCCGGGTGTAAGGGCCTTCCAAATGCCGTTCCAGCGCCAGGTCATAGACCAGCTTGGGCGCCTTCCAACGCGGAAAATGCTTGGTCAGCACCACATCAAAGTGCCCATCCGACAGCCGTGCATCGGGCGCGATGCGGAAGTTGTAACCAAATTGATTGGCGTTGCACACGTTGAGCATAAAGGCCCGGTCTTCCATATTGCGGACCGGGCTTTTGAGCCGAAATGAAAAACTGCGAAAGCGCAACAAACCGATGGCGGAGGCCAGGGCATAGGTGGCCAGGCCCCGCGTCTTTTCTTTGTCAAACAATTGCGCCACATAGGCGTCAAAACCGATGCCGACCAAACTGAAAAAAGGCCGATCGTTGACGAGGCCTACATCGAGCGTTGCTTCATGCCCGGCATTGATGACCTGCAGGGTGCTCTTGACCCAGGGCGAATAGCCCAGGTGCCGGGCGAGACCATTGCCGGAGCCAAGCGGCAGAATGGCCAGCGCGGTTTTGCTGCCCAGCAGGCCGCTGGCCGCCTCGTTGACGGAACCGTCGCCTCCGGCGATGGCCAGCACGTCGACGCCTTCCGCCGCCGCTTCAATGGCCAGTTCGCGGGCATGCCCGCGCTCCCGGGTATAGACAATGTCGTAATCGTATAGGCGGCGGTCCAAATGCCGGGCAATCTTGTCCGGAATGCGGTGTTTTTGCCGGGTACCGGCAATCGGATTGATCACAAAGCGGATGTTCCGCTTCAAGCCGCCGTCCAGGGCGGGGACTTCGGCCGAAGGCCGCTTGGAATCGGAAGGAGTCAATGCGGAGAAAAGGGAATCAACAAGGGGATACGAGGCCGTCCGGCAGCGCGGATCAAAGCGCCTTGAGGGACAAGTCGAGGCTGGGCACCGAGTGGGTCAACGCGCCCACGGAGACAAAATTTACGCCCGTTTCCGCCACCGGAACAATGGTCTGGAGGGTAATGCCGCCCGAGGCCTCAGTTTCAAAATCGGTCCCGATGCGCTGCACGGCACGGCGCAAATCCTCCAGGGGATAATTGTCCAGCATGATGCGCTGTACCCCACCCCGTGCGAGCACCTGCTCCACTTCATCGAGGTTGCGCGTTTCGATTTCAATGGGCAATTCCCTACCGAGTTGTCGGAAATAAGCATGCACCGCGTCAATGGCCTGCGCAATACCCCCGCAGAAGTCCACGTGGTTGTCTTTGATCATGACCATGTCGTAGAGGCCCATGCGGTGGTTGTGTCCCCCGCCGATCTGCACCGCCCACTTCTCGACATAACGCAAGCCCGGTGTGGTTTTGCGGGTATCCAACAACCGGCACTCCGTGTGCGCGATGGCATCCGCATAACCCTTGACCAGGGTTGCAATGCCGCTCATGCGCTGCATGAAATTGAGCACCAAACGCTCGGCCGTCAATATGGAACGCGTTGGTCCCGAAACGTAAAACGCCTCGTCGCCATGGCGGATGGATGCACCGTCCTTCAAGCGGATGTCCAGCTCCAGATTGGGATCCACCCGGTGGAAAACGGCCTGCGCCAACTCCACGCCGGCCAGCACCCCTTCGTCCTTAACCAAAAGCCGCGCCCGGCCTTCGGCCGAAGCGGGAATCGTCGAAAGCGCGCTGTGGTCGCCATCGCCAATATCCTCATCCAGCGCCAGCGCCAAAAGACGCTCCAAACCCTCCGGCAGGGCATCGGGATTCAGGGATTCAGAACCTTTTCGCCATCCGGCGAACACAAACGGCTGCACAGCATCGGACATGCCGCGAAACTACGGCAGGTGCCGGGCTTCAGCGGGGATGTGCAAAGGCGATCATTACCCTGTGCATGATGCGCGCGAACGGAGCGCGTACGCACGTACGTGACCCGTTCGAGCAGGCCGCGCAACAACGCTGAATCTGTCCTTATGGACAGCAGCTCAATATGCCTTTAGAAACAAACTTCTAGAAGCCCTGAGGGCGGATTTGGCTAGGCGCGTGGTCTGGGAGAACGGGGAGCGTACTCATGTACGTGACCCGTTCGAGCAGGCCGCGCAACAACGCCAAATCCGTCCTCAGGGCTTCTAGTCGCTCTCAAAGCGGAGTTGCTGTATGAGAAGCCCATCCCCCCGCTCCTTCACATAAATGTAGGTCCGGAAGGTCCCATTCGGCGTCGTCAGCTTGCCGATGGCATACTTGGCATTGCCGCCGGATTCGCCCTTGTGGATGATCTGGAAGCCGGAGGGCCGGTTTTTGGCAAAAAAGTCCTTGATGACCCCTTCGGCCTGCGCCTTGGAGTACGACCCTTCCTTGTTGAGGATGGTCACATCCACGGATTGATCGAAATAGGCCGCAAGGGCCCGGGCGTTGCCCGACTGGATGGCTTTGGCCACGCTTTGCAGTGTTGCTGCTTGCTGGGCCTGGACCGGACGGACCGCCAGGAAGGCGAAGGCCACTAGCACCAGGCTCAGGGGGCGCAGCACGCTGCGGCTTCCCTGGGTGGCCCCGGAACGGAACCACACAATGGATGCAAAGGCCGGGAATTCGAGGGTAAAGCTCATATCGGGTGCAAAATGCAGGTTGATTTCCTCCCCTGAAACTACCAATGCCGTGCCAAGTTTGAGGAAACCGGTGAAAAGCTGTGGATATGCGGTCTGAAAGGGGCCGTACGAGCGACAACACCCTGTGGCACAAGGACTTGTCTACGCGCACACCCTAGCGGTCCCGAAGCACGCGCCATTGCGGCAACAGGCCCGAAAAAGGCCTCCCCTGCTGCAAACTAACCAATCCAGAGGGCATATTCAATGGCTTGGTCCAGTGACGTGGTCCCTGGCTTCCGGTCCATTTCAAGCCAGGGCCGGAAAGCCCAGGCAGGACCGCCCTCCCGTTGCACCTATCCGCCTGCTCCGACCAGGCTGCAGCCCCCCGATCCGGTATCTTCGCGCGCATGAGCGCGAACACCCGCAAAGGCCTGCTGGTTATCCTGGACGGATGGGGCCATGGCAGCGACCCTGATGCATCGGCCATCGCCCAGGCCGAAACGCCCTTCACCGACAGCCTATACGACGAATGGCCCCACGCCGAATTGCGCACCGACGGCGAGTTTGTCGGCCTGCCGGAAGGCCAAATGGGCAACTCGGAGGTGGGCCACCTCAACATCGGCGCGGGCCGCATTGTGTACCAGGAATTGCTGCGCATCCACAAGGCCATTCAAAGCGGTGAGCTGGCGCAGAATGCTGTCCTGCAAGATGCCTTCGCGCGGGCGCGCGAAAACGGCCGAAAGCTGCACCTCCTGGGCCTGGTGTCCGACGGTGGAGTGCACAGCCACATCGACCACCTCAAGGGCCTGTTGGACATGGTGGCGGATGCAGGCCTGTCGGAGCGCTGTTACGTGCACGCCTTTACGGATGGACGGGATACGGATCCGCATGGCGGCGAAGATTACCTCAAAGACCTGCAGGCCCACCTCAACCAGAGCGGTGCAAGGCTGGCAACGGTGGTTGGCCGCTACTTTGCCATGGACCGGGACAAACGCTGGCCCCGCATCCGCAAGGCTTACGACCTGCTGGTGCACGGCACCGGCCATCCCACCACCAATGCGCTGGAAGCCCTGAGGGCCTCCTATGCGGCCGGCACCACCGACGAGTTTGTAGAGCCCATCGTGTGCACCGATCAACAAGGCGTGCCGTTGGCCACGATTGGCGAAGGCGATGTGGTGCTGTTTTTCAATTTCCGCACCGACCGCTGCCGACAAATCGTCACGGCGCTGAGCCAACAGGCATTTCTCGAAGAAGAGATGAAGCCCTTGGACCTGGACATGGTCACGATGACCGAGTACGACAAGTCCTTTGAAGGCGTGGATGTTTTGCTGCGCAAGGAAAACATTGCCATGACGATGGGCGAGACGTTGGAAAAGGCAGGTTGCAGCCAGATCCGGATTGCGGAAACGGAAAAGTATCCGCATGTGACCTTCTTTTTTTCCGGCGGCCGCGAAAACGAATTCAAAAACGAACGCCGCATCCTGGTGCCTTCGCCGAAGGTGGCCACCTACGACATGCAGCCGGAGATGAGCGCACCGGGCCTGCGGGATGCTTTGGTCCCGGAATTGCGCAAAGGCAGTGCGGATTTTGTGGTATTGAATTTTGCCAACGCCGACATGGTGGGGCATACCGGCTCCATGGAGGCGGCCATTCAGGCTGTGCAAACCGTGGATACCTGCCTCAAGGACGTGGTGGAGGCCGCTTTGGAAGGCGGATATGCCATGCTGGTCACTGCAGACCACGGCAATGCGGACAAAATGCGCAACCCGGACGGCAGTCCCAACACCGCTCATACCACCAACCCGGTGCCGGTTTGGTTGATCGATCCGAAGCGCAAAAATGCTCGGCTGAAAAACGGCAAACTGGCCGACCTGTGCCCCACTCTGCTGAGCCTGATGGGCCTTGAAGTGCCGGCCGAAATGACCGGCGACAACCTGGTCGAAATGCCTGAAGCATGAGGCGGCCACGACGGACCTGTGCCACAGAGCCGGGACGCTGCAAAAACCCGTGGAAAGGGCTAATGGCCGTTCTAACACTGGCGGTTTTGCTTCAGGCCTGTGGAAGCCCGGAGGCCGAAGGCGATCCGGGTCCGTACTGGGACGCAAAAGCCTATTTTGAAGCCGAAGCCGAGCGGCTGAACGCCGAGGGCTGGGGCGTGCGCAAACGGGTGATTTCGCCGGAAGGCGATCAAACCAATACGCTGGATACCACGGACTGGAAGCGTGAATGGGCCGTTGTTCTTCCGTTTGATTTGGCGCACCCCGAACGGTCTGGCCGCTATACGGTAGACAGTTTCGCGGATGCAGGAGGTTATACCACCGTGCAGTACCGGGCCACGGAAAAAAAACTCCATCCCCAAGAGCTGGACCTCCGGCTGGATGGCGGTTCGGTGGTCCGTGTTCGCATTATGGACACAACCGCCAATTGGCTGTACCAAAGTGGTCTGCATGTGGTGTATGAGGCTGCCGATGGACGCTACACCATCGATGCCCGAAACACCGGATTCCTTTTTTCGGATTCCGAGTTCCGCATTGAAGGACAGGCCCTTAAAAGCGAATAAACGCATGGCAGCATCGTTTCGATTTTGGCGACGCACCGAGCGCGAGGAACTGCACCGAAGGGTTTTTGCTGCGCTGGCCGACAACGTGAACTACGACCACCAGCCTGTCCTGGGGGTGCCTGCCTCATCCCTGGACGACGACGTCTTCAACCAGGATGCCCATTTCCTTAAAGACGCGCCGTTCATTTCCACGATGGTGGCCAATCCGAACCACATCGGCTGCCACACGTTCGGGGAATCCGAATCTTATTTCAAGGGGACCCAGGAGATTGAGCGCGAATTGATCGAGCTCTGCGCGGTGGACATTTTTGGTGCACAACCCGGTCAGACGGACGGCTATGTGGCCAGCGGCGGTACAGAAGCCAACATCCAGGCCATGTGGATGTACCGCAACGCGTTTGTGCGGCAAGACGGGGCAAGGGCGCACCAGATAGGCCTTTTTTGCAGCGCTGACAGCCACTATTGCGTGGACAAGGCCGCCAACCTGCTGGGCATGCCGCTTTTCAAGGCCGCAGTGGATCCGAAAAATCGGAGCCTGAGCGACGATGAGCTGCACCGCTGCCTGGAATCGGCAAAACAAGCCGGGATTACACACGCGGTGGTCATGGCCAACATGATGACCACCATGTTCGGCTCGGTGGATGCCCCATCGCAATGGGCGGAGGCCTGCCGCCGTGCTGGCCTGCCTTTCCGCCTGCACCTCGACGGCGCGTTTGGTGGCTTTTATTTTCCTTTCGCCTCCGGCGAACAACAATCCCAAAGCGCCCTTGACTTCCGCAACCCGGACGTGCACTCCATCACCCTGGATGCGCACAAAATGGCGCAGGCTCCGTACGGGACCGGCATTTTCCTGGCGCGCAAAGGCTTCATCGAACACGTACTGACCCCGGCGGCCAGTTACGTCAGCGGGGAGGATTGCACCTTGATCGGCAGCCGATCAGGGGCCAATGCCATCGCTGTTTGGATGATCCTTCAGACCCACGGACCTCATGGATGGGCTGAAAAGATCTACATCCTGCAAAAGCGGACTGCCTGGTTGGCCAGCCAATTGGCCGAACGGGAGATTCCCTTTTTCCGCCATCCCGCCAGCAACATCGTGACCATGCGGGCTTCGGCCATTCCCGAAGAAACCGCACAGGCCCATGGCCTGGTCCCCGACAGCCACCAGCACCCGGAGTGGTTCAAGGTCGTGGTCATGGACCACGTGACCATTGAACGGCTGGATGCCTTTTTGGAGGACCTGGACCGCGCACGCAAGGACGAGCCCTAGCGGCTACCTTTTGCCAGCTTGCCTACCTTAGAAGGGTTGCCGGTCCACCAAAGCAGGGCAGTCAGCATATGGCATCATGCACATAACGCTGGCAAGCTACTGCCGTAGTGCAGGTACCGCGGTGGTCCATGGACCTGTGCCATCGCCTAAATACTATTCCTATGCATCCCTATTTGCGCATCGCATTGGCGCTGGTGGTCGGCTATGCTGTGGGTTCCATGGTCAACATGGGCATCATCCTGCTGGGCATCCAAATCGTTCCATTGCCCGAGGGTATTGACCCCATGGATTCCGAAAGCCTGGCTGCAGGCATGCCGCTGATGGAATTCAAGCATTTTGTCAGCCCCTGGTTGGCGCATGCGCTGGGCACCTTGGTTGGCGCATTGGTAGCCGTGTTGATTGTCAAAGCGTACAAGCTGCAAACGGCCTTGATCATTGGCACCTTGTTTTTGCTGGCCGGCATCTACAACGTGGTGGTCATTCCAGCCCCGGCGGCTTTCGTAGTGGCCGATCTGGTTCTGGCCTTTATCCCAATGGCGCTGCTGGGGTATCGCCTGGCCGGTGGGCACCGGCACCCGCCTACTGTCGGATAAGCAATTGATCTGTCCACTTCATGGAGCATATTCCCGATTCCTATTGGGTCCAGTTCTGGTCCAGCTACGGCAAAATCTTTTGGCGCTATGCGGCAACAGCCACTGCCGCATTTCTACTGTTTTATGTGCTTTTCCGCCGCTGGGCATCGCGCCTCCGCATTCAGGGGCGCTACCCCAAACGGAAAGACTATCTCCGGGAGGTGTTGTATTCGGTGACGTCCATTGCCCTTTTTGCAGGCATGGCCTTGTTGATATTTTATTCCCCACTAACGCCATATTCCAGAATTTATTTTGATTTCGACAAGCACAGCTGGGGCTATTACGGTTTCACGTTTGTGGCGATGGTCTTTTTGCACGATGCCTATTTCTATTGGATGCACCGGCTGATGCACCACAAACGCATCTACCGCCACGTCCACCGTGTACACCACCTGTCGACCAATCCTTCGCCGTGGGCGGCGTATGCCTTTCATCCGACTGAAGCTTTTGTAGAGGCGGCCATCCTTCCGGTGTTGGCCTTCAGTTTTCCCATTCACGTGTCTGCCTTCGGATTCTTTTTTCTTTTCCAGATCCTCTACAACGTATACGGCCACCTGGGCTATGAGCTGTATCCCAAAGGTTTCAACCGCCACTGGCTGGGGCGTTGGATCAACACCTCCACCCACCACAACTTGCACCACAAGCATTTCAGGGGCAGTTATGGGCTGTATTTCACCCTTTGGGACCGCCTTATGGGCACCATGGCCGAAGGCTACGACGACACCTATGCACGCATCGACGCCCAGCGAAAGCGCACGGCCTTGCCGCATGGGACAGCGCAGCGAAGGCAGCAGGAAAGCGCCTCTGCCGGTGCTTCGCCAGGCATGGCTCCCCAGCATGCCGACGGCTAACTTCGCCGCATGCCCGACCCGCAGGTCCACGCCATCACCCAGCCCTATTGGATCGAGCCAGCCCGTTCCGAGGACCGGGAGGCGGTCAATGCCCTCATGTGGGCATCCAAAGCCCATTGGGGTTATCCGCCACAGGCCATGGCGCATTGGCGCGAGGACCTCACCTTGAGCCCCCGCGACATGGAGACCCACGCGGTCTACCTGCTCCGTGCACCCGAAGGCCAGGGGGTAAAAGGCCTGCACGGCGCCTATGCCTACCGCCCAACCATGGCGGGACAGGTGGAGCTCGAATACCTCTTTGTAGCGCCTGACGCCATGGGCCGAGGCGTCGGCCGTGCGCTTTTGGAGGACTTTTTGGCCGGAGTACGCCAGGCCGCTTACCACAGCATCCGCGTTCTCAGCGACCCCTACTCGGAAGCCTTTTACGCGCATTTTGGCTTTCGCCGGCTGG
The DNA here is from genome assembly GCA_030432405.1 of Bacteroidia bacterium. Taxonomy (GTDB): domain Bacteria; phylum Bacteroidota; class Bacteroidia; order Chitinophagales; family BACL12; genus WGOA01. Next base: position 329 of record JAUIHG010000080.1, on the reverse strand, counting down.
CCGGCGAAAACGGAAAACAACCTGCTGCCGCACCCGGACTGCCCGATGACCGCTATCTGCCCATCCTGGAAAAGCGCATGAACCCCATTCCGGGCGCCGTGACCGGCGAACGCGTGGAGCTCTGCCCCATGGATCCCTCCGATCTACGCCATGCCTACGCCTGGATGGTGCACAGTAACCTGAGCCCGACATGGACCGGTCCTCCCGCTTATGCGGACAGGGCAAAACCGTCCTGGGAGGCTTTTCTGGAACGTTATGGCGCCATGGCGGAACCACATCCCGTCACCGGTCGTGGATACCGCATTGAACACGAACACCAGGCCGTGGGC
>JAUIHG010000079.1 GCA_030432405.1 Bacteroidia bacterium | reverse complement strand
GAGGCGGTGGCCATCGACCAATCCCCGTGGAATTTGGTCGGGGCCACGGCGATGTTGCGGTCGCCGGTGGCGTCGTCGTTGGTCTGCATGGAGCCGGCCGGAAGACCTATGCCGGCGTTCCAGGAAACGTTGCCGTCTCCTTCTACATACCAACCTTCTTCATCGGTGTCAAACGTGGACAGAACCTGGGCTTGAACCGGCTGGATCCACAGCCCGCTGGCGCATACCCCGAGGGCCGCGCAAGCCAATGCATGGTAAAATTTCATGGTGCGTGTTGTTGTGGTGTGCCTACAAAATAGGCAACCGCCTCAATGCACCATAAAATGGATGATCCGGGACCGGTAGATCGGCGAGGCGGTAATCCGGTAGCGCTGGCAGCCTTCCTCCGCGTTTTCGAGGGGTTCCTCGACCATTTTGCGGATGGACAGAAAGCGCATGACCTCCATGGCGTCGTTTTCGCTCAATACGTCCATGGCCGTCGGGCAGGCCGCGCCGGTGCCGCTGCTCAATATGGTGTTGCACAACAGCACATAGCGGTCGCGGTAATGGACCGAGCGCAGGTCTGTGGTGTCCACGAGGTAGAGCCCGAGGCCTTTGTAATAGTTGGCCGTCAGGTCGGCGGGGCGGATGGCCAGCACCGAATCGCAGAGCGCCAGCAGGGTGGGGGCATCGGCCTTGTTGGCCAGCGAGGCCAGGTCCAGCGCCTGAAAATCGTCGCGGCCCGCATTGGCGCCATCCACAAAATAGCTGCCGTAATAGAAGGCCTGCGCCAGGGCCAGGCGGCGGCTGGCCGTGTCGAGCTGGGCGGACAGCTGGCTGTAGGCCTTCGCCCCATCGGGGCCGCTGAAACGGGCTTCCAGTTCCTCCCAATCCGGCCGATTGGCCTGCAGGGCTTCCGCGTCCTGGGCCTGGAGGGCGGAAAACAGGCCGCCTCCGGCGAACAACAGCGCCAGGCGGAGCACCAAACGGGAAGCAAAGCGGCAAGTGTGCATGGGCATTCAGCGGGGCAGGGTGGATGGCGCGCTTTGGTCCGCGTCCGGGTCCACCGGTTCGTAAATCGAACGCAAGTTTCGGCCTTGGCCGTTGTAATCCAGGCCATAGCCCAACAGGAACTTGTCGGGCACCTCAAAACCGAGGTAGTCCACATGGATGTCCTCGCGCAGGCGCTCGGGCTTGAGCAGCAGGCTGGCAATGCGCACGCTGGCGGGATTTTTCGCCGACAGGCGGTCCAGCATGGCCCGCATGGTCAGCCCGCTGTCCACAATGTCCTCCACCACCACCACGTGGCGGCCTTCCAGGTCCTCATTGAGGCCCAGCAGATCCTTGACCGCGCCGCTGGATTCGGTGCCGTCGTAGCTGGCCACCTTGACAAAGCTGATCTCGCAGGAGATGACCACCTGGCGGAAAAGGTCGGCGGCAAACATGAAGGCACCGTTGAGCACGGCCAGGAACAGGGGGTTGCGGCCCTCGTAGTCGCGGTTGATGCGCATGCCCAGCAGCCGGACGCGCTCGTTGATCTTGCGTTCGGTCAGGTAGGGTTGGAAAACCAGGTCGTGCACCTGGATGCGGTCCTCGGGCATGCGTGCGCGGTTGGGGATGAGCAGTCGGCGGGAGGGGAGCGCGGCAAAGGTCGGCAAAAGCCCGGGCCTCGTGCTGCACGTATTATGGAACGCGGACGCGCTGCCCGATGTTTGATGCCCATGCACCGCACTCCTGTTTTCCACCCCGTTTTTCTGGTTCTGGGCCTGGCCCTATTGTCCGCCTGCCGTTCCGGCGAAAACACCGCCCCGGCCGATGAGCGCCCGGGTTCCGCGGTTCCCGCCGCCAATGCGCCGGCCAACGCTGCAACGGACACCAGCGGCTTCGCGGAACGCGTGACCTCCGCCCATAAAGCCCAGGCCTGGGCCGACCACGAGGTCCTGTCCTACGACCTGGTCCTCCGCTTCCGCGGAAGCGAACGCCTCCGCGCCCGCATCCACTACCGCACCGACGGCACGGCCCTGCGGATCGAGCGGCAGGACGGCCGGGTGCTCTGGTTCAACGGCGATACGGTGCCCGACGCGCAGGTGGCCTGGATGGCCGCGGGGGACGAAGCGTCTTCCGAGGCCTCCGCCGAATGGCCCTCCGCCCGCTTCGACGCCCTGACCTGGACCTATTTCCAGGCGCTACCTTACAAGATTGCCGATCCCGGCACCCGGTTGGAGCGCCTGCCCGGCGAATCCCTGAACGGGCGTTCGCAGGATGTGGCCCTGCTGCGCTTTGACGCCGGCATCGGGGATGCCCCCGACGACTGGTACCGCCTCTACGCCGACAGCGCCACGGGCGTCCTGCAGGCCGCGGCCTATGTGGTAACCTTCAGTAAGTCCCTGGAAAAGGCCGAAGAAGACCCGCATGCCATTGTATACAGCGATTACCGCAACGTGGGCGGCATTCCCCTGGCCCACGCCTGGACCTTCACCACTTGGCGGGAAGGCGCCGATGGCCGCGGGGTTTTCAGCGATACGCTGGGTTCGGCCACGCTGGGCAGGTTCGGTTTTCGCCCGGCGCAAGCCGGGGAATTCCAGGCTCCTGCAGCCGCGCAACGCGTGCCTGCTCCGGAAGCCTAACAACAGCTCAAGGAGCCCTTGGCAACAGGGCAAACGCATGAAGGTAAAACAGCGGCCGGAACTGCCCGACGGCCTCCATTTTGCAAAAGGCTTTTCCAGCGTTGCCGGGCCCGTTAACTTCGCGGCCGTATGGCCGAAAAAAGTGTATCTGCCGCGCGGGAAGCGCGCAACAACGCCGCACCCTCTCCCCACAACTTTCACGACCGGGTTGCGATCCCATTCCAGCTGTACAACAGCCTGTTTCTCACCCTTCCGTTCAAGACCATCCACGAGACCGGCACGCTGCTGCCGCTCCTGGCCAAGGCGTGCGAACAGGGCTATGAGAAAAAGCATGCGCCGCAGGAAATATTGAGGCGGTTCCGCAAGGAACACCTCGGCGACATCGACGACAAGGGCTTTTACGACCTTTTGTTCCAATTCATCCAGTACATCGAGCGCCAGGTGGTGCTCTTTGATGCGCTGGAGGATGCCGCCTTCGAGCAGATCCACGATACGGCCGGTCCCGGCACGGTGCCTGCACTGAAAGACAAGGCCGGATTCCAGGCCAATGCCGAAAAGCTGTCGGAGACGCTGGCCAATTTCCGTTTGCGCATTGTCCTGACCGCGCACCCCACGCAGTTCTACCCCAGCCAGGTCCTCGGCATCATCACCGACCTGGAGGCGGCCATCCGCGACAGCGACATCACGCGCATCAACGAACTGCTCCACCAGTTGGGCAAAACGCCCTTCTACCACTCGGAAAAGCCCACCCCGCTGGAGGAGGCCACCCGTCTGGTCTGGTACCTGGAGAACGTCTTTTTTGAAGCTGTGCCCCGCGTCTTGCGCCGCGTGGCGAAGGCCATGGGCACCAAGGAGGCCCCCATCGACGCCTCCGATCTGGCCCACCTCGTGCAGATGGGCTTCTGGCCCTGCGGCGACCGCGACGGCAACCCCCACGTTAATACCGAAACCACCCTCAAGGTGGCCCGGCTGTTGCGCCATGCCGTTTTGCGCGCCTACCGCGAGGACCTGCGCAAGCTCCGCCGCCGCCTGACCTTCAAAAACGTGGACCCCATGGTCCAAAACGTGGAGGAAAAGGTGCGCGCCACGATGCGTGGCGAAAGCGGGGCCTACAAAAAAGCTGACGAACTGATGGCCGAGCTGGACGCCATCCGCGCCCTGCTGGTGGAAGAACACGACGGCCTATTCATCGACCGCCTCGACGATTTCCGCACCAAGGTCAAGACCTTTGGTTTTCATTTTGCCAACCTGGACATCCGCCAGGATTCGCGCATCCACAAAGCGCTGTTCAAGAAGCTGCTCCCGCAGCTCGGCCTCAAACCGGCCGAATACGAGGCCATGCCCATCGCGGAAAAACTCGATTGGCTGGCCGATGCGCACAAGCTTCTGAAAGGTCCGCTGAACCCGGCCAAAATCGAAAATGCCGTCGAGCGCGATGTGCTTGAGGTGTTGCGCGAAATCAAAACCATTCAAAAAGAGAATGGACCGGAGGGCTGCTACCGCTACATCATTTCCAATTGCCGCGGTGCGCAGGACGTTTTTGAATTGCTGGCCCTGGCCCGCATGGTCGGCCACAAGGGCAACCTTCCCTTCGACATCGTACCGCTGTTTGAAACCGTGGACGACCTGGCCGAAGCGCCGGAGGCCATGCGGCAGCTCTACGACAACAAAACCTACAAGCGCCAATTGCGTGCCCGCGGCAAGCGCCAGCCCATCATGCTGGGCTTCAGCGACGGCACCAAGGACGGCGGTTACCTCCAGGCCAACTGGTCCATTTACCGGGCTAAAGAAGAATTGACCCGCGCTTCGCGCGAAGCGGGGATTCAGGTGGTCTTCTTTGACGGCCGCGGTGGACCCCCGGCACGCGGCGGCGGCAAGACCCACCGCTTTTACGCGTCCCTGGGCAACGCCATCGAAGGCAAGTCCCTGGAATTGACCGTGCAGGGCCAGACCATTTCTTCCAATTTCGGCACGGTGCGTTCGGCGGCCTACAACATTGAGCAATTGCTCAGTGCGGGCATCGAACACAACCTCTACGCCAAGGAGGAAACCACCCTCAACGAAGCACAGCGCGAGCTGATGGAGGAGTTGGCCGAACGCTCCTACCAGGCCTACCGCAAACTCAAAAGCGATCCGGACCTGTTGCCCTACCTCAAGGACCTGGGCACGCTGGACTATTACGCGGAAACCAACATCGGTTCCCGACCGGCCAAGCGCAAAGGCACGCTGACCCTGGACAGCCTGCGCGCCATCCCCTTTGTGGGCACCTGGAACCAGCTCAAGCAGAACGTGCCCGGCTTCTACGGCCTCGGCACGGCCATGCAACCCTACGAGCGCCACAGCGACCTGCAGCGCATCAACGACCTCTACGAGGCTTCGCCCTTCTTCCGCGCGCTGTGCGACAACGCCATGATGGCCCTGGCCAAGACCTTCTTCCCACTGACGCGCCACCTGGGCAAACACCCGCAGTTCGGTTCCATCTGGAAGCGCGTACACAAGGAGTACCAGGAGACCAAGCGCCTGCTGCTGACCATTTCCAAAAAGGATTCCCTGATGGCCGACAGCCCCGCCGCACAAGCCTCCGTAGAACTCCGCGAGCAGATCGTGCTGCCCCTACTGACCATTCAGCAGTTTGCGCTCGCCTGCTTGCGCGGCGAAGAGGAAATCCCCAAGGGCATCCCCCGCCGCGTCTTCCGCCGCATGGTGGTCCGCTCGATGTACGGCATCATCAATGCCGGGCGGAATTCGGCGTAAGCCGGATCAGGGCCCCACCACCAATTCCTGTCCGATCTTGATCGTGGCGTCGCCGAGGCTGTTCCAGATGCGGATGTCGTCCACGCTGACGCCGTAGCGGCGCGAGAGGCTGTAAAGCGTTTCGCCGCTTTGCACCGTATGCGTGCGGTTGCGTGCAGCGGGCGGATCGGTTTGCACGGCGGCGGGTTGTTCGACCGCGGGTTTATGCGCGTCAACGGTCGGCGTCTGGCTGGCTGGGTTCCCGCTGGTTGACCCATCGCCCGATCCGGCAAACCCGCCGACCGGTACAAAGTCCACCTGGCCCTTTTCCGGCGCTGCGTTCAACCGATCCTCCGTGGAGGTGGAGGCGTTCGCCGGAGGCGGCGGGCTTTGTTTTTGCTTTTGGTGGTGTTCGGCCAGGCGCTTTTGGACCGCTTCACGTGCGCTGCGGTCGGCCGCCTTCGGGACCGTTTTGGCTTTGCCGCGCAGGACGATGAATTCGCCGGGGGCCGGGACAAAGCTTTCGTTCACCTGGTTGCGCTTGGCCAGCACGTCCAGGCGGATGCCGTATTGTTGGCTGATGGCGCGCAAGCTTTCGCCGGAAATGACGCGGTGCTGCTTTTGGTGGGTGCTGCGGCGCTTCGGTTTGAGGAACACGCGTTCGCCTTCGGCGAACACCCACCCCGCGTCCACATCGTTGTAGCCGCAGAGCTGCTCCAGGCTCAGGTCGTGGCGCCGGGCCAGGTCGGCGGGGCGTTCGCCCGGACGGGCACGCACGGATGGAATGCGGTTGAACCAGACCACTTCATCGGAGGGCCTTTCGGCCGAAGGCCGGTGCGGGACGTCGTCCGGTGGGCGGCGGTCCGTGTTGCGTTTGGCCAGCGGCACCTGGCGCGTGTCCATCCGGTCGTACTGGTGCAGCTCGTAGTCGCGGATCAGCTTGATGAGCAGGTCGGCGTAGCGCGGATTGGTGGCGTAGCCGGCCCTGCGCAAGCCGTGCGCCCAACCTGCATAATCGGTGGGCTTGAGGTCAAAAAGGCTGGCGTAGCGCGAACGGCCGGTCAGGAATTCGGAGTGGTCTTCCCAGCTTTCGGCCGCGTCGCGGTAGGAGCGGAAGCACTCGTTGCGCGCGTCGTCGTCGTAGCGCACGGACTTGCCGGTCCAGCCTTTGTGGCATTTGATGCCAAAATGGTTGTTGGCCCGCCGGGTCAACTCGGAAGTGCCGGCCCCGCTTTCCAGGATGCCCTGGGCCAGCGAAATCGACGCCGGAATGCCGTGGCTTTCCATTTGGGCCACCGCGGTGGGCCACCAGGTGTCCACGTAGCCGCGGATGGTCTCGGCGTTGTACTGCCCCAGCAGGGCAGAACCGGGCAGGGTCCAGGACGCAAGGACCAACAGGGGAAGGAGGAAGCAGCGGCGCATGGGCGGAGGAAGGGCAAAGGGCATGCCGAAGCCCGCAAACGGCGTATGCCGCTCAGGCTTAGGCGGTTCCGGCGCGGACACCGCAGGGCAATGCCCCCGAAAAATAGCCCGGGACAGGGCCGGGAGCCGCGCAAAACCCTTTGGCAGTATCCACAACGCGCTGCGGGGTATCCTATTTTGCGGGCAGGGTCTGGTTTACGCCGGAAACACCATTGCGGGGAACGGAACCGAAGCCCCGCTCCCCGCGCAGTAGTCATGAAACGCAGCTATGGCAAGAACACGGCCTTTTGGATCCGTCCACTGGGACCCTCCAGTACCACCATGTGCCATCCTTTGGATAGGGTATGTGTGCTCAAACGCTGTTGCCGGTTTACCCGCTGGCGGTCAAGCGAGCGGCCCAAGGCGTCAAAGACCTGCATGTTGCGGTAGCTTCCTTCTGGAACCTGAACAATGAGCTGGTTTGCGCCAAGCAGTTGAACCTGCAGGTCCATTTCTTGCTGTAGGGTCTGCTTCGCCAAAGGCGTAGAAAAGGCAGTGACCTCAGACCAGTCCGAAAAGTTGCTGCCGCACCAGGCCCGAACGCGCCACTGATACGCCGTACCCGGCGAAAGGATGTTCAGGGTTCGGCTGGTATCGATGGTGGTGAATCGACGTGCGCTTCCACCGCTTGGACCGCCCTCTACCTGAAAGCCGACTTCCGTCTCCGTGCCAAACCATTGCAAGCGTGCACGTTGAGGGCCCAAAACATCGGTACTCGGGCTGGCAGGTGTTGGGCAGGCCAATTCTTGAATTTCAGCCTCGGTCAGGCACCGGTCCTGATAGATGAGGATGTCGTCGATACAGCCATCAAAAAACCCCACATCCGGTTGGCCGGTAGGGTTGCGGTCCAAGGCGCCTATGGCGAAAACAATATTGTTGCCGATGGTGGTATTGGGCGGGATGGAGTCGACGGAGGCCACCACTCCATTGATGTAGATGCGAATCTCTTGACCTTTCCTGGTAGCGGTTAAATGAAACCATTCTTGGTAGTCCATGTAGCCGTCAATGACGTGAAGGTTTTCCATGTCGTCACCAACCACAAATGAGGTTTTCAAAGAATCGGTGTCAACTACACCAAGGGAATAGGCATTGTATCTGGGTGACCCATAGATGGTCGTTCCGCTTGAAATAATGATTTCACCATTGCCTCCAGTGTTCGTGTAGCTTTCGACCTTTGCCCAAAGGCTGATGGAGAAGCTGCTGGTGTCCATGTTGAGTACATCACCGTAACTGTAAAAATCATTGCCATCAAAGCGCAGGGCCTTTCCGGGGCGACCAAAGCGGTCCGCAGTTGGTGTTGGGCTGCCCTCGGTTACCAAAGGGACCAGGCCTCCAACAAGATCGTTGCCGTTGCTGTCCATAGGGAAGTAGGCCACCAATTGATCGATGGGAAATTGGGCATGACTGGTACTGGTCATGCCGAATAAGCCCATAAGGAAAAGGGCGATGGCTTTGGCAGTACTCAGAGGGATTGGGGAAGAAAAGTGCATGGTTTGGTTTTTTTGGGTGCATTAGCGTATTGCCCTTGCACGGTTCATGGGTTGATCCCACGAGGCCCCATTTGGTTATCGATCCTAGGAGAAAATGAGAAAAGCCTTCTGTTTAAAGCTTCCGGCATTGCTGGGGCTGTTGATGCTGGGATGCTTGAGCCATGCACAAATCGATGTTTCTGCTGGTCTGCCATGCCACCCCGACAGCCTTGTGTCGTATGTAGGTGGCTTCACAGGAATATCGGTGGATAAGCCACAGCATGCTAAAGGCGCTTTCGACAGGGCTTTGGCGTGCTATCAGGCTGATCAGGCGTTTCCGCTCGATGTGTTGTTTGACCTAGGCACAGCGCATATAAACAGTCAGCGCCAACTGGACTCCATTCGATTTGGAAAACTGATGGCCGTTGCACGCACCGTGCCGTATCGACGCGGCTATTATCAACTCCGCTATCAGGAACTCAAGCGGCGGGATGTATCAGCAAAAGTCCATCAACAAGCGTATGCAGCATTGATGGATTCTATGGCCATGGAGGCCCATCCCGCACCTTTGGTATCGGCTTTGATCGAGTGGCGCTTATTGCAAGCCTATGCCAAAAACCGGCAAGAAGAAGCCACTTGGCCTTCGCTACAGCGCGCATTGCGTTGGCACGAGGCTTCCGGCAATGTAGCCTACGCCTTGGTCAAGGGCCGCTCGTTTGTGGAGCGTTTATCGATTGAACCAGAGTATTGCACCATTGCTGATCGATTGCTGGACACCTTAGAGGTTTATGCCGCCAGCGTCTTGCCCGATGAGCTACCGGCATTTTACGGAACACGCGGCTACATAGCATACACCTGCCAAGGCCGCGATACCGCATTGGCCCTCTTTGAACAAGGGGCATCCGCTTGTTTGGATCAACTGAGCACCGGTTATGTCTGTGCCGACTGCATTTTTCCGGTAGCCAACCATTTGCTGTTGAACGTTCTTCAACGCAAGTCGTGGTGGGAAGCTGGCCCATACTTGGATGCCATGGCTACCTATCTGAATGTGGGTGACTTCCAGTACCAGGGAGCCTACCTCTTCCTGCAAGGCTGTTACCATGTGGCCATGGGGAAGTACACCGAAGCCCATGTGTTTTTGGACCGTGCCGATGCCCTGTTCAAGCGCATATATGGCCCCGGGAACAGTTATGAAGGCAATATTCGAAGCCAACGTATTCTCGCTTATGACCGGCAGGGGAAAACCATGGAATGCCTCCGGCTTTCAAGAACTGCTGCTGACCTGGCTGCTTCCGATAGGGACTACCGCAACGTCAACCGGACGTGGGCCAACATGGCGATCGTTTACACCAATCATGGTTGGTACGATTCGGCTTTGGCGCTATACAGCACGGATCGTTTTGATTTTGCCAAACTGCCCAATAATGCATTTCACCATGCCCTGGCCTTGAACCGCAATGGGCAATTCGCTGAAAGCAATGCGGTTTTGAACAGACCATGGGCAGTGCCCACAATCCGCAACGAAAGGATCAAGCATGCCATATTGAAAGCAGACAACGCGTTACAAAGTGGACGGAGCGATGTGTTCCGGATCAACCTTCAAGAGGCGCAGCAACTTTTGGATGCATCAGGGTTGCCGGGAATCCCGCAAGAAGGGGCCTTGGATGTACTGGCGCTGGAGGCCAAGGTAGCCCTGAACATACTCAGCGCATCACCCAGTGAGGGTAAAGCAGATGCAGCACAAGCACTGATGAAGGTGCTGCAAGAATGGCAAGCGCACCTGACGAAACTGGAACGATTGGGCCAAAACCCACAGAGTTTGCAATCGGCTTATGCCGCTTTAAAGGCAGTCCAACTTGCGGTGCTCAACCAAGATGGATTGGACGAAGCCCAGCGCCTGGAGGTATTGATGAACGCCAATGCCCACATCCGGAGCAGGACCTTAAAACAGCGTCTGCGCCAATCTGCACGCATGACCCTAGCGGAGCGCCAAACTTTCGAGGGTCTGCAAGCCCGTGTCCAAGTCCGTTTGCAAGAAGCCCAAGAGGATACAATGGCATGGACCTCGATGGAAGAGCGTGGATTCATGAGCGACGTCGAACGGCTTCAAGCAGTAAGGGATTCGCTGATGCAGCAGGTCCTTGGTGGGCCCGCCGAAACATCGCTATGGGAGGATCATGAGGCACTCCTTGCATGGTGCCGTGATCAGCACACTCAGCTGCTGAGCTACTTGGTCGGAGACAGCAGCATGTATGTGTTGTACTGCAATCAAGAGCGCTTGACCATAAATCCATTGCCAATTGAAGCATTGGAAGACATTCGCCGGATTTCGGATGCTCTGAAGCGGGCGCCGGACGAGGTTCCACAAGGGGAAAACATGCATGGCCAATCGTGGTTTGAATTAGGCGCACTGCTCTTGCCGGAAGAGCTCAAGAAGCATAACGGACCCCTGGTGATCCTGCCGGATGGTCCTTTGCATCAGTTTCCCATGGAGCTTTTGGGATTGGGCAATGGCCAGCAAGTCTTGGATCAATTTGATGTGCGCTATGCCTACCATTTGGAGCCACCCACACATACTGAACGAGCACCGAGCAAAGGCCATTCCCTATTTGTCGCTTTTGCTCCATCTTATCGAGCCTTGATGGATTCCTTGCAGCCTGCGGACCGGCCATTTCTATTTGCACAGAACAAAGCTTTGATTCGCAATTGTGTCCCTTTAGCCAACAATGGTGTCGAAGCCCGGGAGCTTGCACGCATCTTGAAAGGGCAAGCCCTATTGGGCGATCAGGCCACAGAAGGGCGCCTTCGGGAATCCTTGGAAACGCATAACATTGTATTGTTCTCTGGCCATGCTTTTGCTGTGCCTTCTCAGGCAGCATTGTCTGGTTTGGTGCTTGGACAGGGCCTGGAATCCAAAAACAGTGCCGTAGGTACGCACCCCGTATTGGAGGCTTCAAATGACGACGGAATCCTTCACGCCTTTGAAGCACAGTTTCTTACGCCGCAAACGGAATTGCTGATCCTTTCCGCCTGTCAGACAGGCGAAGGCAAGTTGGTGGAAGGAGAAGGGCCGATGGCGTTGGCTCGCTACTTCCAGGCATCGGGTATTCCAAGCGTCTTGGTCAGCCTTTGGTCCATTGATGATGCCAGCACATTGGAGTTGATGGCTGCGTTTGCAGAAGGCTTGAAAGGGGGTATGGGCAAGGCGGAAGCCTTGGCCAATGCCAAACGCCATTTCCGCTCAAAGCATCCAGATGCAGCCCCTTATTACTGGGCCGGTTTGGTGCTCATAGGCGACGATGCGCCAACGCACCCTCAAGGCCGTACAGTGCTTCCTTTTTGGGGATGGTTTTTGCTCGTTGTGGGGGTGGCCACAGGCTCTTGGTTGGCCTTTGGCCGCAGGGGAAGGCAGGACCTTCAACCAAGCATCACTGAAGCCGCTTGAGCAACTCGGCTGCTCGATTGCTCCAAGGATACTGGAAACGGCCATCATCCAAAGTGCTGCGTGCTGCTTCAATGCGTCCTTCATGAAGCGCTAAAACAGCCTTATAGTAGCGGTACGCCTCTTGGCGTTCGCTGGTTAGGCGAAGCGCTTCCAAGGCTTGTTTGGCAGTGTCGGGTTGATCCAGCTTCAGGTATGCAAATGCTTGCTGTTGGTAGGTCCAAGCACCAAAGGCATCTGCAAATTCCGGCGTAGCCAATGCTTCTTGAGATGCTTCTAGAAAAGCGTTCCAATTCCCGTTCTGGAGTTGAACCACCAATTCGGCGTAAGCGGTTTGGGCTGCACCATCGCCGGAGGCGCGCGTTTGGTCCAAGTAGGGTTTTTCCATGGCGAAAGCCAAGGCGGAATTGTTGCTCGTGCTATTTGATCGGGTCAGCCATATAGCGGCTATAGCCAGCACCGAAATGGAAGCGGCAATGCTCAGCCACCCGCTTAATCCGATCGTTCGCTTTCTGGGCTTCTGTTTTGCCTTGTAATCTGCCGCCACTTGCTGCATAAGGAGCTTGAAACGGTATACGTCTTCCTGGCCTTTTGCCTCTTTGAAGAGGGCCTCAAACTTGGGGTCTAGTTCCTCGTTCATGGCTCCATGATTTCATGGTAACGTCGATCGTTCTGCACGCTCTTCATCAGCGCGCTTTTGCATTTAGAACGCTTCACCTTTACCGAGCCGGCATTGGAAAATCCCATTGCTTCTGCTTTCTCGCCATCCTTTTTTCCTTCCATATCCAAACGGAAGAGTTTTTGGCAGTCTGGAGAAAGCCGATTAAAGTGTTCCCAGAACAAGCAAATGCGCTCAGCTTGCAGCAGGGATTCCAGAGCATTGGCGGCATCGTCCTCTTCTTGATACCGGATGCTCATATCGTGTTATCGGGTTTGAACCGCTTTTTGTAGCGATTGAGCTGTTTGAGCCAGAGATTTTTGGCTATGCCCATCAGGTAGGTGGTGAAACTGGAGCTAAGGAAAAAGTCCGGTTCACGCACCTTAATGTACGCAGCCAAGAAGGCGTCCTGCAGCACGTCTTCGGCGTCCGCTGTATTGCCGTTGTTGTCAAGCACGTGCTTGAGGACCATGGGGTAGGCCGTTGCGTAGGCCTCGTCCAGTGCACTTTTATCGTGCTGCCGAATTTTTTCTAAAAGCGTATGATCCATTTGGAGGGTCCTGTGCAGTCCGAGCAGCGCTCAATATAAGGTAGCCAAGCAGCCAGTGGCTGACCCGTATTGGCGGCTCTCTTCATTCGCCTCAACCCAACTTCCGCGCCACCAACAGGCCATCGCGGATGGGCAGCAAGACCGTGGCCACGCGCGGGTCGGCGTAGACCTTGTCGGCGTAGGCGGCCAGGGCGGCGGTTTCTTCGTCCTGTTCGGCGGGTGGATCGGTGACCTTGCCGCTCCACAAGACGTTGTCGGCCAGGATCAGCCCTCCCGGGCGAACGCGGTCCACCACCAGGTCGAAATAGCCGGGGTAGCCCTTTTTGTCGGCGTCCAGGAAAACCAGGTCGAAGGCCCCATCGATGCCGGGAATGACCTCGGCGGCCGGGGCCCGGTGGAAGACGATCCGGTCCGCATAGCCGGCGGCCTCAGCGTGTTTTTTTGCGCGGGCCTGGGCGTGCGGATCCACGTCGATGGTGTGCAGCCGCCCATCGGCCGCCAGGCCCTCGGCCAGGCAAAGCGCGGAATAGCCGGTATAAGTGCCCACCTCCAGGATCAACCGAGGTTGCACGAGTTGGCTGAACAGGGCCAGCACCCGGCCCTGCAGGTGGCCGGAAAGCATCTGCGGCATGTGGACTTCGGCGCGGGTTTCGGCCGCGCAAGCGGCCAGGGCCTCGGATTCGGGCTGGGAATGGGCTTCGGCGTAGGCTTCCAGGCGGGGGTCCAGGAACTGCATGGGCGTCGGGGTAAGGGGGCGGATGGAGGGGTTTGGGGGCGTCTTGAACGCGTCCGTGTAAAGAAATGGTGAAGCCGTCGGCTTCCGGGCCTTTCCACGCGCATCCCCTGCCCCATAAGCCGTAATTTGGCCGCCTTGTGGAAAACCACCGCCATCCCTCCCACCTGCGCCGCCAAAAGGCACGCCGTTCCGCCAGTCCGCTGCGCCTGTTGGTGCTTGGCGCGCTGATGCTGGGTTTTGTGTTCGCCGGGCAGGCGCAATTGCTGCCCGCCTTCGGCGACAGCCGCACCGGCACCACCGGCATGCAGTTCCTCAAAATCACGCCGGACGCCCGCGCGGCCGGCATGGGGGACGCCATCACCGCCATCACGGACGACATCGGTGCGCTGTACTGGAACCCGGCGGGCATCGCCGGACTGGACAGCAGCAAGATCCATGCGCAGTTGGCCACCACCGACTACTTCGGCGGCGTGACCATGCAGTATGGCGGGCTGGTTTACCGCATTTCCGACAAGACCCTGATCGGCGTGAGCCTGAGCTATTTGAACTCGGGCGAAATGGACGTGACCACGGAATTCCTGCCCTTGGGCACGGGCCAGACCTTCCGCGCCTCGAACACGGCCGTGGGCGCCACGCTGACCCGGGTGCTGACCGACCGCTTCCGCTTTGGCGTGACCGCGCGCTACATCAACGAGTCGATCGCGGGCATCAACACCCACAACGCGGTGTTCGATTTCGGCTTCCAGTACGACATCGGCCTGGCCAATACCCGCTTTGCCGTGGGCCTGAGCAATTTTGGTTTCAACACGGACCCGGCTGGCGACCTGATGCTCGAAACCCTGGAAGGCCCGCAGGTGGTCAACGAGTTTGAGTCCATCAGCGCACCGGCGGTTTTCCGCCTGGGCCTGGCCTGGGATCCGGTGCTCAATGAAGAACACCGCCTGACCGTCACCGGCCAGCTCAACCACCCGACCGACAACAACGAGACCTACGGCTTTGGCGCCGAATACGCCTGGCACAGCCTCCTGCATTTCCGCGCGGGATACCTGCTGGGCCTGGACCAGGCCGCCCTGCCCAGCGCCGGTTTCGGCGTCTGGCTGCCGCGCCGCTTCGGCTCCATGCGCATCGACTACGGCTTCAGCCACCGCGCCAACCTGGGCGGTGTGCACCGCCTGACCCTGGGCTTCAGCCTCTTGAACCGTTCGGCGGACAGCCAGTCCGCACCACGCGGGGCCGCCAGTGAAGGCGCGTCCCGCAGCTCCACGCCTGCCGGCGAAACCCCCGCTTCCCGATGATCCGCTTTGCCCAAACCGCCGCCGCTTTCGGGCACCTTCGTTCCGCCACGCTGCTGCGGGTGGGCTTGGTTTTCGCCGCAAGCGGCGTGCTGGCCTCCTGCGATTTCCTCTTCGGCAGCCGCGAGGACGATGTGGTCCAGGAGATTTTTGAGGAAGGCTCGATCGACCCCGAACTGTTCAACGAGGAGGTGGGCTATGTGCCCATCCTGCCGATCTGGGACTTTTTCGAGAACCCCATCGACGTGTATGTGGGCTACGATGAAATGGTTTACGTGATCGACGACAACGGGGTCAATGTGCTGGACCGCGCGGGAACGCTGCACCGGACCTTCCCCGTGCAGGGCGCCACGGACATCGTGCAGGACCGCCGCCTGCACACCTATGTGGCCGGCCGGATCGATTTTGATGTGGACGACGACGGCAATCCCGAAAACCTCGCTGCCGTATACCATTTTACCGGCACCTCGTTTTCCAGCGGTCCGGTGCTGATCGACACGCTCATCCACCCCTTCTGCGACGACATCGAGGCCAAAGAGATGACCAATATCAATGATGATGCGGACCAGGTTCTGATCCTGGGTGTCTTCCAGCAGGCGTATAACAAAGGAGCGGTCAATCTTGATTTCGGTTGCCGGAATTTCCTTGAAATACGAGAGCGATGAAAAGCCCGTCCCGAAGTCGTCGATCGACAGCCCGAGGCCGAGCTCGCGCAGCTGTGCCAGGTTATCGAACCCTGCTTCCTTGTCCTCGATCACGGCGCCCTCGGTAATTTCTACCGTGATCGTGGCAGGATCCGACCCCCAGATGGCGAGGGCACTCTGCATCATGTTGGGCAGGTCGGGGTTGCTGACCA
>JAUIHG010000078.1 GCA_030432405.1 Bacteroidia bacterium | reverse complement strand
CCACCCCGGTGAAGGCCGGTACGGCCAAAGCCGGCAGCAGCAGCGCCAGCAGCAAAGCGGACAGCCCGAAGTCCGACAAGTAAGGCTTACCGCCGGTCCCTGTACCGGTAGACCACCTACTGGTTGTTTTGGTTACCGCGTTGACGCCGTTCAGGCAGCTGCACGATCGGACCGTCCCCCCATTCAGACCGCTCCGGCAGACCCCGCATCCCTGTGATGCGCCAGGTCATGCAGCTCCCGCATATCCAGAGATACGGAACGTACAACGCCTTTCACAGAGGGGCTGTCTCCACCGGAGGCAGTCCCTCTTTTGTTTCACGGAGCGCCATCCGCAGTCGGACAGGCAAATGCGCCAGACGTTGCTACAGGCGGCCATCCCCGGTGCATAACCGCTGGGGTGCGGGCTTCTGGGCTGGCCTATTTTAGCCCGGCCCGCCCGCGCCCCGGCACGCCGGGCCTTTTCCTGCCATCCGCCCCGCGATGCTGTTCAACCAGACCATCAAAAACCTCAACCGCCTGCGCCAGATCATCCAGGTGCTGGTCAAGTACGGTTTTGAGGACATGGTCACCAACACCACGCTCAAAAACCTGGTGCCGCGCAGCCGGCAGCTGAGCTGGAGCAGGCAGAACCGGCCCGTCTTTGCGTATTCGCGCTTTGAGCGCATCCGCATGGTGCTCGAAGAACTCGGGCCGACCTACATCAAATTTGCCCAGGTCCTCTCCAACCGCCCGGACGTCTTGCCCGAAGGGCTGATCCGGGAATTCGAGAAGCTGCAAAGCGATGTGCCGCCGGTTCCCTTTTCGGTGGTCCGCCAGAGCATCGAACGCGAACTGGGCCAGCCCATTGATCTGCTGTTCGAGTATTTGCTTGAAAAACCACTCGGTTCCGCATCCATCGGCCAGGTCCACCGTGCCCGTCTGAAGACGGGCGAAGAAGTGGTGGTCAAGGTGCAGCGCCCGCGCGTACGCTTCACCGTCGAGACCGACATCGCCATCCTCAAGGAGGTGGCGCTGCGCGCCGAAGGCTACCTGGAGCGGCAGGGCATTCCCTCGGTGATGGACGTGCTGGAGACCCTGGAAAAGACCATGCAGCGGGAGCTGGACTACCGCAACGAGGTACGCAACATCCGCCAGTTCCGCCACGTCTACCGCAAGCACAAGGATTTCAATGTGCCCGCCGCTTTTCCGGAATACTGCACGGCCCGGGTGCTGGTACAGGAATACGCCGCCGGTTGCCGCATCACCGATACCGCACAGATGCGCGCCTGGAAGCTCAAGCCGGAGGACATTGCGCTGCGCGGCTTGCGCGGCTATCTGGAACAGATGTTCGATGTGGGCTTCTTCCACGCCGACCCGCATCCCGGCAACCTCATCCTCCAGGAAGACGGCAGCATAACGCTGATCGATTTTGGCATGGTGGGGCGTTTGGGCCGCGGCGACAAACTCGCTCTGGCGGGCTTGTTCACGGCCATGGCCCAGGAGGATCCCCGTCAGATGGCCCTGCAGTTGATGCGCCTGGCCACCGACCACCAGATTGACGACCGCAGCAAGCTCGAGCGCGACCTGGCCGGCCTGATCGACGACTTCAGCGGGCTGGAGTTACAGGAAGGCAACATCGGCGAGCTGGGCATTCGCCTGCAGGCGATCATTTTTGATTACCGCCTCAAGGTGCCCGGCAGCGTGTTCCTCATCCTGCGCGCCCTGGCCATCCTGGAGGGCATCGGCAAGCAATTGCACCCTTCGTTGAATGCCTATGCGGAGATCAAACCCTTTGGCCTCAAGCTTTTCCGGGAGCAGTATACGCCGGCCAACCTGGCCGGCGAACTCAGCTGGCGCTTTGCCACACTGGACCAATTGCTGCGCAACCTGCCCCAGGAACTCAACGACATCCTTCGCCAGCTGCGCAAGGGGCAATTGCGCGTGGAGTCCCACAGCGCGGACCACGATGCGCAGATGCGCCAATTGGCCGCTCAGGGCGACCGCCTGGTCTACACCCTTTTGGCCGGATTCCTGATTGTGGCCTCCGCCATTGCACTGATGGCGCCGGCTGGACAGAGCAGCCACCTGTGGGGCATCCCGGTCTTCAGCCTAGTATGCTGGGTGTTGGCCGGACTCCTGGCCTTCATGCTCTTCATCCGCAAGGCGCGCTAAGGGCAGCGTTGTTGCACCGTTTTTGCCGTGCATGAACCCTGCACGGCAAGCCCTGCGCTTGACGCTACATTTGTGCCGTGTCCTCCACTCCCGTACACGGTCCCGCCGGGCTTTCACCAACCGGCCTGACGCCTTCCGGCGAAAACCCGGCCGGCCACAGCGGCATGCTCTACCACGAGATCGACCGCGGCCCCGAAGGCTCGGATTGGCTGGTGTTCATGCACGGGGCTGGCGGGAGCATGTTCACCTTCAAGCGCCAATACCCGCATTTTTCCGGACGCTTCCATCTGCTGAAGCTGGACCTGCGCGACCATGGCGCCTCCAAGGGCCTTCCGGTTCCCGAGGATTTTGACATGTACACGGTGGCGCGGGACGTAATCGAATTGCTGGACGGGCTGGGCATTGGGCAAGCGCATTTCATGGGCGTGTCCATGGGCTCCATTTTTGTCCGCCTGGTGGACGAACTGCATCCGGATGTGGTGCAATCCGTCGTGGTCGGGGGAGGGGTGTTCCGGCTCAGCGGCAAGGTGCAGGCCTTCATCCGCGCCGGTGTTTTGCTCTCCCGGGTGCTGTCCTTCAAAACCTTGTACCGCCTGCTGGCCACCATCATCATGCCGGCCCGCAACCACCGCAAGAGCCGCGAAGTCTTCATCCGCGAAGCCGAAAAGATCAGCCAGGCCGAATTCAACCGCTGGTTGCGCCTGGCCCCGGAACTGCGCGGGCAACTGCGGCGCCATTTTGACGCGCCCATCTCCGGACCCACCCTGGTGGTCATGGGCGCGGAGGACCACGTCTTCCTCAAGCCGGCCCGCCAATATGCCGAGCGTTGGGCCGATGTGGATTTGGCCGTTATTCCACAGTGCGGGCATGTGTGCAACATCGAACAACCCGATGCCTTCCACCGCATCGTGGACCAATGGTACCAGAAGCGTTTCGGGATCGCTCCGGCCGACACCTGAGCGCGCCGTATCAATTTTGGACCAATCGTTCCGGTTTCTGTTGCTTTCCGCCAAAGCGGTGGTAGGCTCTGGGCTCGGGCGTACCGCTTTTTGGTCCACCGGCTTCCGGGGGGCGGCCTTCGGCCGAAGGCCAGAGCAGGCGCATCAACCAGGGGATGAGCAGCAGGTCGGCAAACAGCGCGGCAAACAGGGTCACGGCAATCAGCAGGCCCACATAGTTGGTGCCGGGCGTGGCGCTGAACAGCAAAATGCAAAATCCGGACAGCAGCACTACGGAGGTCAGGGCGATGGCCTTACCCGTTTCGGTAAAGGTGCGGTAGAGCGCAGTTTCCAGGTCCGTGCCCCGGCCCAGCTCCAGGCGCATTTTGGACAGAAAGTGGATCGTATCGTCCACAGCAATACCGAAGGAAATGGCAAAGATGATGGCCGTGGTAGCGTCCAGGTCGATGCCCAGGTAGCCCAGCGCTGCCGCACCAGCCAACAGGGGCACCACATTGGGCAATAAGGAAACCAGCACCAGACGGAGGTTGCGGAAAAGCCAGGCCATCAACAGGCTGATCAGCACAAAGGCCATGGACAGGCCTTCGATCAACGATCGGCGCAGGTAGCGGTTGTTTTTATCAAACAGAATGCCCGTTCCCGTTTCCCGAAAGCGGATCGAGCTGCTGTCCACATTGGCCTGGGTATAGCGGTTCAATTGCGCCACGATGCGCTGGATGGAGTCGGTGCCCAGATCGCGCACGGTGGTCGAAATGCGGGCAAAGCGCTCGTCTTCGCTCACCAGGCTGCGTGCACTTTCCTCCGGCAGGCGGTCCAGCAAGCGCCGGTAGCGCGCCAGGCTGGCGTCGGATTCCGGCATGCGGTAAGCGCGGGTGCGGTCGCCGTTTTCGGCGCGGTGCAGGCTTTTGTACAAGGCGGTGATGGACTGGGGTGGACCGAACGTTCCAAAACCGCGCATGGTGTCTTCCAGGGCCGCGATGGCGCGCAGGCGCTGTGGATCGTGGATGCTGCCTTCGCCAACGGCGATGGCGGCTACCTCAAAAGGGCGGAACCCGGCCAGGTGCTGTTCAAACCAGAAAAAGTCCTCGGTGATTTTGGCGCCGCGCGGCATCCCTGCTCCGATGCTGACGTCGGTGGAAATCCGGCTCATCCCGAAGGCCGCAAAGACCCCAAAGGCCACCAAGCCGATGGGCACCAGCGCCTGCCGGCGAAGCCCAAAGCGGTAGAAGCGGTCCAGGAACCAGCCCCAAAAGGGCCCTTCGCGGCCGGTATCGGCCACCTTTTCGGGCGGCAGCAGCAGCAACAGGGACGTGGTAAACCCCACCACCGTGATGTAGGCCACCAGTACGCCGAGGGCGGCCGACCACCCAAAGGCGCGCACGGGGGGCACCACGGAAGTGATGAGGGTCAGAAAACCAACGGCCGTTGTCAGGGAGGTTAACAGGGTGGCCAGGCCGATTTCACGGCGTGTAATGGCCATGGCGCTTTCGCGGCTGCGGCCGCGGCGCAATTCCGTGTGGTACTTGCTCATGATGTGCACCACGTCGGAAACGCCCACGATGATCATCAGCACCGGATAGAGCACGGCCATGAAGTCCAGCGGGCGGCCGATGGCGCCCAGCAGGCCCAGGAACAGGAGCATGGCCAACAGCACGGAGATCAAAGCCACCCCAACCGCCAGGGGCTTTCGGAACAGGTAGAGAAACACCAGCGTGACCAACAGGCCGGAGACCAGCGTGGACCAGATGAATTCCCGCTGCTGTTGGGCCACCAGCACGGACTGGAAATTGGCGCGGCCCAGCAGCCGGTGAGAGGCCTGGGTGCCATCGGCCAGCTGGTTTTCGGCCGCCAACAGGCTGTCCAGGCTCTGCATCAGTTCCCGGGATTGCCCCAGGTCAATGCGGTCGATGGTTTGCAGCACGACCACCCCTGCGCGGAATTGCGGATCAAACAGGCGGCCTGCAACACGTTCATCGCCGATCAGGCGGATGCTGTCGCGCGCCCAGCGCGAAGGCCGGTCCAGGTGTACGGCGGGATAATCCACAAAGCCGAAGGGCGACTTGATGGCATAGCGGTAGCTGGTCGGCGATTGCACGGACAGCACATGGGGAAGCCCCCGGGCGCCGCGGGTAACGGCATCCAGGCGCTCGAGATACGCCGAGGACCAGAAGCGGCCTTCGCCCGAACGGGCGGAATCCGCTGCAGCCTGCGCATCCGCGGCCAGGTCCGACCCCGTGCCTGCCTTATCCAGGCCGTCGCGGTCCGCGTCCTCCACCGGTAGGGCGATCAGCAGGAAATTGTCGTCGCTGGCAAAACGGGCCCGGAATTCCTCATAAAAGGCCAGGTCGGGGTCGCCGGACGGGAAAAAGGCCTCGAAGTCGTAGCGGAAGCTCAGGCGGCTCAGGCCCCAGACCGCCAGCAGCAGCAGGCCGGCAAAGGCCCATAGCATACGGCTGGGCGCTGGCCAGCGGAAGGACGGGAGCTGCTTGGACGCCATGGGAAACAAACAGGCCATGCGGAAAAGGGTTCTGCGCAGGCCCGGGAAATCCCTGAACGCGGGCATGCGGTGTGTCCTCGTCACATTCCAGGGGCCGCCTCCGGCGAAACACCCTGTTTTGGCCTGCAAATCACGCCCATTGGAGGCCGTAAAACGGTGTCACAAGTACATGATGATGGAAAATATTTTTAGCCCCTCCGGCGAAACTCCTTGCGCTTCCAGTGCCTGACGATTAGATTGCAAAGGCGATTGCGGCCCGTTTTCAGCCGTTTATCCATTACCCAAAGCCTTCATAACCACCTCCTTTCCCCCTCCCATGGATTTTCGCATACCCCGCAGTTTTGTGTTCAGCCTCGCGCTCTTGGTCCTGCCGTTCACGATGCAGGCGCAAAGTGCCTCCAAAACGGCCGAAGAAGCTTCGGTGACCCTTCAATTGAACGACGCGTTTGTGTTGTCCCTGCCGGATGCGGAAACGATGGCGCCCCAATACGAGTTGGCGGTAGCCGATCTGGGGATGACCGATACCAAGGCCGTCCAGCGCATGGTGAATGGCATGAGCGACAACCTTGTGCGGTTCCGCCTCAACGAAGACGCCAATACCATTCTCCTGGAGCCGCAGTACCAGTACAAGTCCGACTGGAAGGTGGAGGACTGGAACACCTACCTCCAGGAACTGGCCCCTCGTTTCCGCCGGCACAAGGAGTTGGCGCAGCAGCATTGAGCCAGCATTCCTAGTTCCGGTTCCTCCCCAACACCCTGCCTCCAACGGGCCATTGGCCCTGATCCCAATACCCTTCCCTTCCCATGACCGAGCGCCGTGTTACTCCCCACGCGCTCCCGGTTGCCCTCTCTGCCCTGACCTTCCTGTTTCAGGGCCTGCCGATTAACGCCCAGATACAGGGTGGTGCGGCTTACCTCCAATCCGCCCATGTTGAAGTGGGCATCAGTGCCTGCGGGGCCTACGGAACCGCCTATGCACCACCGGCCCTGGGGGCCGAAGGCCAGGCCTACCATCCCACCGAAACCGGATTGGGTTTTGTGGCCGATGGCGATGCCGACGGTTGGGTGGATGGATTCCCGCCCTATTGCGGAGATTACTTTCTGCCTGGAAGTCCCGTAGAAGGTTTTGCGCTCAGCATTGGCGGGACCGACTATGCCAACCACAGCGGCTATGGCATCTGCGGGGTGGAGGACATCCCCGGCAGCATCGTCGATTACGGCTTCGGCGACACCGTCTTTGGCACCTGGGAAGGGGTGCATCCGGACGGTTTCCGCCTGCGGATCCGTACCTACATCCCGGACGGCAAGCGCTACTTCATCGGAGAAGTTACCCTGGAAAACCAGACGTCTACGGATTTCGAAGACGTCTATTTCTCGCGCCAGGTGGACCCGGACAACGATCAGGCCTGGGGGGGTGGCTTCCAGACCACCAACCGCATTGCGCGCCAACCCGGTCCCGGCCAATCCGACGCCCTCGCCACGGCCGAAGGCAGCATGGGCTGCTTCATCGGTCTGGGTGCCCGGCATTTTGCCTCCCGCGCCAGCCGTGGCGGCTTTTACATCACCAATGCCCGCGATCCCTACTGCGGTGAGGTGCCGTATACCCACGAAGGCACCGAGCTGGCGGATGACGCCATCGGTGTGAACTTTTTCTTCGCCCGGCTGGAAGCCGGCGAAAGCCTGGCTTTTACCTATGCATACATCCTGGATGCCGGGCAGTTGGAAGAGGCCCTCGATGCTACGGCTGCGCCCATGTTGCTGGCCGACGGCTTGCCCTTGGAATCCGCGCCGGGAAGCCTGCCGAGCCTGGAGCTTTGTGCCGGGGACTCGGTGCTGCTGGAAGTGCAGGGTGGGGGCAATTTCACCTGGAACTGGGCACACCACGGCGATTTCCACCCCACCAGCCCCACGTCGGGCTGGCTGAAGCCCACCGCTTCGGGCACCTACGGCGTGAACACCAGCGTTTCCTGCGGAGGAGACATCGCCTTTGGTTTCGATGTAATGGTCGGCAATCCGGCTTCGGCCGTGGTCCTCAGCAGTGCGGTAGGCCTTTGCCCTGGTGGTAGCCTGGAAATGGCCAGCGGCACGCTGCCCGAAGGCAGCACGGTGGCCTGGAGCCCGCAACGCTGGGTGGACCGGCCCAATAGCCTGGACGCTGTCCTGGCACCGGATACCGTGAATGCCGTGTTGCGCTACCACCTCAGCGTTACCGATCCTTATGGCTGCCGCCTGGAACATGCGGTGGACGTGACGGTCCACCCGAAAGCCAGCGTGGATGCCGGGTCAAACCAGGTTGGCGTCATCGGCCAACGGGTATACCTGCACGGCAGCGGTGCGTCCTCCTATGCCTGGGAACCGGCCTCTTACCTCGACAACGCCAGCCTGGCACAGCCTTCGGCCATCGTCACGGATACCGTGCGTTTCACCCTCACGGGCACGGACGCCAACGGCTGCACTGCTACCGATGCCGTCTGGGTCTTTGGAACGCCGGACCGGCGCATGGCCCTGGCCAACGCATTTACGCCTGACGGAGACGGCCAAAACGACTGTTTCGGGGTCGGCCCGGCCTTTGCAGGGCGTTTTATTGATCTTCGTATCTTCAACCGATGGGGAGCCCTGGTCTTCCAAAGCACCGACGCCAACGCTTGTTGGGATGGGACTTTGGCGGGCAAAGCGCAACCCATGGGCGCCTACACCGTCCAGCTGCGCTACGTCGAACCGGATGGCGTGGAGCAGGTCCACGGCGGCTCCCTGACCCTGATCCGGTAATCTGGATCAATACGCCCCCCTCCACCACCGCTCAAACCCCCATTATGAAGGGCACGTTTACCCGGATGTTTCGTCCGCAGCTTTTAATCCTTTTCGGCTTCCTTGTCGGTCCTGCGCTGCCCCATCAAAGCTTTGCACAATTGTCCGGGGCCGATGGCTTCATGCAAGGGCAATACGTGGAAGTAGGGGTAAACCAATGCGGTGTGTACGCAGGCCAGGGGACCTCGCTCACTGCACTGGGACTCGGCCCTATTGGTCCATACAACGACAACGTTGCAGCTGGACTTGGTTTTGTGGCTGATCCGGATTTGGACGGCTTTACGGTCGGTTTTCCGGACCGATGCGGAGACTATTTTGTGCCGGGCTCTCCGGAGGAAAGTTGGGCGTTGCAAATCGGGACAGGCGCGGTATTCAAGAACGCCAGTTTGAATTGTACCTCCTTTGGTGTGCCAGGTGCCATTACGACCTACACGGATTATGGTACCAGGCGCGAAACGATTTGGGAAGGCAACCTGACGTCTGGTGCGGTAAACCTCGGCGTACGGCAAACCACCATTTTGCCGATCGACAAACTCTATTTTGTCACCTATGTCCTGATCCGCAACGACGGGGTGAGCACGGTCAATGACATCTACCTTGGCCGGAGTGTTGACCCGGACAACGAGCAACCTACGTCCGGAAACTTCACAACCAGCAATCTGGTCTATGAGCAACCACCAGTGAGCGACGATGCCCTTGTCGGAGCAACCGGCTTGGATTACGGATGTTTCCTCGGCTTGGGTGCCCGCGATCCCGATGCCAGGGCCGCCATTGGCACCGCCGGCACCACCTTTGCGATGACCAGTCCCTACGACATCTGGAATTCGGGATTGGGCTACGATACGACCTTGGGTGCCACCATCACGCAGGACTGGTCCATTTCGCTCGCTTTCCATATCCCTGAATTGTTGCCGGGCGAATGCGTGATCAAAAGCTTTGCCTACATCCTGGATACCGCAGACCTGGAAGAAGCCCTGGCGGCAACGGCAGCCATTCCCATCCTGGCCGATGGCGCTTTTTTGTCCGATACCGCTACGGTTGACCTGTGCGTCGGCGATTCGGTGAGCCTGGAAGTGCTTGGGGACAGCACGGCAACCTGGACCTGGAGTCCGAGTATAGGTCTGAGCACAGACACCGGGACCCTGGTGTACGCACTGCCTTCTGTCCCGACTACGTACACCGTGATGGGATTCAGGGAATGCGATACTCTGATGCGGGAGATTACAGTCATTCCGATCGACCCAACCGGACTTGCTGATGCAGGTCCCGATTTAACGATCTGTAGAGGCGATACCATCGCTTTGGAGGGCCTCAATGCCGCCATGGGTGTTGAATGGGCGCCAGCGGCCAACATATCGGATATCAACGATCCAGAAGCATTGGTATGGCCACCGGTAACCACGCAGTATGTACTGTCTGCCTTCAACTCCGCCGACTGTCCCGCCAGGGATACGATGGTTGTGACGGTGCGTGATGTCAATCCGATGGCCGAGCCCGATACCATCATATGTCAGGGTGCATCGGTCCAGTTGTCCGCGACCGGTGGAGATATGTACCAATGGACTCCACTCGATTTTCTGGATGACGCCGGCATAGCCAATCCGGTTTCTACGCCGGATTCCACCGTCCAGTACGTTGTCGAGGCAAGCGACGGTTTTGGCTGCGTGGGCTACGATACCATCGATATCACCGTTTTGCCCCTTCCCCTGGTGGACGCCGGGCCGGATTGGTTGATCGACCTGGTCCTGGACGAGTACGCAAACCTGCTGGGTGTAGCGCCGACGGCATTGACCTTTACCTGGACCCCGGTGGATGGCCTCGACGATCCCGCCATTCTCCAGCCTTCGGCACAACCGGAAGACCCGACCACCTACATCCTGACGGCCACAGACGCCAATGGTTGCAGCAATTCGGATACCGTATTTGTGGATGTCAAAAACGAGTTCACCATCATCCTCCCGGATGCCTTTACGCCCAACGGCGACGGCCTGAACGATGTGTGGCATCCCATCACCATCGGATTGATTGACGTGGTGGACGTGAGCATCTTCAACCGCTGGGGCGAACGCATCTTCTACAGCACCGAGCGCTTTGCCGGCTGGGATGGCACCTACAAGGGCAAGCCGCAGGAGATGGAGAGTTACATCGCGGTCATCCGCATCCGCGACCCCAAAGGCAATCCGGTGCAGCAAACCGGCACCATTACGCTCATTCGATGAGCACTACTTCCGTGTAAACAGCACAGATGTGGGTGTTTCCTTCTTGGATACACCCACAGCTGTTTATTACTTTATGTCGGGCTGATCAGATGCCATCCACCACCTCACCTCCTGCTATGCAATACCCTCAACCCTCCTTGCACCGCACCCTCCAAGCTTTTGCGGTCATGTTCTTTTCCATTTTGGCTGCTGACCAGGTCAAGGCGCAAATCTCCTCCGGCGAAGGCTTCCTTCAAGGGCAGTACGTCGAAGTGGGCGTAAACGACTGCGGCGTCTTTGGCGGCAACAATGCCCCGTTGACCGCATTGGGTCCCGGTCCCCTGGGCCCCTGGCACCCGAACGTCGGTGCTGGTCTTGGCTTTGTTGCCGATGCCGACCAGGACGGCTGGAATGTCGGTACACCCGATCGCTGCGGCGACTACTTTGTGCCAGGAAGCCCGGAAGAAAGTTGGGCTTTGCAGGTCGGTACGGGTACGGTGTACAAAAACGCTTCCCTTGGTTGCGGTACCTCGGCCATTCCGGGTGGTGTGACCACGTACACCGATTTGGGCACCGCCCGCGAGCTCGTTTGGGAAGGCAACCTGACGGTTGGTGGTCTGGACATTGGCATCAAGCAGACCACCATCCTGCCCGTGGACAAGCTCTACTTCGTCACCTTTGTGGAACTGACCAACAACGCCGCCACCCCGGTGAACAACCTGTATTACGGCCGCAGCGTGGACCCCGACAACGAGCAGCCCACCTCCGGTGATTTCACGACCAACAATACCGTGTTGTTGCAGCCCCCCACCAACGACGATGCCCTCGTCGGTGCGTTGGGCCTGGACTTCGGCTGTTTTCTCGGTCTCGGTGCCCGCGACACGGACGCCCGCGTGGCCATCGGCAGTGACGGTACCACGTTTGGCATGACCAGCCCTTACGACATCTGGAACGGCGGTCCCGGTTACGATACCCTGCTCGGAGCCAGCATTACCCAGGACTGGTCCATTTCCCTGGCCTTTTTCATACCGGAAATCCTTTCCGGCGAATGCGTTTCCAAGGGCTTTGCCTATATCCTGGATACGGCCGACCTGGCCGAAGCCCTCGACGCCACCACCACGGTCCGCATCCTCGCCGATTCTGTGGATGTGACTGGCGTAGGCACTTATACCTACTGCCTCGGCGATACCGTCCGCCTGGAAGTGCAGGGCGATTCGACCGCCACCTGGACCTGGTCGCCGGCTGCGGGCCTGAGCGATACGGTGGGTCAGGTAGTTTTTGCTTTCCCCGACTCAGCGACCACCTATACGGTCTCATCCGGTGCTCTCGGGGCATGCGGCACTGGTTCAGCGGAAGTGACCATCGAAGTAGATTCGCTCTACCTCAACATTACCGCAGGGCCGGATGAAGCCATTTGTGCGGGAGAAAATGTGGTCCTGGGGGCCAGTGGTGCAGCCACCTATGAATGGTCTCCAAGTGTTGGGTTGAGCGATCCAAACGTCTTCAACCCCATTGCCGCACCGTCCAGTACCCGTGATTATGTGGTTTTGGGCACCACCGCGCTGGGCTGTACACTACGCGATACCATGACCGTTGTGGTCAACCCGCTGCCGCTCATTTTCATTACCGGCGATACGGTAATCTGCGAAGGGGAGGAGACCACCCTAACCGCCAATGGTGGTGTTTCCTACCAGTGGACGCCCTCCGGTTTGGTCACACCAGATACGGCGGCGGTGGTTTCGGTTGGTCCTAGTACCTCCACTACATTCTTTGTGACCGGCACGGACGCAAACGGATGCTCCAATGCGGATGCATTTGACCTTACGGTATTTGCCCTCTCGCCACCGGATGCCGTCGCCGACCCCTCCACCATCGACATTACATTGGATCAGACCTCCACGCTTTCCACCGTGCCAAGCGACTACATTTCCTATCAGTGGACGCCAGCCAATGGGCTACTCAGCGATCCTACTGGTGCGACGGTCACCGCTCAGCCTCTGGATACGGTCCTGTACTACGTGATGGTCACCAACGAATTCGGCTGCCAGGCGCTGGATTCGGTGCAGCTCAACGTAATCGGCGAATACGAGGTCTTCCTGCCCACGGCGTTTTCGCCGAACGGCGACGGAGAGAACGACACCTACAACCCCTTCATCATCGGTTCCGCGCTGGACCGCTTCATGGTCAATTTCAGCATCTACAACCGCTGGGGCGAACTGGTGTATTCTTCGGCCGACCGCTTTGCCGGATGGGATGGCAGCATTGGCGGCCAACAACAGCCCATCGGCACCTTTGTGGTGGTTGTGCGGTCCCTGGTCAAGGGCGAAGAGCGCATCGACCGGGGCACCTTCACGCTGGTGCGCTAAGTCCTTTGCTTTCGGAACAAGGACCGCGGCCAGGCCCCGGGTTTCCGGGGAAAAGCCAGAAAGCCTTTGAGCAAACGGGCGCCGTATTCAACGTCTAAGCCTTCGCCGGAGTCCTACCCGAAAGGGAAGGACTCCGGCAACGGCATCAACAGGATGTTCCGCGATGCGGGCGATTCCGGACCAGCCGGTCCAAGCAACAGCCTGCGGTACCGCCTGCATGAAATCATTTTTGAAGCCGACACCCCCGGCGGCAAGGCCTTTGACGTGGGCTTGCTCATCTTCATTCTGCTCAGCATCATCATTGTGTTGCTGGACAGTGTGGGAGACATCCACGAGCGCTATGGAACATGGCTGCGTGTTACGGAGTGGGTCTTGACCATCGGCTTTACCATTGAGTACCTCTTGCGCCTGTATGCCGTTCGAAGGCCCTGGCAGTATGCCAAAAGCTTTTTTGGCATCGTGGATGTACTCGCCATTCTGCCTACGTTTTTGTCGGTAATCATCCCGGGTGGGCATGGCTTGATGGTCATCCGGGCCCTGCGGCTCTTGCGGGTCTTTCGCATCTTCAAACTGGCGCGCTATGTGGATGCCTACCGGGTGCTGATGGTGGCCATGTTGCGGTCCAGGCCCAAGATCATTGTGTTTATGATTGCGGTGCTGACCATCGTGACCATCATCGGATCGCTGATGTACCTGGTGGAGAGCAGCGCCAACAGCGGCTTTTCGTCCATTCCTGCCGGCATTTACTGGGCCATCGTTACAGTGACCACCGTGGGCTTTGGCGATATCACGCCCACCACCACCCTCGGGCAGTTTTTTGCCGCCGTGCTGATGATCCTGGGCTATGCCATCATTGCCGTCCCGACCGGCATTGTGTCGGTGGAGATTGCACGGGCGGACGATGATCCCATCAGCACCCAGAGCTGCCCGGATTGCGGTGCGGAGGGCCATATCCACAATGCCCGACACTGCTATCGCTGCGGCGCTGATCTTGATCCCTCGCGGGTGAGCCAGCCGCCCGCCGATCCCCAGGCCTAGAAGGCCCCTCGCGGGTGAGCCAGACCCCCGCCGTGGTAGACCACGCCTCCCCGCGCGCCGCCCTCGACCCCTCGACCCCTCGACGGAGCGCGCCCGAGAATCGTCGCCCCCTATGCTTTTTTCCCGTCGCCCCTCGCTCGTGCTCCTCGGCCTCATCCTCGGGTGCTCGCAGCCCGGGGATGAGCCCGCGAGCCTCCCGGGATCGGCCGCCCGCCCCCGGACCGCCTCAGCGCCGAGCACCGCTGCCCGCCCCGAGGTCCCGACGCCCGCGCAGGCGAAGGTCGCCGCCCCGACGGAGGCCGCCGCAGAGGAGAAGGCTGCCCGCCCGACAGCCACGCCAGGATCGACGCCGCCGCCGACGACCCCCCGCGCGCTCCCTCCCGAGACCGCAGCGCTCCTGCGAGGCCTCACCGCACGGCCGGAGGAGACGCCGCCCATCGCCCCGCCCATCCTCACCTTCGAGCTGCGCAAGGACCGGGTGTGGATCAGCGACGGCGAGCGAGCTGCCCCCATGGACATCCACGCCGAGAGCGTCGGCGAGACGACGCGCCGGAGGCTGGACGACGGCGGCGTCGAGGTCACCCTCCGCTACACCGACGAGGTTCGCTGCGACGGCCCCGAGCTCAGCCGTACCTACGGAGCCGACGCCCTCCGAGCGCGG
Organism: Bacteroidia bacterium; assembly: GCA_030432405.1. Taxonomy (GTDB): domain Bacteria; phylum Bacteroidota; class Bacteroidia; order Chitinophagales; family BACL12; genus WGOA01. The sequence continues at coordinate 1,166 of JAUIHG010000078.1, read as the reverse complement.
ATCGAGGGGACCGCCGCCTACCGCCGCCACCGGGCGGGCGCCTTCGACGAGGCCGCCCGCGGCTTCGCCCTCGCCGCCACCCTCGACCCCGCGCCCGACAAGCGCTGGAGCAACCTCGCCTGCGCCCTCAGCCGCGCCGGCGAGCTCGACCGGGCGCTCCTCGCCCTCCGCCCCCTCCTCGAGCGCAACCCGGTCGCCGCCTACGCCAAGGTCGCCTCGGACCCCGACCTGAGGCCCCTGCGCGAGCGCCCAGAGATCACCCGCCTCCGGGCCACGAAGCCGGGCTCCGCGACCCTCGCGATCCGCGAGAACACCCTCCAGGGCTTCGTCTTCGCCGGCGCGGCCGCGCTCGAGACCGTCGCCCGCCTCGAGCGCAGCGACAGCGGCGGGACCTGCCAATTTCGCGCCGAGCTCAGCTTCTACTCGAGCGAGGGCGGCGAAGAGCAGCTCCGCCTGCCGCTCATCCACCTGCACGAGACCGAGGAGATGTGCGGCCTCGATGCCGAGGGCGCCCCGCCGTCGATCCGCCCAGATCAGCTCGCTGCGGTGCAGGGGCGCCTCGTTCACGCCAACCGGCTGCTCCGCGACCTCGGCTTTGAGAGCTCCCCGAACCTCGACCGCCTCGTCCTCAGCGGCGCAGAGGTGGTCACCCTCCCCACCTCCGCGCTCGAGGTGACGATCGGTGACGACACCGTGAGCGTCCGCCGTGACGGCACGCCGATCGCCAGCGCCCCGCGGGGTCGCTACACCTGGCTCGGCGCCGCCGGCTACGACCCGCTCACGGAGGTCGTCTTTGTCGAGTGGGGCAACGATCTGCCCGAGGGCTGCGCCTCAGACCTCGCGCCCGCGGGGACCTTGGTGATACCCCTACGCGAGGGCTAGACGGGCCTCCAGACCCTGCGCTCTCCTTGCTCGTCGCCTCGTCGCTTCGTCGCTTTCGTCGCTTCGTCGCTTCGTCTCCTAGGGCGCGGCGACCTCGACCTTGGTCGCGGCGGAGCGCCCGTAGACCTCCGGGATGTACATCGCCTCGGCGGTCGCCGGCGGCATCGTGTAGCGGCCTGGGGTCGTCGCCCGCAGGTTGACCGTGTGGTGGTGGGCGCCGGGTTGGAGGTCGTCGGCGAAGATCACGACCCGGTCGGCGCGCTCCTCCTCGTAGTTGACCCACC
>JAUIHG010000077.1 GCA_030432405.1 Bacteroidia bacterium | reverse complement strand
CCTTTTTTGAGCAGTTGGGCGTCCTTGCCGTCCCAGAAAATGGAGGGATTGTGGCCGCAGGAAATGTAGGTCAGGCGGCGTGAGTTGGAATTGTAGCGGCCCAGGAACATGGTAATGAACTTCTCGGCCCGCGTGGCCACCAACATGTTTTCGTTGAGCTGCCGCACAAACTGCTTCAAGTGCAAACCAGCAGTGTGGGATAGCGCCCGTACCTGGGCCTGGAAATTGGCCATAAGCAAAGCGGCACCGGTGCCTTTGCCGCTGACGTCGGCAATGCAAAACATGACTTCGTTCTCCGAAAGGGGAATGACGTCGTAATAGTCGCCGCCGACGTTTCGGTGCGGGCGGTAGACCGCTGCCATCTGGAATTTTTCGTTGTTGGGCAGGGTATCCGGAATGAGCATGGTCTGCACCTGGCTGGCCATGTCCATTTCCCGTTTCAAACCCTCTTGTTCCAACTGGCGTTTGAACAGTTTTTTGTTTTCGACAGCTACCGCCACAATGTTGGTGAAAGCCTGAATGAAGCGGATTTTCTCCTCCAGGACCTCGTAGCTCTCCCGGTGCGGATAGCACATGCATACATAGGCGATCGGTTCGGTTTTGTGCAAAACCGGAATGATGAGGTCAAAGGCCTCCAGCGCTTCCGGACGATTACCATTCCCTTCTTCACCAAAGTGCACCACATCCGAAAAGGGCAACAGGTCCCGCTCCACCTCAATGCCCTTGACCGCCTCTTCGGCCCGCCGCTGAAAGGCCAGATGCCAACCGTCATCGTGCAAATAGATGGCGATGCTGCGCACCCGCAGGTGTACGGCCAGGGTCAGGTCGTAGATCTGCAGCAGATCGGCCGCCGGCACATTGTTGTTCATGGCCCGCGTCAGGTCCAACAGGGCGTCAATCTCCTGCTGCTTGATCGCCACCTGGGTGGTCAGGATCTCGAGCAGGTTCTCAGCATGGCCTTTGTGCTTGGGCATCGGGGAAACCGGCGGCGGACCGGGCGGGATGAGGCTTTCGATGATCGGCATGCATCGTGAACAGTCCAATGCGTGGCTTCGTTCGCTGCCGTTCGTAAAAAAACGTTCGCCCGTCCGGGCGAATGCGGCCCCAAAATACGGCAGGGACCGCAGCGGTCCCCGAAACCCGCCTATTCAGCTTGCGGGAAGACGAGTTCATGCGTGGTGCTGCCCCAAAATGAGCTTGAAGTGCTTATCAGGTGGGAGGACAAGGCGCAGGTCCGCCCAGAGGGCTAGAAGGTCTTCTCGTGTGCCGGGACAAGGCGTGGTGCTGAGGAGGACCAGGAGCGTACTCCAGTACGTGACTGGTTCGACGAAGTGCCGCAACACCGTCCCGGTGCACGAGAGGCCTTCTAGTGGTCTAGCTTGGTTTTGGCATCCAGGGCATCCCGCAACCCATTCCCGATCAGGAAGAACGCCAGAATCAGCAGCACGATCGCAAAGCCGGGGATCAGCGCCAAGTGCGGATCCAGATCGATGTTGTATTTGTTCTTGGCGATCATCTGGCCCCAGGAGGGCTTCGGCGGCTGGGCGCCGATGCCCAGAAAACTCAGGCCGGCCTCGATCAGAATGGCGTAGGCAAAGTTGGCCGCGGTGATCACGATGACCGGGCCGGTAATGTTGGGCAGGATGTGGCGGAAGATGATGCGCGGGTGGCCGAAGCCCAGGCTCCGCGCCGCATCCACGTATTCCATTTCGCGCACGCTGAGCACCTGGCCCCGCACAATGCGCGCGATGTCCACCCACATCGTCAGGCCCACGGCCAGGTAGATGGTCCACTCCTTCATTCCGAAGGCAAAAGCAATCGGAAAGACCAACAGCAGGGTTGGGATGGACCAGAACACGTTGATGAACCACAGGATGGCGTCGTCTACGCGCCCGCGGAAATAGCCAGCCACCGCCCCGAGCGTCAGCCCGATCAACAAGGCCACGGTCACGGCCAAAAAGCCGACCATGATGGAGATGCGTGTGCCGATCAGGATGCGGCTGAGGTAATCGCGGCCTTCCTGATCGGTGCCAAACCAGAAGCGCCGGCGGACGATGCGTTCGTTTTCAATTTCGCGGACCAGGTCCGCACGGGAGACTTCCCGCGCTTCCCCGCTGATGTCGGTAAACGCGTAGCCTTCGCCTACCCGGCGAACACTCGGGTCGTTGTAGCTCTTGGCGTAGGCCACATCCACCAGACCGTAAACGCGGGGTTCCGCCGGAAGGTCCTTGCCGCGGTAATAGGTCACGCGGATGGAGTCGCCGTCGATGGCGTAGTCGGTGATGGGAACCTCCCGGTAATTGGTGGAGCGCCCTTTGAGCAGCAATTGGAAAAAACCGGTTTTCTGCTCCGCCCTATTCGTGCGCACCTGCAGAAACTCGATGGAAAAGCCGGGCTTTTCTTTTTCAATTTCGAGCACCTGGCGGTTGGCAAATTCGGTATTGTCCGGCGCGATGGCGTAGCAGAAAATGGCCACCAGGATGGCCCAAAAAACCGTCACCACCCCAAACAAGGCCGCCCCGTTGCGGATGAACTTGTTGAGCGACTTCTCGTTTTGGTCGTTCTGCCACGCGTGCTGGACGCGGTAGCGCGCCCACCAACGCCGGATCCCGTAGATCAACGGCGCGTAGAGCAGGCCAAAGACCACGCCAATGCCCAGGTAAAGCTTGAGCAGGCCCAAAGCGGCATCGCCCAGGGCGGCACCGAAGGGTTTGCCCGAAAGGGCGAAAAACAGCGTACCCACAACCAGCAGCACCACATAGGCGATGCCCGCCGTGCGCAGAAAGCGCAGCCAGGCCGGGCGTTTCGGGGGCTGGGGCAGCGGAGCCGGATCCGGTGGGGTGCCGTCCGTTCGAAGGTCTTTGGGAGCCACGTTGGCGGGGAGCTGAAGCGGTGAAAATACGGCATTGGCCGCGCGGGCGTGCCGTGGTCACCCGGGATGCTTAAGCCGCCAGCATGCCTGCACCACATCAGCCCGCCCGGCGGGCTTTTCGGGCCCTTCGCCGGCTGGCCGGCGAAAACTTCCGGCCCTTCCAGCGGTAGCCCCCGAAGGTGCTCATCGGCCCCAGAACGATCACGTAGACCACGTGCGCCACCTGCAGGGGCAGAAAGCTCCACAAAAGCTGGGTACGGTTGAAAAAGCGGACCACCGGGGCCTGGAAAATGGTGTCGGCGGCGATTTTGATCAGGAACATGAGCAGGCCGAGGCGGAACCACGCGGCGTCGACCACACCCAACAGCCAAAAAACCGGGATGGCCAGGTTGAACAACCACACTGCGGCCAGGATGATGGTGATGCGCACATCCTCGTAGCGGGTGGACTTGGCGGCCCAGCGCATGCGCTGCTGCCAGAAATCGGCAAAATGCCGCTCGGGAAATGTCCGAACAATGGCCTGCTGGTCCTTGAGGAATCCGACCTGGCCGGGAAAGCGCCGCCCGATTTTGTGCATGAGCATCAGGTCGTCGCCGGAAGGCTGGTCGTCGATGCCGCGAAACCCGTCTACATCTTCAAATGCGGCCTTGGTATAGGCCAGGTTGGCGCCGTTGCAGAGGTTGTAAAAACCCAAGCGGATGGAAGCCGCAGCAATGCCCACCAAACTCAAAAAATCCAGTTCCTGGAAGCGGCCCAAAAACGAAGGAAGCGGATAGAAGGCCACGGGACCGGCCACCATCTGCCAGCCTTCGCGCTCGTGCGCAGCCACCATGCGCCGCAGCCAGTTTTCGCCCGGACGGGCGTCCGCATCCGTGGTCACGATGAGGCTGCCGGAAGCCTGTTCCACCGCCCGCTCGATGGCCCATTTTTTGTACGCACGGTATGGCCGCAAGGCCGGTTGCTCCCGCAGCAGGGTGCGCAATTCCAGCACGCGGACCATGGGGCCTCCCGCACGCCGGGCTTCTTCGGCGGTCGCGTCCCGCGAATGGTCGTCGATGACCAGAATCTCGAGCAGATCCGGTGGATAATCCTGCCGTCGGATGGCTTCCACGCAGCGCCCTATACGCCCGGCTTCGTTGCGCGCCGGGACCACCACGGTTACCCTGGTCTGCGGCGGCGCCTGCGGCTCAACGCCAACAGGCGTGCGCGTCCAGCCCCAACGGTAGGTCAGCATCAGCAGCGCATAGCCCCCGCTGATGGAGGCCGCAATGGCACCGCCTGCGGCCCAGGGGGCCTCGGCGAACGCGTGCAACACGGCATGGAACAATTCCTGGACGGAAGGCATCTCCGCGAAGTTCGCGGTTCTCCAAACCCCAGCCTATGCCCTGTTGATGGTAGGCAGCCGGTGCCAGGCGGACCGGAGCCGGCCAAAAAAAGCCCGGACGCGCAGGCATCCGGGCTTTGTATTACAAGCAGTGCGTTAAAAAAATGCACCGCTGATGGGTCATTGCTCCAGCTTGGTAAAGCGTTGGGAATGCACACCCGCAGCGTCGCGTACGCTGAGCTGGTAGAGGCCAGCGGGCAATCCAGAAACCTCCACGCGGTGGTTTTCCCAATTGGTACCCACGACCAGGCGCTCCACATGGAGCACACGGCCATCCAGGCCGGTGATCCGCAATTCCACGCGCTGCTCCTCAAATCCCTGCAGATCCACGAGCACGCTGGTGGTTGCGGGGTTGGGGTACACGTTGACGGCTTTGGGCATCGGCTGCAAACGTTGCAAGGCCGGCACGCTGAAGGTGTCCCAATCCGAGAAGCCGGTGGCATCCACAGGGCTGATGCTGCAGGCACAGCGCACGCGGAAGCGCCATTGCGTACCAGCACCCAGGGTGCTGAAGGGCACTGCCCGGTCCGAAACCTCCAATCCGTTGAGCGTTACCCGGCCACTTTGCGGGCTGGGGCTCAGGCGTTCGCCGCGGAGGTCACAGGCCACCGATTGGGGCACCGGATCCCACTGCATGCGGATCCGCGTGGCCTCCACAGTATGCCGCGGATTTTGCGGCGGAGTGGCCGAGGAGCACGTTGCTGCGGGTTCTTCGATGGTCAGGGTACCCAAGCCTTCCGCGCCGTTGTTGCCCGCCACGCGGATGTAGAAGGAAAGACCGGCGGTAATCGGCACTTCAAGGGCCGACGCCGTGCCGCCGCATACCAGATTGGCCACGTCATCGTCGTTGCACAGCAAGTCGGGTGCGCCACCGCTGCAGCTGCCGCGCACCGAAAGCACGGTATTCACGGCACTGCCACAGGTGTGCATCAGGGCTGTCCCGGATGAAGTAGGCGTGTAGAGGAACCAAATGCTGTTGTCGTCCGTGACTCCGCAGGAGGAAACGTCCGGACCTATAGCGCCGATGGTGCTGAAGGGGTAAACCCCTGGACCAACCGGCGTGGCATCCACGCAAGCGTCGGTGCCGGACAGACCCGACACGGGATCGGTGATGGTGACCGAATCGGTCACCGAAGAGCACTGCGCATCTTCCACGGTCACCACATACGTGCCTGCGGCCAGGCCGCTCAGGTCTTCGGACGTGGCCCCGTTGGACCAGCTGAAGGTGTAAGGCGGAAATCCGCCCGTGACCGTCAGGTCCACGCTGCCGTCGCTGGAACCGATCGCCGAAGGCGAAGTCCCGCTAAGACCAAGCGCAGGATCTGCAAAGCGGTCCACGTAGAAGGTCCAGACCACCGTATCAATGGGGTTACCAAACTGGTCGGTCAGGCCAAACACCTTGAAGGTGACCCACTCGTTTTCCAGCGCACAATCCGAAGTCAGCGCGGTCCGGATGGGCAGGGTCAACAGCCCTCCCGGTCCACAAACCGGATTCTCGAGGAAAACGGTGCTGTCGTTTGCACTGAACACGGCCGAGGCGTTGTTGAGGTCCACACCCGCACAAGCCAGGTCTTCGTTGAAGGTGACGGATGGAATGGCGCCAAAGGCCAGCACACCGCCTTCCGCCGGTACCGTGGAAACCACCTGCAGGCTGCTGCGGTCCATCAGGCCAGCCGACACATTGGACAGGGTATAGCCCCCGGGGCACTGGACCCGAGCACGAAGCTCATAGGCTGCGTCCTCAAAGCCACTGACGTCCCAAGTGTAGTTGTAGAACGTTCCCGCTCCGGCCAAGACGGCAGCGGGCACGGTATGGAAGGTGGTCCATGCGCCTCCATCCGCCAGGCGGTACTGGAAGCGTACTTCCGTGAGATCGCCGGTGGCGAAATCAGTGATCTCCAACACCAGCTGGTTGCCGTCCAGGGCATTGACCGTCCAACCGGGATTGGGGGCTGTCAATTCTACATCGGCACAAGGCGAATCGAAACGGACGTTGACCACCACTTCATCCAGCAATTCATCGGGGCAATCCTGGGGATACAGTCCGACGCGGATGTTGGTGTACTCGAAGGCCGTGGAGCCTTTTTCGACGGTCAGGGTCGTAGAACGCGTGCCTCCAGTAGGCACCGCATTGATGTTGGCCGATCCGGTCCCGATGTCCGAACCATCCACCCGCACGATCGCTCCTTCGGTGTTTTCAATGAGGTCGACCAGGTAATCCCGGCTCGGATCCGTCAAACTCAACGACACGTTGCTGATGTCCAGCGGGAAATCCGCCACCGGCGGGATGGGCCAGGGCAGAGGAACGGTCACGCTGCTCAATCCGATAACGGTCATCGTAGCGTCGTCGCGGATGGTGGTGCCGGGCTCGGTGGGACAGCTCGATTGGCCACCCACCAAGTCAAAGACCGGGGTGCCGTGGACCGGGTCTGTACCCACGGTTACCGAAAACTCATCACCCGGGTCGTCATCGTCCAGGGTATAGGAAATGGTCGACGATGTCGTCGTGCTTTTGGTAGTGCCTTCGGACGTGAAGGAATTGATCCGTATGCGTTCGCCTCCCCAGAGGCCTGTTCCGGCAAAATCAAAACCCAGTTCGTTGGTGATCAGCGTATCGAGGAACACATCGAACAGGATCTCGGATTGGCCGAAGCTTTCAAAGGTTATTCCTCGTGTGATGGGCCCGACACCCCCATCAAAAGCGAAATTGGTATCGGCCAACGCCAGCGCTTGGTTGGCCAGATCATCGGCTTCGGCCAGCGCCTGAAGCCAAACGTCTTTTTGGTTGAGCAAATTCCGTGACTCCTGGCTCAGGCTCCCGTCCGGCAACAAAGGCGTATTGGCCACAATGCTGTCCAGCTTGGGCAATTGCTGGGTCTCAATTTGAAAGCGGCTGAACACATACTGCGTAGCCATGCTGTCCGGGGCAATCGACAGGCTGCGGGATTTGACCAGCTTACAACTGTCGCTGCTGTAGGCGATGTCATCCGCCACGGTATAGGCCATGACGTACGCCGCCCCGATGAACAGGTCGCCTTGGTTTCCGGTCAGCTGGTCGCTGGTTTCGGTTTGGTATTCCCGGAAGGAGGAAATGCACTTCTCCCGGCTGCCTTGACCCGTGGTGCGTCCACCGACGGAGAACTCCGAGGATTGATCGTACCATACGGCCACGTTGGTGGAAACAGACCAATCCACTTCAGCACCCAGACCGACACTGCCTCCCAAGCCGATGGAGAACGCAGCACCAAGCCTGAGGGTAGCATAGTCCGTGGTATCCGAACTGTTCTGGATGCTCCAGGTTTCCCCATTGCAAATGGTGGTGTCTTGAAGCAGTTTGCTGAAACTGCCATCCCCGGGCGGATCCCGCAGGATCATCAAAGGCAGTTGCGGACTCTTGGTTACAAAGGATGCGCCGCTGGCGCGAAAGCCTTCCACAACCACAATTTGCTCCACCGGATCGGAGAGGTCAATATCCGCTTCCGCCTGTGCGGCGAACAACCATGCGTAGGGAATGGGCAGGGAGCCTACCACGGTGTTGACGTTGCGGGCCACCACCACATATAGGCCCTCTCCGTTGGCATCCAGGGAAACGGTATCACTGAACCCGCTCACCGGATCGTTGATGTTGACCACGGCATTGTCTTCCGGGATGTATGCGCAACGGGTTTCGACTCCATTGTATACATACACCTGCTCAATGGCCAAATCCAGGGTGTCTGTATCGATTTGCTGGATGCGGCGGAAGGTATCCAACGGAATGGCGCAGGCATCCACCGGGGCGGAAGGATCCCCGAGCAATGCTTCTTCGCCGATAAGGCTGACGCTCAATTCCGGCTCGGTTTTGTATAAGAACTGTGCGCTGTCGTCCGCCATGCGCAAATCGACGCTCCGTTCATCGCGGAGCAATTGGTTCATCCGGTTGAGCAGGTCGCCATCCGGCGTCGTGCTGCCTTCGGGGAAGATTTCCAGGAGGCTGACCCGATAGGTAAAGGGCGGCAATTCCAGGTCCCACTGGTTGTTCAGGCCCGTCGTGTAGGTCAGATCGATGCAGGCCGATGGGTTGGTCTCTTCGGATGCAATCCGGATGGTGACGCCATCTGTGAACCGGTTGAAGGGGTTGCTGGGCACTCCGGTGCTGCAGCTGCCCCGGAAGAAACCGGTCAGCCTCCGCCTTGTGGTATCCTGGAAATTGAGCAGGTCGAGGTTGGATGCCACAGCCACCGTCCGTGCTGCCGGTGCAAACCCATGGTCGTTGTACACAGGCGTGAGGATCCAGTTGCCCGGTTCGGGGACCGCAACGGTATAGCGGCCTGCCGAATCGGTAAACACGCTGGGTACCGGGGGCGCACCAAAAGGTCCACCTGTCACGACAATCTCCACGCTGTCCAGGCGGCAGCCGGGATCTACCGTGCCGGAGCCTGGGAAAAAGAAGGGGGCAGTCGCCACCGTTCCTTGCAGCGTAAAGGAGGTCGTATCCAAAAACACGTTGCCTGCCGAGATGTTGGTCCCGGTTCCGGGCACCAAGTCCACAACCCGGCTGCCTGGCAGGTAACCCCGTCCTTCGGTGGTCGGAGCGACCGTGTAGGAGGTCCCCATGGTGTTGGGGGCATAGGGCACTTCGAGTATGCTGTAGCTCCCGGAAGCATTGGTGGTAGCGCAATGCCGCATGGGGTATCCGCTTCCGGCGGTCGTGGCAGCTCCGCCAAGCAGGCGTGCATGCCGCCGGCCATCGGTGGCAAAGTCCGCAGCGAGCGCTTCGCCGAACAGGACAACCGGTTCAAAGCGGTGGACCCAGACCAGGCCTGGAGCATCCGACAAGGGCAGGTTGGTGCTCAAGCCCTCCACCGCGGTGTCCAGGGGAATGTTCCGGTATTGCCATTCGTCCAGGCGGCCTTTCCAGTAGCGGTTGTTGCCGTCCACCCCAATGCGGACAAGGCTTTCGCCGGCCACGGAAGCCATGGCCAGGGCGTCATCCACCAAATCTTCATCCCAAAACAGGCGCACGCGTGTGCCACCAGCATCCGGCCCCCAGGAAACCGCGAGGTGATGCCAGCCGGTATCGGCCAACAGGGTATCGATGTGGTTCAGGACCACAGCGCCAGCCTCGCCAATGCCGCCAAAGCGCAGCTCAACACCTGCTGCCGCGCTGAATCCAGCCTGCAAGGCGCCCGGCACGCTGTCCGTTCCGCCTTTGGCGAACACACCCCGGAAGGGCATGGTGTTCCAATCGTCGGCATACAGCCACACCGCCACCGAGCCGCTGTCGCTCAACAGGACTGGGCTGGCGGACTGCACCCAATCGTCCACACCGTCCAGCACAAGCGCGGCCTGGTTTTCGGCTATGGCGCATACTTCTACTTCGGGGATCGGTGCGCCTGAGCCTGAAGAGGCCACCAAGCCTGAGATCACACCGTCCGCTTTGCCGCGTCCCACTGTGCAACTGTCCGCCGACAAGCGGCTACCGTCTACGGTCTTGACGCAGTACGGCACAAAGACCCCGGGAATGGGCGTCAGGTCGTTCCAATCGATGGTGCTGGGACTCAGCGTTCCGCTGACGGAGGAGGCCGCCAGGTTGCGGAATACACGAATGCCCGTGATGTTGGGTTGGTCGCAAAACGCGTCCCAGCTCACCTGTACAATTTCGGTGTTGTTGTCGGCCTGGAGTTCGGCTACGGAGAACAGGTTGTTGTCGTAAGCGCCGATGTCGCGGGGCGGCCAGCGCAAAGGAGCACCGGTCTGGTCCACTTGGGCATCTCCTGGATTGCCACCATTGATCAATGGACTTTGGGGGCAGCTCGAAGGCACACCGTGTGTTGGCCCGATACCGCCGTTGAAGGCGAGGGGCAAAAACTCCAGATCCAAGGGGCTGCCGGAAGTCCCGATCACATCACCTGTGCCGCCTCCAGGCCAGGAAACGCCGCCCCGGTTGCCGATGGCGTTGTAACCGTTGGTGTTGTAGCTCCCCGTCCCGTGCAGGTCCGGATCGCCATTGGAGGCGGTATTGTTGGCCACGACCGTGCTTTCCATCGTGGTCGGCCGCACGCTGCTGATGCCGCCTCCACGGACATTGCCGGTTCCGGTGGCGCTGTTGTTGACAATGGTGCTTCGGTAGATGTTCAGGTTGCCGCCATCCTCCTGACGCACCGCGGCACCAAAGCTGGAACTGGCGCCGCCGATGATCCGGTTGCCGGAAAGCGTAACCCGATCCAGTTCCAGATCGGCTTCTGAAAAAATCGCGCCAGCGTCAAGCACACCACCAATGGAGGTGCTGGTATTGCTGTCCAGGGTGGAACGCCGGATCCACATGTCCGACCATACCCGGTTATACACCACGGAACCAGTACCGTTTTCCAGCGCATCCACCCGGTTGTGGTGGAAGCGGCAATCCTCCAGCGTAACGTCTCCGCCCGCATTGTAGATCACACCGCCAAACGCCTGTCCTGCGTCGATGAAGTTGTTGCGGAACTCCGTACGGTAGGCTTCAAACCGGTTGACGTTGTACAGGAATCCACCCCGGGCAAATCCCGAGGGCGCCCGGACTCCGTTTCTTTCCACGACACAATCCGACAAGATGATGGTGGCACCGTCGTTATAAATGGCCCCACCATCTTCGAATACAAGGCTCGCGGGATTGGTGCTGATGCCGTTGGCAATCCGAACGCTGTCGATCCGGAAAATCCCGGCATCATCCGGAACGGTGAAAATGCGGGTTGTCCCGCCACCGCTGATGGTCAATTGATCGGCTCCGAGTCCCTTGATCCTTACTTGGGCCTGAACATCTATAGGACCGGACGTCAGGACGATGGAATCCCCGGCCAAGAATGGTGCAAAACGGATGTCGATCGCGCTGCCGAAGGGCAGGTTATCTGCAGCGTCTATGGCGTCACGCAGAGAGCCACAGCCCGCATCGTTGGTATTGTTGACCAGGAACTTGTTGAAAGGACTCTCGTGGGCCCCGATGTCGCGGGCATGGCCAACCGGCAGCTGCCCCAGTTGATCGGGCGCTGTATCTGCTGTATCCCCGGCATCGATGGACGGGCTTTCGCACAGCAGTTCGTGGTAGGGTACCGCACCTGAACCAAACGTCAGGTTGGTGTCCACAAACACTTCAAACGGAAAGGCTGCAGTAAACCCGCGTTGATCGCCATCGGCCCAGGTCAGTCCGCCACATCCGCTGCCCGAACAAGGCCCAACCCGCAAGTGGTTGTACCCGTTTGAAGTGACGGTACCCCACGAAAACTTTTCTTCATCGCCGTTGGCCGTATTGTATGCCACCAGACAATGCGCCATGACGGTTGGCGTCGTGCAGCAATTGTAGACCACGGCTCCAAACGCATCACCACCGGAAATGCGGTTGTTGACGATGGTGCTTCGGAGGATGGTCATACCTGGTGCAGTGCCTCCAAGTGTTCCCAGCGCACCACCACGAGCGGCGCCACCCAATGAGGAAAAACACACGTTGCCGGATATGGTGCAGCGGTCGATAAGCTGCGAAGCCGTTCCAGCACAACTGATGGCTCCGTTGCGTGCGCTGCCGACGAGCGTCGTAACCCGGTTGCGGTAGAATGTGCTGCCTTCCAAGTGCAATGGACCGGCGGATGCCACTCCTCCACCGTGCGCTGAACCGGAAGAATTGCTGACAGCACGATTGCGCTCGAAAAATGCGTCTTCGATGATCAGGACACTGTTGTCCGTTGCAATGGCTCCACCTGAGGCCGTACCCCCGCTACCCCTGGCCTCGTTTCTTGAAAACCGGCAACGGCGTATGATCAGCGAATCCAGAACACCGCTGCCCAAACCAATGGAATATATGGCACCTCCTCTTGCACCGCTTGGTCCTTGGGCGAGGTTGTCCGAGAAAACCACATCTTCAAGGGTTAACCAACCGGCATTGATGATGGCACCCCCTTCTGTAATGCTGCCACTGGTTTTCGTACAGTTGGAAAACGAAAGATCACGGATGCGGACGCGCGTGCTGTCGCTGATGTACAAGGCGCCATTGGAGCTTTTTAAGGCCAGTTGATCGGCGCCCGGTCCCTGAATGGTGATGTTCTTTTGAACCGTGATGGCACCTCCGTCAATGCGGATCGTATCCCCGTTCAGCGCAGGATCAAAGGTGATCACATCGCCGTCCTGGGCGACACCGATGGCAAAGCGCAAAGAGCCGCATCCGGCATCGCCAGTAGAAACCACAACCAGCGGATTCACAAACACTTCATTGCTTTCGAAGGCGCCGATATCCCGCACGGTTCCGAGCGGGGTTTGCCCCACCTGATCTGCCGTGAAATCAGCCGGATTGCCTGCATCCTGGGCCGGACTGCAGGGCAGCAGGGGATGGACCAGCAAGCCATTTATGGTGTCCAGCGGGGCGTACGCACCGGGCACATCGATGACGTCGCCCGTACCGGGCGAATACGGCCAGTCCCCCGTTGAAGAAAGGAGGTTGTAGCCGTTAGAAACCCGATTGCCGCTGCCAAACCCGATGTTGGGGCCAAAAAGGCCTGCGTTGTCCGCAAAAAGGTTCCCGGAAAAGGTGAACATGCCATAGCATATGGCACCACCGCCGTCCGTGGAAGAATCGCCTTCGCCATCGGCGACATTGAGGACCAGTGTTGACCGGCGCAAATTCAGGTTGCCCACCACACAAATCCCGCCGCCCTGGGCGGCCACAACGGATTCAACCCGGTTTCCGGAAAACGTAGAGCGATCAATCGCAGCGGTGTTGTCTGCATAAATGCCCCCCCCGAAGGAATTGAAAGTGGATTCAATGGTGTTGTTGACGAAGGAGCATGCGTTGACGTATACAGGACCTTCCGAAAAAACAGCCCCTCCTTCTCCTCGACTGCCAAACGTGAGAAGGCTGTTTGTCAAGAAGACACTCCGCTCAAGCAGCAGGCTGTCCGTGGCGCGCGATGCGATGGCACCACCACGTGCTGTGGATGCAAGGCCATCGGTAAAAATTGTATTCAATTCGAATTTGGAATCCCGAACAAACAATGGCCCTTCTGAATAGATGACGCCACCTTCAGCCGCTTGCAACGGGTTGTCCATGGCATTGTTCTCGAAAATGCACTGTTCGATTTCAAGCCTTCCGAAACTGTAAATGGTCCCGCCACGCGAAGTGTCACCGTCGTAGCGTCCCGTGAAGTTGTTTTCGAAGCGGCATGTTTCCAGCTTGACGCTGGCCAATGGTCCGATACCCAAGACACACCCACCGGGCAAAGCCGTATTTGTATCCGGGTAGAGGGTGTTGTCCCGAAAACTCAGCCCCGTAAACCGGACTTCCCCATCCAGGACCAGAAAGACCCGCCGGTTGGTGGCTGCGTTTTTGATATCGATGCTCGAAAGGGCGCTGGCATCGATCCACAAGTCGTGCGAGACCACCAACGCAGAGCCGCTCAGGTTGATGCTGGCCCCGGAAAGGGCTGCGTCGAATCGGATGGTATCTCCGGGTGTGCTTGCAGCCACCGCCTGGCGCAGGGATCCGGGACCGCTGTCTGCCGAACTGAACACGTTGATTTGAGCGCAAAGGCTCGTGGTCAGCGACAGCAGCAAAGCCATCGCCGAGAGGCGCATGTGTTGTGTCATTTCTCCTCCAAATGCAATGAACAGCGCACTGAACCCTAACAACCCATCCAATGCCCCGTACGGCGGATACTGCCGATTCTACAAGATCACCATTTATGGGGGGCTTTTTAAATGTGTTTTAGGCAATATGTCATAACATGCCCTGTCGGGCATCCCTGCTTAAGGCCGATCACCCTGTGTGCACGCCTCCGCCAGCAGCTTCCCGAAGCCCGGCATCATGGGCACGAAGTGCCCCTGCTCGACCACGCTCAGGCAGCCGTTGTCCAGCGCGGCAGCAAAGCGGCGGGCCGCAGGCAGGGACACGAGCATGTCGCGTCGGCCCAGGTACAGGCTCACCGGCAATTCGGCGCTGTTGGCTGCCCGGGCCAGGGCGGGTGGATCGGCCGGAAGGCCGCGCATGGCGTTCCAGGTCAGGTGAAGCTGTTCGCGCAAGGCGCGGCTGGCCAGGTTGGCGCGGAAAAAGTCGGCCATTTTGGCCTTGAGCAGGCCGCGCTTTTGCAACCAATCGGTCGGACGCAGGAACACACCAGGATGCTCGATCTGCCGCCGCAACAGCCAGCGGCCCAACCAGGTGCGCGTACCGAACTGTTGTCCCCGGTTGGGTTGCAGGCTCTCCGGCGCGGCCAAATGCAGGTGTCGGATGCGTTCCGGTGCGGCCGCCGCAAGCGCTGCCGCATAGCGCCCGCCCATGCTGAAGCCGAGCACCTCAACGGGCTTTCCGGACGCTTCCCGCACTGCATCCAGCAGCGCAACCATATCCTGCGGTCGGCAACGCCGGGGGCGGTCCACGCTGCAGGGCCATTCGGTCAGGCCGTGCGCGGGCAGGTCCACCGACCACAGTTCGGCCACGCCACGCAAGGGCTCGGCCAGGTGGTTAAACCAGGAAGCCGATTGGCTGAAACCGTGCATGGCCAACAGCACAGCGGGGCCTTCACCGCTGATGCGGCAATGCCAACGGGCCGTCTCGGCTGGCCTTCGGCCGAAGGCGGAAACCGGGCACTCGAGGAAGGTGCTCGTAGGGCTTTGCCCCTGGCGGTCGGAAGGGCTGGACGCAGAACGGTTCATGGCATCGGTGGCGCACCGCGAAACTAGCTTGAAGCTTGGGCGTGCTCATCCAAAACCATGAAATCAACGGCTTCGGTTTTGGTCCTTCATATGATTTCCGGTTCTTAAGGGTTCTTCTGAATTGCCGCTATGTACAAAACGATACGCACCCGAATTGGGTTGGCCATGTTGATGTTGGTTTTCGCCGCAGGCGAAAGCCTTGCCCAAACCAGCAGTTCCTCCACGGTTCACAAACCCGTTCCGGTGGAACAGGTAGAAAAGGCCTTTGAAGCCGAGTTTGCCGGCACGCCGGTCCGCGGCGCGCACAAACGCTACCGGCGTTTGCTGCACGACCAGCTCTGGCACCTCGACGATCAGGGGCAGGTTTTCAACTACGCCAAGGCCAATTGGGATGCCTACGAGCAATACCGCGTGCTGGGCTATCCGGCCCAATTGCAGGGCGACTGGAAACCCCTCGGACCCTTTGGCGACAAAAACGACGACTACCTGGATCCGGACGGCTACAATGGCCTGTTTGGCATCGGCCGGGTCAACAGCGTGTACTTTGAAAGCGCCAACGTCTGGTACGCCGTTTCCGCGGGTGGCGGGCTTTGGCGGACGCTCAGCGCCGGCATTCCCGCCGTGCCCGGCGAATACCCCTGGCAACCGGTCAACGACGATATGCCCGTCATGGCCCTCTCCGACCTCGTGGGCATTCCCGGTCGTTCGGACACGTTGTGGTTGCTCACCGGCGACGGCTTCGGCCGCAGCGGTGGTGCAGCGGGCTTGAGCCTCGTTAAACCCGGTGTGGGCATTCTGATAAGCCCGGATTCGGGCCGGACCTGGCAAACCACCAGCGTGGCCTGGGACCAGCCGGACCGGGAAGCCGGTTACAAGCTGATCGCCGTACCCGGCGATCCCTATACCCAGATGGCGGCCACCACCACGGGCCTGTACCGCACCACCGACGGCTGGCAGAGCTCCAG
>JAUIHG010000300.1 GCA_030432405.1 Bacteroidia bacterium | reverse complement strand
AGCCGATGCGCGGGCACGGCTTGGTTCTGCTCGACGTCGATAAGGGTGCCTTCCAGACCATACCGCGCTGCAAACCAATTGGCAGCGCGGAGGGTTTCCATCTGGTCCACCAGCTTTTGGTAATCCTTTTCCTTGAAGTCGCCTTTTTTGTAGTTTTTGGATGCCCGCTTGTAATAGAAATCCGGGTTTTCTTTTTGCGTTTCCAAATGCGCATCTATGGCGCGTTCAACCTCCTCCACGGACAATCCCTCCAGGTTCAGGATGTTGTAGAGCTTCAACAGGCGCGGCACCTCAAAATAGGTGGACCGGAAACTGCTGCCTCTTCGGCGAAGCGGATTCCCTTTGTCCATCGCGTCCAGCAGGCCTTCCACCTGCAGCCGCGCATCCAGCTCGGAAATCGCCTCCCGAAAGCCGAAATGATCCGGGTTTTCCTGGATGACCAGGTTGCAAAATCCGTGGAAGGTGTAAATCCCCACCCGGTGTGCCGCCGCACCGATAAAGCGCTGCAGGCGTTGCCGCATGGCCACCACACCGGCTTCGGTGAAGGTGAGGCACAGGATGTTTTCCGGCTGGGTGTCCGTTTGTTCCAGAATGCGCCCGATGCGGGAGGCCAGAATCTGCGTTTTGCCCGTTCCCGGTCCGGCAATCACCATCACCGGTCCTTCCATGCGGTCCACGGCTTCGCGCTGTTGCGGGTTGAGTTGGGCCAGCGCCTCGGCGTAGGCCAATTGCGGGTCAACCTGGGGCTCGGCAGGATGCTGATGGGGTTCCATGCCGCCAACTTACGCGCTTTCAGGACATGTAGACGCACTGTTGTAGTTTCATCAGCCGCGTCCATGCGCGCAGGCATATTGGTGTGCTTGAGCCTGGACCGGCCCATCTTTTCATGCGCATTGCAGAACCAGACCCATGGACGGCGGCCAACTGATCGCCCGGTCCATCGCCGCCCAGGGGGTGCGCTTTGCCTTCACGCTATGCGGAGGGCACATCTCCCCCATCCTCAGCGGCTTCAAGGCCAACGGGGTGCGGGTGGTGGATGTTCGCCATGAGGCGAACGCGGTCTTTGCCGCCGATGCGGTGGCGCGCCTGACGGGTGTGCCCGGCGTGGCGGCGGTCACGGCCGGTCCCGGACTGACCAATACCATTACTGCGGTCAAAAACGCGGCCATGGCGCAGAGCCCGCTGGTGCTGTTGGGCGGTTCCGCACCGACCGTGCTCAAAGGACGCGGCGCTTTGCAGGACATCGATCAGATGGCGCTTATGCAACCGCTGGTCAAGTGGATGGGCAGCGTCAAACGCATCAAGCAGATTCCCGGCCTGGTGGCCGAAGCCTTTCGCCAGGCGCGCAGTGGCGTGCCTGGCCCCGTGTTTCTGGAATGCCCCATCGATGTGCTGTATCCGCAGGCCCTGGTCCGGGAGTGGTATGGCGACGCGGCCGGCAAGAACCCCAAGACCATCGGGCAGAAGCTGCTCAAGCGCTACCTGAACTGGCACCTGGACCGCATGTTCAGTGGCTCGGATGCCGTGCAACCCGCCACGGACGTCGGCACGGTGCCCTATCCCGGACATACCGGCTCCGAATTGCAGCGCGTCCAAAGAGCCCTGAAAGGCGCCGAACGGCCGCTCATCCTGGTGGGCAGCCAATGCCTGTTGGATGCGCCTTCGGCCGAAGGCCTGGCGAAGGCCTTGCGCAGGCTGGGCATCCCCGCCTACCTCAGCGGCATGGCCCGGGGCCTGTTGGGCGCGGCGGACCCGCTGCTGCTGCGCCACAAGCGCCGCAACGCGCTCAAGGAGGCCGATGTGGTGGTCCTGGCCGGGGTGCCCAGCGATTTTCGCCTGGACTACGGCAACCACGTGCGCCGCAGCGCCAAACTCATCGGCATCAACCGCAGCCGCCAGGACCTCAACCTGAACCG
The DNA here is from genome assembly GCA_030432405.1 of Bacteroidia bacterium. Taxonomy (GTDB): domain Bacteria; phylum Bacteroidota; class Bacteroidia; order Chitinophagales; family BACL12; genus WGOA01. The sequence goes on along the minus strand of JAUIHG010000300.1, from coordinate 1,007 downwards.
CAGGCCCGACATCGGCGTGCTTGGCGACCCGGGCGATTTCCTGCGCGCGCTGGCCGCGGCCGCGCCCGAGCGTCCGGCCGATCAGCCCGTGCGCGCGGCCTGGACCGGCTGGCTGGAGCAGCTTCGCGCCCGAGACCAAACCCGCGAGGCCAACATCGACAGCCAGGCCGAACAAGCCGATCTTGTGTCCGCCGAGAGCGGCACCCGCGGCATCAATCCCGTGCGTCTGTTTCGCGAACTCAATCCCATGCTGCCGGAGAACAGCATCCTGGTGGCCGACGGCGGGGACTTTGTGGGCACGGCCGCCTACACCCTGCATGCGCGCGGTCCCCTGACCTGGCTGGATCCCGGGGCATTTGGCACCTTGGGCGTGGGTGGGGGTTTCGCCCTGGGGGCGAAATGCGTCCGGCCCGATGCCGAAGTCTGGATCATCTGGGGCGACGGCTCGAGCGCCTACAGCCTGGCCGAGTTCGACACCTTTGCCCGGCACGGCCTGCCGGTCATCGGCCTGGTGGGCAACGACGCCTGCTGGGCACAGATTGCGCGCGACCAGGTGGAGATCCTGCAGGACGACGTGGCCGTGATGCTTTCCCACAGCGACTACGACCGCGTGGCGCAGGGCTATGGCGGTGCCGGCAGCCGCGTGGATTCCCTGGAACAGTTCATGGCGGCAGTGCCGCAAGCGCAGCGCGCAGCGCGCGAAGGCCATCCGTATCTTTTAAACGCCATCATCGGCAAAACCGAATTCCGCAAGGGCTCCATCAGCATGTAAGCCCGGTTGCCAGCTGGTCACCATTGCGGTCCAACCTTTCGCCTCCGGCGAACACCGTTTATGCACGCACGACCTTCCCTCGGCCTGCTCCGCCCGCATTCCTCCGCGCTGTTGGTCATCGACGAACAGGAGCGCCTTATGCCCGTAATCCACGAATCGGAACGGGTGTTCCAGAACACCAACAAGCTCATTGAAGGCATGGGCATTCTGGGCATGGACCGCATCATCACCGAAC
>JAUIHG010000299.1 GCA_030432405.1 Bacteroidia bacterium | reverse complement strand
TGGCTTTGTGCTTGTACTTCACCGGGTTGTAGCGGCTGGCTTTGGCCGCCCTGCCGTAGCTTTGTGTATTGTTTACACTAACTTGATCCGATAAGGCATTGGGCCCCTGCATGCAGTCTCCTTCAGGCTTGTCTGCTTGCCGGGCGAACAACGGGTGCACGCCTTAACTTTCCAAAAATGCGTGTACCGCTCATAAGGACCGATCCGCTTTGTACCGGCATTCGCCGGAGGCGCCCCAAACACACCGCTACAAACGCACCGCATTGACCCTACGCTCCACCGCCATGCTCAACGTTACGCCCCCCTTCCCCATTCAGGCACGAACATCCCGGACGCCGGACTCCCCGCTCCGCGTACTGCGTGCTTTCTGCCTGCTCGTGCTCTTCGGCACCGCTGCTGCGGTGCAGGCCCAACTGATCTATACCGATCCCGTGCTGCCCACACGCAGCGACAACGTGACGGTCTACTTTGACGCCACCCAGGGCAATGCAGCCCTGGCCGGATACAGCGGCACCGTGTACGCGCATACGGGGGTGATTACAGAGGCCTCCACGGGACCCGCGGACTGGAAATACGTCCAGGGCGTATGGGGCACCGCCGATGCGGATGTGGAAATGACCAGCCTTGGTGGAGGCCTGTACAGCATCACGTTTGTGCCCGAGACCTTCTATGGCGTGCCCACCGCGGAGCTCATCCTGGACATGGCCTTTGTTTTCCGCAGCGAAGACGGGAGCATTGTGGGCCGCTCGGCCGACGGGTCGGACATCTACACGCCGGTTTTCCAGAACGTCCTCAGCGTGGCCATCGTCGAGCCCACCGATGCGCTGACCGTGCTCGAACCCGGAGTTAACCTCGACGCCCGCATTGCCGGCCTGCTGTCCGACTCCATCTTCCTGTACGACAACGGCGTGGAGCAAATAGCCACCGACCTGACGGATGCCTCCACCAGCATTTCGCCGTCAGGCGCGGGCCTTCATGAATTGCGGGCCGTGGCCAGGAACGCCTCCGGCGAAGTCGAAACCCGCAAGGAGTACTTTGTCCGGCCGCCCGTCAATGTGGCCAGCCTGCCGGCCGGTGTGGACCACGGCATCAATGTGGTCAACGACAGCACCGTCACGCTGGTGCTGTACGCTCCGGAAAAGGACTACGTTTTTGTGCTCGGCGATTGGAACGACTGGCGTCTGGGCACGGACGGCTACATGAACCGGGATCCGGATGGCGAAACCTGGTGGGTGACCGTCACCGGACTGGACCCGGACCGCTTTTATGCCTACCAGTACCTCATCGACGGAAGCCTGCAGCTGGCCGACTATATGGCCGAACTGGTGTTGGATCCTTCCAATGACCCTTTCATCCCCGAGACCACCTTCCCGGACATTCCGGAGTATCCGGAGGCGGGCAATGGTTATGTGTCCCTGCTACGGACGGTGCCGGAACCGTACACCTGGAACACCACCGGTTACGTTCGGCCGGATATTGAAGACCTTGTGATCTACGAGTTGCTTGTGCGCGACTTCAGTGCGGCACGCAATTACCAAACCATCATCGACACGCTAGATTACCTCAAGCGGCTGGGCATCAACGCCATTGAGCTCATGCCGGTCAACGAGTTTGAAGGCAACGAAAGCTGGGGCTACAACCCCTCCTTCCACGGCGCTCTGGACAAGTATTACGGTACGCCGAACACCTTCAAGGCCTTCATCGACAGCTGCCACGCCAACGGCATTGCCGTGATCCTGGACATGGTGCTCAACCACGCGTTCGGACAAAGCCCGATGGTGCGCATGTATTGGGACGGGTCTTCGCCTGCGGCGAACAGCCCCTGGTTCAACCAGGTGGCCAAACACGACTTCAACGTGGGTTTTGACTACAACCACGAAAGCCCGGCCACCCGCAAGTATTCCAAGGACATGATGCGCTACTGGCTCGAGGAGTACCGTGTTGACGGCTACCGCATGGACCTCTCGAAAGGATTTACCCAGAACAACACCCTTGGGGATGTGGGCGCCTGGGGCGCTTACGACGCCAGCCGCGTAGCCATTTGGGAGGACTATGCCGACGAGATCTGGAGCGTGGATCCGGATGCTTACCTGATTCTGGAACACTTTGCCGACAACTCCGAGGAAAAGGAGTTGGCCAACTACGGCATGTTGTTGTGGGGCAACATCAACCACGATTACCGCAACCTTGTCAAGGGATTCGGCAACAACCTGAGTTGGGGCGTCTATACCTTCCGGGATTACGACGATCCCCACGTGGTGAGCTATATGGAAAGCCACGACGAGGAGCGTCTGATGTACGATGCCTTGAACTTTGGCAACACCAGCCAGGCTCCGGACTACAATGTGCGCAATTTTGAAACCGCCCGCTTCCGCGGCGAAATGGCCGCCTGCCTGTTTTTCCCCCTTCCAGGACCCAAGATGCTCTGGCAATTCGGGGAGGTGGGCTACGACTACTCCATTGACTACAACGGCCGGGTAGGCAACAAACCGGTGCGTTGGGACTATTACGAGGACCCCAGCCGCCGCCGCCTGTTCCAGATCTATGCCGAACTGATCCGCCTGAAAACCACGTACCCCGTCTTCCGGACTACAGATTTTTCGGCGTCCGTCTCCGGGTTCACCAAACGCATTGAGCTCAACGATCCCGGCATGAACGTCATCGTGTTGGCCAACACCAATGTGGCAAAGCTGCCCATGACGCCCAATTTCACCCATACCGGTTGGTGGTACGACCACTTCACAGGAGACAGCATCAATGTGACCGATGTACTGGCCAGCATGGAATTGGAACCCGGCGAATACCACCTGTACACGGATGTCCGCTTGCAAACACCCGAGCTTCTGAGCACGGTGGACGGTGCGGCCGGACCGCTTGGTGCAATGGAAGTCTGGCCCAATCCGGTAGCCGCCGGACAGCGCATGGCCGCAGCCTTTGAATTG
>JAUIHG010000076.1 GCA_030432405.1 Bacteroidia bacterium | reverse complement strand
GCCGTCGGCCTCGGCGTCCTCGATCATTTTTAGGGCCATGCGGTCCTTGATGGAGTTGCCCGGATTGGTGGTTTCCACCTTGACGCAGACGGTGGCCTTGATGTCCTTGGTGATGCGGTTCAGGCGGACGAGGGGCGTATTGCCGATCGTTTCCAGCACGTTGTTGCGGATCATGGCGCGAAAGTACGGGTTTCGCTTGCCGGGACGGGTCCGCAGCAGGGGCTTTTGGACGCCGTTTTCGCTTCCGGCGAAGGCCGGTCTGCTGGAGGAAGCGCGGTACACCGACTTAGCGTCCGCCGTCCTGCCCGGTTTGCTCCTGCCCTTCTCCGGCTCCGGAAGCCTTCGGAGCCCCTTCCGGGGGCCAGGCAACTTCCACCAGTACCCGCGGGTCGTGGGCGCCCAGTGCCTTCGCCGCCTGCGGCGAAAGCGTGACCACCGTCCGGTTCTGGGCTGCGGTATTGGGCAGAGGTCCCACCACGCGGGCTTCCACACTGCGGTTGTTCATCAAGTTGCGCACGGTGATGCGGGTGCCGACCGGCGCACCGTTGTGCAGGGCCAGGGCCTCGGCTTCCGTAGACGCCGGACTGCTGTCCGACAGGTAGGTGGCCAAACCGCGTTCGCGCGGCCAATGGACCGGAATAGACGGAGCCGGGGCGGCATAGGGCCGGGCGCCTTTCGGCGAAGCCGATGAGGCGTCCGCAGCCCGCCCACCCGTTGGCAGGCGCAAGGCAGTGCCCGGTTTCAAACCCGCGCGGTGCTCCGGATTGGCCTTTTGCAGGGTTTCGAGCGCCACACCGTGCTGACGCGCAATGCCGTACCAGGTTTCGCCCTGCCGGACGGTGTGCACGGATGGCGCAGGCTCCGCGGTGCTTGCGGGCCTGCTCGTGGGTGCAGGTGCTGCTGCTGCCCTGGCGGTATCCGCTTCCCCATTGTAGGCCAATGCCACAGCGGGCTTTGTGGAAGCAATCCCCTCCATGGTCTGTTGGGGAGCGGCATGCGGTTCGGCCTGTGTGGCTTGGGCCGAGCGCGGTAGCGATGGTGCATCAGCCCCTTCCGCATCCAGCGGAACGCGGATCTGCTGTCCGGCTTTGAGCCTGCGGTGGTCCAGGCCCGGGTTCAGGGCGAGCAGCTCGGACAAGGGCACTTTCAGGTTGGCGGCCAGCGCAAACAGGGTTTCGCCTTCTCCGAGCACGTACCAGCGGCCGGCCCGGACAGGCGGCTCGGTGCCTGAGCCGGGCGTTCCTTCGGATGGGTGCTCCGCTGCGGCCGTTTCCCGATTGGCCGTGGTCGTGTTTTCGCCGGCCAGCGAAGACCTTGGCGGTGCTTCTGCCGTTTCAGCGGGGGCCTGCACAGCATCTGCACGGACTTCCGTAGACTGGGCTTTTGGAGCCTCCACCGCTTCACCGGCCTGCGGCGCGGCAGGCAACCACAAGCTGTCGCCGATGCGCAGCGCATAGCCCTCCAACTGCGGATTGGCGTCCAAAAGGGCTTGAATGGGCAGTTGGTTGGCTTTTGAAATGCCGTAAACCGTCTGGCCGGGCTGCACGACATGCCAAACGCCTCCATGCTGTTGGGCGCTTTCGCGCGAACGCGCATCCGCAGCGCCGTGGGTTCCCGGTACCTGGGCCTGCAACACGGGGCCAACGGCGGGAAGCAACATGGCGATGAACGGCAAGCACATCGTCAAACAGGAGGAGTGGCGGATGGGCATCGGAAACGGCATGAACGGAAATCGGTGAGGATTGGGCCGGGATTGGGTGCTGCGGGGCAGCCGTGGCCGCAGCTTGGCGTAATATTGGTCCCACGACCATGCCGAAGGTACTTCCACCACATTCCAGGACCGCGCACCTAAAGAACGCGTTGCACACGGCGCTGGTGTGCATTGTCCTATGCGGCCTGTGGATTTCTGTCCCCGCGCAGGCGCAGTCCGCCCCGATGGACAGCACGGCAAGACCCGATGCCACCGAGGCCCGGGCGGATTCAACGGGCATGCGCTGGCCGGACAATCCGCTGGTGTACCGCTTTGAACTGGTGGCCGACATCATGCCGCCTGCCTGGCGAACGGTTCAACGGGCCGTGTCCGAGGCCCACGAAGCACAGGCCGATGTGCTGCTGGTGCAGCTCGACACCTACGGGGGCATGGTCAACATTGCCGATTCGATTAGCCAGCGCCTGCTGCACGCCAAAATGCCCGTGCTGGTCTTCATCGCCAACAACGCGGCTTCGGCCGGGGCACTGATCTCCATTTCCTGCGACTCCATCTATATGGCCCCCTCCAGCCAGATTGGAGCTGCCACGGTGGTCAGCGGCACCGACGGTGCGGCCATGCCGGACAAGTACCAGGCCTACATGCGGGCCAAAATGCGCTCCATTGCCGAGGCCCAGGGCCGCAACCCGGACATCGCCGAGGCCATGGTGGACCAGGACCTGGAAGTGGAAGGCGTGGTCGAGGCCGGCAAAACCCTGGTTTTCACCCCCTCGGAGGCCATCGCCAATGGCTTTTGCGAAGGCGTGGCCGAGGATTGGCGGGATGCGCTGGCCCAAGCCGGGCTGGAGGACTATAGGGTCATGGCTTTCGAACCCACCGGCGTGGACAGGATGGTGCAGTTTTTGGTCAACCCCATGGTCAGCGGCATCCTGATGCTGGTGATCTTTTTTGGCATTTACGCCGAACTGCAGACACCAGGCGTGGGCTTTCCGCTGATGGCCGCCGCCATCGCCGCGGCGCTCTACTTTGCCCCGTTGTACCTCGACGGCCTGGCCGCCAGTTGGGAGATTGCCCTGTTCCTGGTGGGCGTGGTGCTGTTGGCGCTGGAGCTCTTTGTCATTCCCGGCTTCGGGGTGGCTGGTGTGGCAGGTCTGACCCTGATGCTCGGCTCCCTCGTACTCAGCCTGGTGGCCAACCGAGCCTTCGATTTCCAATGGGTTCCGGCCGACACCATCGTCCGGGCCCTGCTCACCGTCATGCTCGCCGTGTTCGGCGCAGCAGGCCTGATTTTTGCCTTCCTCGGCAGCCTCGTCGATAGCCCCCTGCTCAAGCGCCTGGTGCTGTCGGAGGCCCAACAAGCCAACCGGGGCTACCGGGTTTCCGCCTCCGGCGAAGACGACCCCGACTGGGTGGGCCAGGGCGCCACCGCCTTGAGCGACCTTCGCCCGGCAGGGCGCATCCAGGTGGACGGGGACCCGGAGCGCGTGCCCCGCGAAGCCCTCACCGAAGGCGGGTATACCCCCGCCGGCGCCCGCGTGACGGTGGTCGGCTGGCGCGGCACACAGCTCCTGGTCCGCGAACGCCAAACGCCCGCCTGACGCCATGGCCCGTTCCGCTTCGACATCGGCCACCCCTTTGGGCCGCAAGCAGGCTCCATTGCTGGCCGTCATTCCCGCGCGCTGGGCATCCAGCCGGCTGCCCGGAAAACCCCTGGCCGACATCGGCGGCAAGCCCATGATCCAGCGCGTTTGGGAACAGGCGCAAAAGGCCGCCCCGGAACGCCTGATCGTGGCCACCGACGATCCGCGCATCCTGAAGGCCGTGCAGGACTTTGGCGGTGAGGCCATGCTGACCGACCCGGCCTGTCCCTCCGGTACGGACCGCTGCGCGGAAGTGGCCCGCGCCCTGGACTGGCCGGACCACGGGGTGGTGATCAACGTCCAGGGCGACGAGCCGTTTTTGGATCCCGATACGCTGCGGCAATTGCACGCGGCCTTCGCCGATCAGGCGGTGCAGGTGGCCACGCTGGCCGTGCCGTTGCGCGATCCGGCCGCGTTCCGCAACCCGAACACCCCCAAGGTGGTCCTGGACCGCCACAACAATGCGCTGTATTTCAGCCGTCAGCCCATCCCGCACGGTTGGTCGCCCGATGCCTGCGGTGCACGTCCTGGCGCTGAGGCCAGCGGCCTGCATCCCTGGCGGCACATCGGGGTGTACGCCTTCCGGCGAAGCGCATTGGCGGCCCTGGCCCAACTCCCACCCAGCCCGTTGGAACAGGCCGAACGCCTGGAACAGTTGCGTTGGCTCGAGGACGGCTGGCGCATCCGCGTGCTGCCCCAAACGGAAGCCGGGGTGACCGTGGATACGCCCGAAGACCTTGAAGCTGCGCGGCGATTGGCCGAAGGCCATTGAAACGCGTTGCTCCAACGTGTCCGTAGCCCGCACATATGCAGTCGGCTTCACAGGCGCGCTGGCCCGGGTTCAAGCGGTGCTTGCATCAGTTCCAGAAACGTGCAACGCCCCGGCTGCACGAGCAACCGGGGCGTCGGATTGGTCGGGGCAGTGGCTGCGGCAGAACCGCAGACTGCATGCCCTATGCACATGCTATAGGCGCGGGGATTATTCCACGACCAAGCGGCGCTGTTCCTGCTGGCGTTCGCCGGTCAAGGCGACCGTGTAGATGCCCGTGGCCAGACCGCTGAGGTCCAATGGCAGGGTCTGGCTGCCGCGCTGGCCTTCGACGCTGCGCGCCATGACCGTGCGGCCCAGGGCGTCGACGATCAGCACGTCGATGGTTTGGGCTTCCGGCAGGTTCAGGGTCAGCTGTGTGGCGCCCTGTGCCGGGTTGGGATACAGCTCCACATGGAAGGGCAGTTCGAGCATGCCTTCGCGGGACGCGGGCGTGGTGAAGGTGGCCGTGGCCGACCAGTCGGAAATGTTGCTGGTCACCGAGCACTTGGCACGAACGCGGAACTCGTAGTTGGTGGCCGGATCCAGGCCGGAGGCAAACAGCGACGGTGTGGTGGTCTTGCGGCGGGCCCAGCCCAGATCGCCAACGCGGCGGCCCTGGACCTGATAGCCCAATACGGGCTGGGTCAGCGGGGTCCAACTCAAGAGTACCTCGGTCGGGCCAAAAGGCAGGGTGGTCAGGCCCGTCGGGGCAGGTGCACAAGGCACATTGGCAGGCTCACCCACCGTGAAGGTGTCGCTGATGGTGCACCCGTCGGCGTCTTCGATCAATACGTCATAGGCGCCGGCGGTCAGGCCGCTGATGTCTTCGGTCATGGCGCCGTTGCTCCAGAAGAAGGTATACGGCGGGTTGCCGCCCGTCACATCGATGTCGATGGCGCCATCGGTGCCGCCGACGGTGGTGGCGTTGGTGATGGTGGCAAAGGGCCCCACAAAGGGATTGCTGAAGGCCACCAGGGCATCGCCGTCGGGGTACACCGTCTGCACCTGCGTGCCGATGGTGATGGTGCCGCTGGTGCCGCCTGCCCCGGAGAAGGAATAGGTGCCCGGTGCCGTGAGGCTGAAGCTGAAGGTGCCCAGGGCATCCCATTGGCTGACCACGTCCTCGTCGGTGAATTCGATGGAGAAGTTGGCCGGGACGACCACGTTCAGGCCCGTCCAACTGGCGGACAGGACGTCGTCGATGGTGCTGGAGGTGTAGATGATGTTGGAGCTGGCGTCTCGGACATCAAAGAAGGGGTCCGGGTTTGCCGTGCAAACGCCAAAGAGGTTGGGCTCTTCCACATCACCGCACCAGTTCTCGTTCATCGAGTTCAGGTTTACGGCGGTGATGACGTAGTCAAACACGGTGGTTTCCAGGGTTACGTTGTAGGTGCCTGGCGTGTAGACCACCGGTGCCGGGTTTTTCAGCGTGGACGTGGTGCCGTTGCCAAAATCCCAATCCCAGGTGGTGAAGTTGGGCGTACCGTCGATCAGTGCAGCAAAGTTGGCCACATACTCGTCGTTGCAGTTCGGATCACCGCTGACGGTATAGGTGGTGGCGCCTGACGTGGCGGGCAGGACCTCAATGGAGGCTTCAAAGGACTGTGGTTGGGTCAGCGTGATGCCAAACGCAATCACTTCGGCAATCACGTCCACGGTAATGGTGTACACACCGGGTGCGCCGAGGGGCGTGCCGCAGAGTTTCACACAGCCGAATTGGGAGTTCGGCGGGCTGGACGGCGGGGTGTATACACAGCCTGGGCTGTTGCACTCCCAATCGATGCCCAGCGGCAAGCCGCTGAGGCCGGTGATGGTAACCTTCTGCACCTCCACGTCGATGCCCGTGCTCGGGTCGGTCGCGTTTTCGGGCACGTAGAACGTGATGTCCTCGTCGTAGGCCGCACCTACGGTAGCGGCCGGAATCACATCCGGGCAAAGCCCGCCATCGGGCACCAGGGTGGAACAGCTGAAGTCAATGGCGCAACCCGGACATTGGGCGTTCAGGGTACTGCTGGGCGCGGTGGCCAGGCCTAGGCCCAGGACCAGGGCAGCAATGGGTAAGGATTTCCAGTGCATGAAAAAGGGTTCGGTTCGGTTAGGACAGGATGGATGGGCATCATGCCTTGGCCGCAAGGCTGCAGCGCACCGAAATCGCGCGCCCGAAAAGCCCTGAACAGCGGCATTGCCCGCGCACAAGATAGGCGAATGCATACGGATATCCATGAAAATTTTTGCGCAGGCATACCAACACATGATTCTGACAATCAATGTGTAACGGGAGGAACAAAAAGTATGTTGACAAGCATTTTTTCCGCGTTCCCAGAGCGCATAAGCCGTCTTCGCCTCCGGCGAAGGCCCTTGCCCGGAAGGCCTATCTTTATGCCCCGTAACGGACGCAAGGGCGCCTTAGAAGGGCACCGCACCGCCCCTGCCCCGCCGCATCTCCATGGCCAAGTACCTCTTCGTTACGGGTGGCGTAAGCTCGTCCCTCGGTAAAGGCATTTTTGCCGCCTCGATCGCCAAATTGCTCCAGGCGCGGGGTTATCGGGTGACCATACAGAAGCTCGACCCTTACATCAACATCGACCCCGGCACGCTCAACCCTTACGAGCACGGGGAATGTTACGTGACCAACGACGGGGCCGAAACGGACCTCGATCTGGGCCACTACGAGCGCTTCCTCAACGTCCGCACCTCCCAGGCCAACAACGTCACCACAGGCCGGGTCTACCAAACGGTCATCGACAAGGAGCGCCGCGGCGACTATCTGGGCAAAACCATTCAGGTCATCCCCCACATCACCAACGAGATCCAGCGCCGCATCCAGCTGTTGGGTGAAACGGGGGACTACGACATCATCATCACCGAGATCGGAGGCACGGTGGGCGACATCGAGTCCCTTCCCTATATAGAAAGCATTCGCCAGCTCAGCTGGCAGCTGGGCAAACACGATTGCCTGGTCATCCACCTCACGCTGGTGCCCTATCTGGCCGCCGCCGGCGAACTGAAAACCAAACCCACGCAGCACTCCGTCAAAATGCTGCTGGAAGCGGGCGTGCAGCCGGACATCCTGGTTTGCCGCACCGAATACCCTCTTGGCCAGGACATCCGACGCAAGATTGCGCGCTTCTGCAACGTAAACATCAACGCGGTCATCGAAGCGCGGGATGCGGATTCCATCTACGATGTGCCCATCGAGATGCTGCGCGAGAACATCGACCGCATAGTGCTGGCCAAACTGCGTCTGCCTTCCTCGGGAGAGCCCGACCTCAGCGGCTGGAAGGGGTTTCTGGCGCGGCTCAAGAACCCGGTCAACGAAGTGCGCATTGGCCTGGTGGGCAAATACACCGAACTGCAGGACGCCTACAAATCCATTCAGGAAGCCTTCATCCATGCGGGTGCCGCCAACGAATGCGCGGTGGACCTGGTCCACATCAATTCCGAATTGCTCGATGCGGACAACGTGGCCAAAAAGCTCCAGGGCCTGCACGGCGTTTTGGTGGCGCCGGGTTTCGGCGAACGCGGCATCGACGGCAAGCTGGTGGCCATCCGCCACGTGCGTGAAAACGGCATACCCTTCTTTGGCATATGCCTGGGCATGCAATGCGCCGTGGTGGAATTTGCCCGCAATGTGCTGGGCTTCAAAGGCGCCCACTCCACCGAAATGGCGCCCAAAACCAAATTCCCGGTCATCGGCCTGATGGCGGAGCAAAAGGACATTGAAGAAATGGGCGGCACCATGCGCCTGGGGGCCTATCCCTGCAAGATCTTCAAGCGTTCCCGCGCCTACCAGATTTACAACCGGCAGCGGATCGAAGAGCGCCACCGGCACCGGTATGAATTCAACAACACCTACCTCAAGGACTTTGAATCCGCCGGCATGATGGCCAGCGGCGTCAACCCCGAGCAAAACCTGGTGGAGATTGTGGAAATCAAGGACCACCCCTGGTTTGTGGGGGTGCAGTTCCACCCCGAATTCAATTCCACGGTGGAAAGCCCGGCACCGCTGTTCATGGGCTTTGTGCAGGCTTCGTTGCAGCACAAACAATCCCTGGCAGAGGCCGCCTCGGCCCCTTCGGCCAACTGATCCGGCCAGGGCCAAGCCCGCTTCGGCATCAGGGAACCGGAAAGGCTATCTTTGGCCCTCGTTTTTAACCGCCGGACCGCTTTTGGCCTTATGCGCAGGGGGCCGGCAAAGCCTTGATTTTGCAGGAACTGGACCGCAACAGCATCATCGGTTTTGTCCTATTGGGCGTGCTGATGGTCGTATACCTCACGTGGAGCAGCCGCCAACAGCAGGCTGCCGCCCTGGAGGAACAGCAGCGGATGGATTCGCTGGCCCGGGTGGAAGATGCCCGCATGATGGACTCCATCGCGCGCGCCAATGCCCTGATGCTGGAACGGGAGGCCGCCGCTGAACGCGGCGAAGACCCCGATTCCACCATAACCGCTGCGCGTGAGGAGAAACGCGCCGAACGCCTGGGCCTTTTTGCGGACATCGCCGCAGGCGAAAGCGCCGAGCACGTGCTGGCCAACGAGCAGCTCAAACTGACCTTCAGCAACCGCGGCGGCCGGATCGTCAAGGCGCAGCTGCTGCCTTACGAGGATTTCCGAGGCGATACACTGACCCTATTCCGGGAAGAGGACCAATCGTTCCAATACTCCTTTTTCTACGAGGGCAACCGCCGCATCAGCACGGACAGCCTGTATGCGGAGGTCATCCGCGAAACCAATGGGTTGCGCTTCCGCTTTGACGTGGGCGAGGGTCGGACGATGGACCAGGTCTACCGTTTTGGCGAAACACCCTACACGGTGGACTATCATCTGGAGTTTACGGATTTTGGATCGGTCATTCCAGTCAATCAGCCCTACCTCGAACTGGCCTGGGATCTGAACATGCGGCGCCAGGAACGGAACCTCAAATACGAGCGGCAGGTGGCCAAGGCCAGCTTCCGCTATATGGATGGCGAGACCGATTTCCGCAGCCGCGAAGGCAACGACGATTTCAATTCGAGCATCAACTGGCTCAGCTATGTGGACCAGTTCTTCAACGCCACGCTCATTGCCGATGACGGTTTTCGCCGGGGAGGCGAAGTCCGCGTGAGCAACCGCCCGGACGAAGACACCACGCATACCAAGCGCTACCGCTCCAGGCTTTTTGTGGAAATGCCGGCAGGCGGCAACGGCACGGTGGAAATGCGCATGCTCTTTGCACCCAACCACTACCGTGGCCTCAAAAAGCTGGACCTGGATCTGGAAAGCATCGTGCCAGCGGGCCGCAGCATCATCCGCTGGTGCAACGTCTACGTCATCATTCCGCTGTTCCACCAGCTCAGCAAGGTCTTCAGCAATTACGGCATCATCATCCTGATCCTTACGCTGATCATCAAACTGGCCCTCAGCCCCTTGACCTACCGCTCCTACCTGAGCATGGCCAAGATGCGGGTGCTCAAACCGGAGATGGACGCTATCCGCGAGAAGTACGGCGACGACCAGGCCAAGATGAGCCAGGAGACGATGAAGCTGTACCAGCAAACCGGAGTCAGCCCACTGGGGGGCTGTTTGCCCATGGTGCTGCAGATGCCCATCCTCTTTGCCATGTACCGCTTCTTCCCCAACTCCATCGAGTTGCGGCAGGAATCGTTTTTGTGGGCCACGGACCTGAGCAGCTACGATGTGCTGTTCATGTTGCCCTTTGAGATTCCCTTTTACGGCGATCACGTCAGTGGTTTTACCCTCCTGGCGGGCATTTCCTCCATTGCCTATGCCCGGATGAACAGCCAGATGACCGCCCAGGGCGGGGCGCAGATGCAGATCATGCAGTACCTGTTCCCGATCATGATGTTGTTCATCTTCAACAACTTTTCCAGCGCCCTGACCTACTATTATTTCCTGAGCAACGTCATCACCTTTGCCCAACAGTGGGGCACCAAGACCTTCCTCATCAACGAGGACGCCTTGCATGCGCAGATTCAGGAAAACAAGGCCAAGCCCAAGAAAAAGAGCAAATGGGCACAGCGTTTGGAGGCCTATGCCAAAGCGCAGGAGCAAGCCCAGCGCGGCCGCGGCAAAGGCAAGTCCAGCGGCGGCAAAAACCGCGGTGCTGCCAAAAAGCGCTAGTTTTTACACCTCCGTATACCCCCCATGATGCGCCTTTCCTCCCCCCTCCGTTTGTTGTTTTGGCTGCTGCCTGGCGGCCGCCCAAAGGCTTTTCCCCTGTTTCTGTTGGGCATGTTGCTCATCCCCATAAGCCTTGCCCCGTCCTGCAAAACCCAATCCGAAGCCACCGAAGAGGCGACGGTGCTCGAGCCCAGTCCGGTGGATTCGCCGGAAGGCGAAAACGGGTCCGAAACGCCCATCAGCAACCCGGCAACCGACCAGTCCGGTATGCAATGGCCTTCAGACGACCAGAAAATCCTGGAATTGCGCCGTACGCCGTGCTTCGGAAAATGCCCGGTCGACCACACCATCCTCTACGCCGATGGCACGGTGCGCTACATGGGCACCCAGAATGTGGATCACCTTGGGCTGTACAAGGGACAATTGGCTGCAGGTGCCTGGGACGGGATTTTCGACCAGGCGGATATGATCGACTTCTGGAGCATGGAGGAGCGCTACCCCACCGGCGACAACCGCATCATGGACCTGCCCTCCGAACGCTTGTGGCTCTCGGACGGAGAACGGGATAAACAGGTGATCAATCAACGCTATGCCAATCCGGAAGCGGATGGGGAACAGCAGACCGTTGAGCAGTTGAACAGCCTGGCAGCCAGCGTTATCCAGCTGCTGGATGAGGCGGACCTCAAGTTCCTGCAAGCGCCTCCCGGCCGTCAGTAAAGCAGACAGGCGGTGCTGTCCGCGGTTTGCGTACCTGTGCAAATGCCTCGGCTTGCAGGCTTTCGGGGCGCCTTCGCCTGCCGGCGAAAAGCGGTTATCAGCACGCTACAGGTGCGTGAAGCCCGGCCCATCGGCTTTTGCACGTCATGGACGTGTAAAAAAGCCCCGCCTTTCCTGGGGTTTTACGTTGTTCTGTATGTTAAGAAACGTTAATTTCAAACGTCGCATGCTGACCCATCCCATGCGGCCACGTTCTTCGTGATTTTCACGTGAATTCCGGGGGTTTCCTAGCATTGCGATTCCTCTTCGACGTACAACAACTGAGCCAAACCATGAAGCAATTTTTCCTATGCCTTTTGCTGGCCTCGGGGACCGCGGCGTTGCACGCCCAGGTCGCCGTTCAGGCACACCAGCACGATCAATCCCCCTACCATGAGGTTGATCTGACCGACAACCATTTCATCAAAAACCTGCCGGAACCGATTGCGTCCGACGTACGCAGCAGTGGCGCCATCAGCTTTTCCATGATCGGAACGGCTTACAACGCCTTTACCATCCTGACCACGGGTCAGAACCAGGTGGACTACAACCCGGACATCAATACGGTGACCTTCCTGCACCGCCACAACAACGGAACCACTGGTGGATCCGGTGGATTGTCTTTTGATGTCTCCACGGACGGCGGCGATAGCTGGCCCGACATCAACGTTGCTTTGTCTCCCAACTACAACGCCGGTTCGGAGACCATGAACGGCGGCAACCGCTATCCCAGCGGCGCCATCTACAACCCGCTTGGCAACACCGACCCCAACAACGCCTACATGGTGGGTGTTGGGCCGTCCTTGTTGATGAGCGCTGCCGGTTGGGGCTACCACTTCCAGGTCAGCGCCCGCATTCCAGACGGTGCCAATGTGGACGAGAATTACGTGTACACATATGGGGACGACTATTTCCCCTACGGCCTGACGCAGAACGCCGACGGCAGCATGTGGTACCTGTTGCCCAAGTTCCTCGATGACGACGCCAGCGACCCCGCGCGGGATTACAACGCCTTCATCGTCTACAAAGGCATCTTCAACACCGGCACCAACGCCATCGATTGGGCGCCCATGGATACCATCTCCCCGAACTTCCGTGTGGCCGATTACTTCACGACTGCCGGATTGGAGAACTGCGCCACGGGTTCTGCCCACAACCTGGAATTCAGCCCCGATGGCATGACCGGCTACATCACCATCATGGGTTCCACCGTCACCGCTCCGGTGAACGGTCCTGCGCCGCTGGTTTACAAAACCACGGATGGTGGCGATACCTGGAATGCCCTGCCGGACTACGATTTTGCGGCGCTGCCCTCCATTGCCACGCACATCGCCCCGCTCGGCCCACCGAACCTGCCCTACTTCGCGGACTACGACATCACCGTGGACGACAACGGTACGCTGCACATGTTCAATGAAATCGCTCCGCGCTTTTCGGGTGCAGCCGACTCGGCGTTTTTCACTTCGATTCCCGCAGGCGGCGACGGTTCTTTCAATGGCCTTTTCCACCTCTACACCACCGACGGCACCGACTGGGTGGCCAACCGTGTAGACTCCATCGAGGTATCGGATGGTGAAATTCCGCTTGCCGGCAGCACCCCCGTGGCCGTTACGGTTCAGCCCCAGGTGGCGCGTTCGATCGACGGAAGCAAGATTTTCTTCTCCTGGTCGCACACCGATCCGGAGCTGTTGCTGACCAACGATCTGCCCAACCTCTACATCCGCGGTTACGATACGGATGACGATGAATACACCTTCATCCGCATCCCGACAGCAGGTACGGCAGTGGACAACACCATCTTCTGGCCGACCACGGCACCGACGGTAATCGAATCCGGCAGCGAGCACGATTTCCAATACGCTACGGTATTCTGCCAGCCGGACGCTTCCGATGCCGGCAGCCCGGTACAGTTCTTCTACATCGGCGGCGCTGGTTTTGATGATGGGGACTTCGGATTGGCCTCGCCCCCGGCAACGGCCGACTTCAGCTTCTCCGGAACACCGGACAACATCGTCTCCTTCACCAACCTGTCTGCGGATGCCGACACCTACGTATGGGACTTTGGCGACGGCACGGCTTTGTCGAGCCTGACCAACCCGACGCACACCTATACAACGGTGGGTACCTACAACGTATGCCTGACCGCCAAAAACGACGGCACCCCGGCTACTGACGATACTTTCTGCGACGATGTGGAAGTCACCAACATCGTCAACGGCATTGGTGATCCCGCCCTGGATGCTGCTCTTGAACTGTTCCCCAACCCGAGCAACGGTGTGGTGAACATTACCGCAGAAGGTTACAGCAACCTGACCGTTGAAGTCTTCAACCTGCTCGGCGAAACCATGACGCCGGCCACCGTTTTCAACGGTACCATGCAGCTGGACCTCTCCAACATGTCCAACGGCACCTACCTGGTCAAAGTGACCAGTGAAGCTGGCGTTAGCACACGTTCGGTATCCATCAGCCGCTAAGTCCATTCCTACACGCAGGCGTGTCCTGCTGAAGCATTCGACCGGGCCGCTCCTTTTGGAGTGGCCCGGTTTTTTTATCGGGCATCCTGCAGCAATATCCACATGCCAGCGCTGCGGGAGCACATCGGTTGCCATGCCGGGACTTAACGCGGCATTTTGCCGGCATGGGCGTACGCCATCCCATGTTGTTGCCAGCCCTGGCCTGGCTCGGTGGTCACCTGTGTTGTATGTGGTGGCCGGATTCCCCAGTCTGGACACGTGCCTGGTGCCCGTACATGGTCCTGCTGCTGGTCCTGGGCCGTGTCGCCATGGCGCAAAAGCTCAGCGGCGGCCGCAAGACCTTTATCCGAAGCCTTCATGGCGTGCCGGGACCGGCCCTGGCGCGCGCACATACCCTGCTGCTGGTGTTGGCCTTTGCTGTGTTGGCAGGCATACGGCTCCATTCCAGCGCCATCCTGCCGCAAGCAGGCCTGCCTGATGATGGTTGGTACAGGATCCGGGTGCTCCAAACGCCTGTACCCCATGGTACACGGCAATGGCGCAGTCCGGTGCTGCTGTGCGGTTCGCCGGAGGTGGAATACCAACCATCCCGGCGCGTGATGGGCTATTGGCCGGCGGCAGGCATGGTGCCGCGTTTGGGCGATGCCTTTGTATCCCATTTGGAGCCTCAGGTTGCCCGCCCGCCGCAGGGCAGCTGGGACTTTGACATGGTGGGCTGGTATGCCAGCATGGGCCTGGTGGGCCAGACCCGGTTTGACAAAGATCTATGGATGCTGGCTCCTGCCACGACCGATGGGCATCGGATGGCCGTGACCACGCGTGCCGTTCGTTGGCGTTGGCAAACCTTGCAGGCCTTGCAACGCCACCGGCAATGGGCGGTGGAGCGCTGTTTTCGGACGATGGCCAATGCCGCCCAGCGGCGCCGGGAAAGCCGGATGCCAACACAGCCTAGTGCGGTTTTGGAGGTCGGGGCCTCTTATCCTGGCGCAGTGGCACAAGCCTCCATCGGCCCGGAAGAAAGCACCCCGCAGGCTGCTGTATTAGCAGCCATGGCCCTGGGCTGGAAAGCGGGGCTCGACCGCGATACCAAAGCGGTGTTTTCGGAAACGGGCACCATGCACGTACTGGCAGTTTCCGGACTGCACGTGGGCTTGTTGGCCTTATGGCTGGAAAAGCTGTTGCAGGCTCTTGGTCAGGTTCTGCGTAAGCTCTCCATATTATCCGCCGGCTGGCGAAAGCGGCAAAGGACCGTACAACATAGCTCCAGACAGGGCAGCCCCGAAGGATCCCTTTGGCCGGCACATGCCAGGGTCCTTCAGGCTATACTCCTGCTGGCCGGCATTTGGGCCTATGCCTTGCTTACCGGGGCATCCCCTTCCGTATTGAGGGCCGCTGTGTTTTTCAGTTTTTGGCGTGCTGCGGCGGTGTTCGGCCGACAGGGCTCGGCCTGGAATGCCTGGTATTGTGCCCTATGGACCATGATGCTCTGGCAGCCCTGGACCCCGAGCGCGCTGGGGGCGCAGCTTTCTTTTGCGGCCGTGGCCGGCATCCTGCTTTGCCATGCTCCTTTGCGGCAGCGTTTGCGCCTCAGCGGCCGGTTGGGTGCATCCCTGGCCAACCTGTTTTCGGTCTCGATTGCCGCACAGGCGGGAACCTGGGCGCTGGCCTGGCACCATTTTGGCCGATTCCCACCCTGGTTTCTGCTTGGCAACCTCGTGGCCATCCCCATGGCCACCATCGCCATTCCCGGCACGGCCTTGTTGCTCGCCTTCGGCGAGACACCCTGGATTGGCCCCCTGCTCGGCGATGTCCTCCACCACCTGGTCAGCGGCTGGCTTTGGGCCAATTTGCGCATGAACCAGCTTGGCACGTGGGTGCAGCGCGCCTTGCCCGCCGGACTTATGCTGCTGGGCATGGCCTGGACGCTGGCTTTGGCGCAGGGTTGGTTTCGGCAGCGGGGACAGCTTTGGTCCACCTTCCTGTTGGTGGGCATACTGGTGCTCCACCAAAAACAGTTGGATATAGCCCTGGAAACCCGTTGGATCCGTTGGCAGCATTATGGCTACACGCACCGCGTGCTGCGCTATGGCCAGCATGTCTTGCCGCTGCAGGGCACCCCCGGACAGGGTCCCAAAGAGATGACCATCCCCGCTGCCCTGCAGGACGCCGGCATGGATGGGCGTTACCGCGACGGCATTCCGGCATGGTCTTGGTATATACCGGTTGGCGCTCCGAATAACCCGCGCTAGTGCCGTCCCCGGATGTACCGGATTCGGCAAACTGTTAGGGGCGGTTAAAATGCGCCACTGGTGCCGGATGCAGACCGGAAGGCAGGCATGCTGCCCGTAACTTTCACCCTGCAATGGACCCCGGATCCCGTTCAGCGGTTGCTTTTGACCGCCCGGCCGACAACCGCTCAACCAAACCCTTCCAAGACCAATCCCTCTTATGCAACGCAAACTTCTTTTCCCGCTAAGCTTCCTGTTTCTCCTGCTGCAGAGCAGTTCCCTGCTGTTCGCCGGAGGCGCGAACAATTCCACCCATGCACCGG
>JAUIHG010000298.1 GCA_030432405.1 Bacteroidia bacterium | reverse complement strand
CCCCCTGAACCGCCACCGCTGACGATCACCCGGAAGGATGCGTCATTTTTTGCGTTTGCTATGGTCTGCGAATGGCTCACGCAGGCTTGGTATTGGGGTTGCCACCCAGGTCTTTGAGCAGGGCCTTGCCCAGGCCTTCGCCGGCAGGCAATCCGCCTTCCACGCCTTCGGCGAACTCGGTCTGCGCGTCCATGCCCAGATCCCGGCTGACGGCCAGAATGATGCCCACGGCTATGCTGGTGAACCACAGCGAGGTTCCGCCCATGGATACCAGGGGCAAGGTCAGGCCCGTGACCGGCAGGATATCCACCGTCACGGCCATGTTCACAAAGGCTTGCATGGTCAGGGCAAGGCCAAGCCCAACGGCCAGCAGGGCGCCAAAGGGGCTGGGACTTCGGGAGACGATACGCAGGCAGCGGAAAAAGAAGGCCAGGTACAGCAGCACAACAACTCCACCGCCCAGAACGCCGTACTCCTCCACGATGATGGCATAGATGAAATCCGAATACGGGTGGGGCAGGTAATTGCGCTGATGGCTGGCGCCCGGACCGCGCCCGAGCAATCCGCCTTCGGCGATCGCAATTTTGGACTGTTCGGTCTGATACGATTCACCGGCGTCTCCGCTTCGGAAGGTCTCAATGCGCGCTTTCCAGGTACCCATACGCCCGGGCAGGCTGTTGGGCGGCATGAGGTATATGAACAGGCCGAGCACCACTGCAGCAGCACCGGCTGTTCCCATCAAAGCCGCGAGATACCGCATGCCCATGCGGCCGATGAACATGAGGGTAAAACAGGTCAGAAACAGCAATGCAGCGGTACTGAGGTCTGCCGGGGCAATCAGCAGGCAGGTGACCACAATAGGCAATACCGTGGGCAGGAAGCCTTCGCGGAAACGCCCCACCATATGCTGCTTCCGAGCCAATTGCCGGGCTGTATACATAATCAACGCCAGCTTGGCCAGGTCGGAGGTTTGGAAGGTCACATCGATTCCCGGCAGCGTGATCCAACGTGCTGCTTCGTTGATGCGGGCTCCGGCAATGAGCGTATAGAGCAGCAGGGGGATGGAAATGACCATCATCACCTGCGCCAAACGCGAATAAAACTTGTAATTGGGCAGGCTGGCAAAGTACATGAGCACCAGCCCGAAAAGCAGCAACCCCCCGTGCCGCAACAGGTAGTATTCGGTATTGCCCGCATGGTATTTGTAAGCCAGTGTACCAGTGGAACTGTACACGGCCAAAATCGAAAAGAGCGACAAACCGAAGACGATGAGCCAAATGAATTTGTCTCCCCGGAGTTTGCTCAATAGTACGCGGACGGAAGTGGACATGTTGTGCGGCTTGGTACAGGTGCCCTTGCGGTTGGAATCAGATCAGAGGGCCTTGACGGCGGCTTTGAATTGACGGCCGCGGTCCTCGTAGTTGCGAAACAGGTCGAAGCTGGCACAGGCCGGACTCAGCAGCACCACGTCTTCTTTGTCGGCCATGTGGTAGGCCATGCGCACCGCTTCGTCCATGCGTTGGGTATTGATCATCACATCCACGCAGGCCGAGAAGGCCTGATGCAACTTGCGGTTGTCCTTGCCCAGACAGATGATGGCCTTGACTTTTTGCTTGACCAGGGGCTTGAGCGCTTCGTAATCGTTGCCCTTGTCCACGCCTCCGGCAATCCAGACCACCGGTTGCTCCTGACTTTCCAGGGCGTACCAGACGGAATTGACGTTGGTGGCCTTGGAGTCGTTGACAAAGCGCACGCCGTGTACGGAAGCCACCCGTTCCAAGCGGTGCTCCAGGGCGCGGAAATCCATCAGGGCGTCGCGGATGACGTCCTTGCGGATGTCCAGCACACGGGCTGCCATGGCAGCCGCCATCGCGTTATTGACGTTGTGTTTGCCCTGAAGGGCGAGGTCGTAAATGGACATGGAGAATGGGGTTTGCCGGAATTGGATGTGCATGTGGCCGTCCTCCACCCAGGCACCATCCGGCATGCTGCCATCGGGATTGGGGGTGGGCTTGGACCAGCCGAATGGGAGCCGACGGACCGCCTGCGGAGCTTCGGACAGATGCTCCAGCGTCATGGGGTCTTCGGCCGAATGGATGAAATGGTCGCTGGCATCCTGGTTGCGTGCAATGCGCATCTTGGAGGCCGCATAGCGGTGGATGTCGTGCCCGTAGCGGTCCAGGTGGTCTTCGGTGATGTTGAGCAAAACCGAAACGGAGGGCTTGAAAGCGGCCGTATCGTCCAGCTGGAAACTCGAAACCTCGAGCACGGCATATGCCGGGTCGCGCTCGCAGAGCTGCGCTGCAAAGGATTTGCCGATGTTGCCGCCCACAAAGACGTCCAGTCCGGCCCGTTGCAGAACGTGTCCGGCCAGGCTGGTGGTGGTGGTCTTTCCGTTGGAGCCGGTGATGGCCAGCATCCGGGCCTTGCTGTGCCGTGCGGCGAACTCGATTTCCCCGATGACCGGAGCTTCGCCAAAACCACGCACTACAGGGGCATCCGAAGGAATGCCCGGGCTTTTGACCACCAGGCTTGGCTTGCGGGCCAGGGCCATGTCGTGGCTGCCCTCCTCGATTTCGATGCCCGCTTGACGTGCGTATTCGGCACGTTGTTGATCAATCGTTCCGGCATCGGAAAGCAGCACATTCCACCCGTGTTTGGCCGCCAGCCGTGCCGCACCCAAACCGCTTTCTCCAGCGCCGAGCACAACCATACGGCCCGGTTTTGAACCGAGCGTTCCAGCATGCCCCAAATCCTGTGTATGCACTGTGCTCATCGGATCTTCAGGGTTACGATGGTCAGTGCCGCCAGCAGAATGCCGACGATCCAGAAACGGGTGACGATCTTGGTTTCCGGGAAACCGAGCTTCTGGTAGTGGTGGTGCAGTGGTGCCATCCGGAAGACGCGGCGGCCTTCGCCGAAACGGCGCTTGGTATGCTTGAACC
>JAUIHG010000297.1 GCA_030432405.1 Bacteroidia bacterium | reverse complement strand
CCGGCTCCCTGGACGACAACTGGGGCTATACGGCCACCTACGACCAGGACGGCGCCCTCTATGGGGGCGGCATTGCGTTCGGGAACAATTACCCGACCACGATCGGGGCCTACAGCACCAGCTGGGGTGGCGGCGTGGGCACCTGGCCCTGCGACATCGCCATTTCCAAGTTTTCGCCGGACGGCAGCACCCTGGAATACTCGACCTACCTGGGCGGCAGCGGCAACGACCTTCCGCACTCCATGGTCTGCACGCCTTCCGGCGAACTCTGGCTTTACGGCACCACGGGATCAGCGGACTTTCCCACAACCCCGGGCTGCTACGACAACACCTTTGGCGGCGGCAACCCGGTGACGGTCACCAACGTGATCGTGTTCCCCTCGGGCACCGACATGTTTGTCACCAAGTTGAGCGCAGACGGTTCCGCCCTGGTGGGCTCCACCTACCTGGGGGGCAGCAACAACGACGGCCTGAACCTCAGTCCGGCCACCGCCTACAACTACGGCGACCATGCCCGTGGCGAGATCATCGTGGACCGCAACGGCAATGCCTATGTGGCTTCCACGACCCTTTCGGCCGACTTCCCCACCACGGCAGGCGCATTTCAGACCAGTTTTGGAGGTTCGCAGGACGGCACCATCACCAAGCTCAACGAAGACCTGACCGGCCTGCAGTTCTCCACCTACATCGGCGGAACGGCCGTCGATGCCGCCTATTCGATGAAACTGCCCACAGTCGGTGCGCTGGTGGTGGGTGGCGGCACCACGTCCAGCAATTTCCCTACCACACCGGGCACCTATCAGACGAGCTACCAGGGCGGTCTGGCGGACGGTTGGGTGGCGCGCCTTTCCACCTCCGGCGCCAGCTTATTGGAGTCCAGCTACATCGGCACCGCGGATTACGATCAGGTCTACTTTGTGGAACTGGATGCCAACCGCGACATCTACATCACCGGTCAATCGATCGGTGCGTTTCCCGTCAGTGCAGGCACCTACGTGAACCCCGGTTCCAGCCAGTTTTTGGCCAAAATGGATCCTGCACTGAGCAGCTTCACCTACAGCACGGTCTTTGGCAGCGGCGTAAACCGGGTCAACATCCGGCCCACCGCCATGCTGGTGGACAAGTGTCAGAACGTCTACATCTCCGGATGGGGCGGCTTGACCAACTCCTCGCACAACCCGAATGTGGCCAACACCTTCGGCTTGCCGGTTACCGCCGACGCCACCCAGTCCACCACGGACGGCTCGGATTTCTATTTCATCGTTTTTGAGCGGGACGCCACCAACCTGCTGTACGCCACCTATTTCGGCGGCAACATCAGCCGCGAACACGTGGACGGCGGCACCAGCCGCTTTGACAACCAGGGCATCATCTACCAGGCCGTCTGTGCCGGTTGCGGCGGACACGACGACTTTCCCACCACGCCGGGGGTTTGGAGCAACACCAACAATTCCAGCAACTGCAACCTGGGGGTCATCAAATACCAGTTTGATTTCGAGGAAATCGAAGCGGGGGCCAATGCCTTTCCGGATTCCATCGGCTGTGTGGACCTGCCGGTGACCTTCCAGAACCTCTCCCTAAATGCCGTCGACTATTTCTGGGACTTCGGCGATGGAACCACCTCCACGGACTTTGAGCCCTTTCACCTCTACACCGATACCGGCGTGTATACGGTCATGCACGTGGCCATCGATTCGAGCAAGTGCATCCCGGCCGATACCGTCTACCTGACCATCCGGGCCCTGATCCCGATCGACACCACTTACGACAATGCGGCCATTTGCCTGGGCGAAAGCATCCTTTTGGGCGGTGCTTTGCAGACCACACCGGGCGTTTACACGGACGTATATACCAGCCGCTATGGCTGTGACTCCACCGTGATCACCACCCTGGAGGTCCGCAGCACCTTTTACGACAGCACCTCGATGTGGATCTGCACGGGAGAGAGCGTGGATTTCTTCGGCACCACGCTCACGGCCGCGGGCACCTATACCCAAACCTTCGGCACAGCCGGTGGCTGCGATTCGAGTTTTACGCTCAACCTGTTCGTCAATACCGAGGCCTATGCCTATTCGACCCTGCGCATCTGCGATGGGGATTCGGTCTTTTTGAACGGCAGCTGGCAATCCAGCCCGGGCACCTTCACCGACACCGTGGTGGTGGCCGGCGGCTGCGACACCATTCGGGTCCGCACCCTGGAGCTGATCCGCTACGATGTGGTGGATTCCGTGGACCTCTGCCTGGGCGATTCGGTGTTCGCCGGAGGCGGCTGGCAACAAACGGCCGGCAGTTACCTGGACAGCCTGGCTTCCGCTGAAGGCTGCGACTCCATCGTGACCACGGTCGTGACGGTGCTGCAACCGGATTCCGTGGATGCGGTGGCCAGCATCTGTGCCGGCGATTCCATCCTGCTGGGCGGGACCTGGCAGCAGGCCGGTGGGGTATATGTGGATGTGCTGAGCAATGCCTTCGGCTGCGATTCGGTGGTCACCACCACTCTGAGCGTCCTGCCGGTGCCCTATGCCTATGATACCGTGTACGCCTGCCCCGGTGACCCGGTGCTGGCGAACACCGGCCCCGGTGGCGGCAGCTTCATCGATACCCTGGGCGCGGCCAATGGCTGCGACAGCCTGGTGGAGGTGTTTGTGGTGGCCTTGACTGCGAGTTTTGGAACGGACAGTCTGGTCATCTGCGCCAGCGATTCGGTCTGGCTGGACGGCTGGCAATCCGCGGCCGGCACCTATATCAATACGCTGACCGGCGCCAACGGCTGCGACTCGGTGGTCAGTGTGGTCCTCAACGTGCTGGACACCGTGGCCCGCATCACCACGCTGGAGATCTGCGCCGGCGATTCGGCGCTGGTGCCCGGTGGTTGGCAAGGCGTATCGGGCGTTTACGCGGACACTTTTGCGGCGGCCAACGGCTGCGACTCCATCGTAGGCGTAC
>JAUIHG010000075.1 GCA_030432405.1 Bacteroidia bacterium | reverse complement strand
CCGCCACGGAGCTGAACTACTTCACGTTTTTCGGCCAGATCGGCGTGGTACCTGGGGTAAACATCCGCGCCCGCGGCGACCGGGACGTCACGCCGAATCAATTGCTCTTTCCCGACCGCGTCAACGCCAAGCTGACCAACGTCAACCTGCTCAATTTTGGCCTGGAGGTGGGCGGTGGTGTCCGTTACGCCCTTGGCGAAAACCTGGCCCTGAGCGGCGGCTTGTTCTACCGCAACGGCTTTGCCAACGTCTACAACGACGGCGACGGGGACAAAATCACGCTCAACCACCTGGCCCTGCAGGTGGGGATTTTCTTCTGAGGACGCTCAACCGCGCACATCTTTTTTCGCGTTTCCCGGCACTGCAGCATGTGCCGGATTAGTCCACTCCTGACCTTTTGCCGCCCATGCGCATCGCCCTGGCCCAGCTGAATTACCACATCGGGAATTTTGAGGGCAACGTGGCCAAAATGGCCGAACGCATCGCCGAGGCCAAGGCCGAAGGCGCCGACTGCATCCTGTTTGGTGAACTGGCGGTGTGCGGCTATCCCCCGCGCGATTTCCTCGAATTTGCCGACTTCATCCGCCGCTGTGAAGCGGCCGTCGAGGAGTTGGCGTCCCTGGCCCAGGGCATTACCGTGGTGGTGGGCGCGCCTTCGGTCAACCCGGTGGTCGAGGGCAAGGACCTGTTCAATTCGGCCTATGTGCTTTCCGATGGCCGGGTGCAGGATAAGGTCCACAAGGCCCTGCTGCCCACCTACGACATCTTCGACGAATACCGCTATTTCGAACCTTACCGCGACTTCCACGTGGTGAAGATCGCCGGGCGGAAAGTGGCCATCACCATTTGCGAGGACCTCTGGAACGTGGGCAACGAAAACCCGCTCTATCCGGCCTGTCCCATGGACGAACTCATCGGCCAGGGACCGGAACTGATCCTCAACCTGAGCGCCTCACCCTTCCAGTACCGCCAGGCCCGCGAGCGCATCGACGTGCTCAAACACAACTGCGCGCGCTATGGTTTGCCGATTTTTTACTGCAACCATACCGGCGCACAAACCGAATTGATTTTTGACGGCGGCAGTGTGGTGCTCAATGCTGCGGGCACGGTCTACGATGAGATGCCCTATTTCGAGGAGGGCCTGCGCATCTACGACCTTTCGGAAGTGGCGGCTTCGGCCGAAGGCCCCGCCCGCCTTAGCGCCGACCGCGACCAGCCCAAGGACAAGTTCGACCTCATCCACCGCGGGCTTGTACGCGGCGTGCAGGACTATTTTGGCAAGCTCGGCTTCAAACAGGCCTTGCTAGGCCTTTCGGGCGGCGTGGACTCCGCGTTGACGCTGGTGCTGGCCGCTGAAGCTTTGGGGCCGGAAAACGTGCTGGCCGTCATGATGCCCTCGCAGTTCAGTTCGGACCATTCGGTATCGGACTCCGAGCAGCTTTGCGCCAACCTGGGCTGTCCGGTGATCCAGTTGCCCGTAGCGCCGGTCTACGGCAGCTTCATGGAACAGCTGGAGCCGCATTTCCAGGGCAAGCCCTTTGACGTGACCGAGGAAAACCTCCAGGCGCGCATCCGGGGCGTGTACCTGATGGCCTTGAGCAACAAACACGGGGCCATCCTGCTGAACACCTCCAACAAGTCCGAGGCGGCCGTAGGCTACGGCACGCTCTACGGCGACATGTGCGGAGGCCTTGCCGTGATCGGCGACCTCTACAAGACGGAGGTCTACGCCCTGTGCAACCACATCAACCGCATCCGGCCGGTCATTCCCGAGCACATCCTGACCAAAGCGCCTTCGGCCGAACTGCGGCCCAACCAGAAGGACTCCGATTCCCTGCCGCCCTACGAGGAACTGGATACGATCCTGTTCGAGTACATCGAGCAGCGCAAGGGACCGCGGGAGATCATCGCCGAGGGCCACGACGAGGCCCTGGTGCGCCGCACGCTCAAGCTGGTCAACCGCTCGGAGTACAAGCGCCACCAGACCCCGCCGATCCTGCGCGTTTCGCCGAAGGCGTTTGGCATGGGCCGGCGCCTGCCCATCGTGGGCAAATACCTGGGCTGAGAGCCGGACCTGTTAAAGGCGGTTTTCGCCTGCGGCGAATGGCTGCAAATCGGGAACTTCACCGCCAGTCATCCGGTTGATGGCGGCGTGCTCCGCCCCGTCTTTTGGCTATTCCCCCGCACCCCATGGTTTTTTTTCGATGTTTGCGCCTGGCGCTGTTGCTTGTAGTTGGCCTTTCGGCCGAAGGCCTGTTCACGGCGCTGCATGCGCAGGCTACGTTGGAGGTAATCCTGCAGTCCGAGGACGCGGATGCCGAGGTGGCCTTCCAGGTCGTGCGCGCCCTCAATTCCGGCATTGGGCTGGAACGGGCAGCCACCACCAACGCGCAGGGCCGCGTGCGTTTTCGCGGCCTGCCCACGGCCGGGGAATACTCGGTTGTACTGGCCAGCAGCCTGGTGGAATTGATCGAACCGGCCACGGGCATTGCACTGGTGGACGGCAAAACCACGTCCCTGACCGTCTCCATCCAGGAGCGGGAGCGGGATTTGCAACCGGTGTTGGTTCGGGCCTATACCCCGGTGTCCATCAACGTGGGGGATGCCGAAGTAGCTTCTGAATTGGCCATCGCCGAACTGGAACGGCTTCCCGTGGAGGGGCGCGACATCACCCGCGCGTTGTACCGCCTGCCCAACGTTTCGCCGGCCACCGGCTTTTTCCCCGAAGCGCCCACGGTGAGCATCAACGGGGCCAACAGCCTGTACGTCAATTACCAAATCGACGGGCTGGAGAACAACGAAAACTTTCTGGGGGGACAGCGCTTCAACGTGCCCGTGGGCTTCACGCGGCACATCACGGTGCTGAGCAACAATTTCGGTGCCGAGCACGGCCTGACCACCAACGGGATCGTCAACATTACCACGCCTTCGGGCACCAATGCCTGGAAAGGGGAGGTGTTTTACCTGACCCGGCCCGGTCCGGTGATCGACGCGGCTTCGCCCTACGCCCAGCGTGATCTTTCCGGCAATCAAGTCAAAGATGGGTTCATGCGGCACCAGGCCGGTGTGGCGGTTGGTGGTCCGCTGAAGCAGGACAAGACCTTCTTTTATTTGAATTTGGAGCAGACCCTTGATGTCAAGGACAACCTGCTCAATGCGCCAGCGCTCGGCGTGAACACCACCGTGCAGGGGCAGAACCGCTTCAGCTACGGGAGCCTGAAAATCGACCAGCGTTGGTCGCCGCGCTGGACCTCGTCCTGGCGGGCCAACCTGGGCCTGGTGGGCATCGAGCGCCAGGGCGGTGGCCTGGAAGGCGGCGTGAGCTTTCCCTCGGCCGGGAATGTCCAAACCCGCAACGGCGGAAACCTGGCCTGGAAAAACGCCTATACCGGCGAAAAGCTGACCTGGGAGAGCAATGCACAATACGGACTGTTCCGCTGGGATTATGCCGACCCGACGGGCGCAACGGCGGAGCCCGAAAACCAATCCCAGGTGACCATCCTGGACCAAAGCGGCATGACCGCGGCGGTCATCGGCCATCCGGGTTTTGTGTTCCGCGAGCGCGAAGATGCCCTGACCCTGCAGCAGCGTTTTGCCCTGGACCTGGGCGCGCATACGCTGCATTTTGGCGGACAGCTGCGGCACAGCGTGTTTTCGCTTTTTGGGGGCGGCAATCCCAACGGCAACTACACCGTGCAATTGAGCGATGCCGAATTGGCGGCGCTTTCGCCGGCAGGCGAAGGCTTGCAACCCACCGACCTGCCGGCCGATGTGCAGGTCCTGGACTACGCGGTGGAATTGCGGCCGGCTTCCTTTGGGCGTAGCCAAACCATCACCAGCTTTTGGCTGGAGGACCAGTGGACGGCCACCGAACGGTTGAATTTGAGTTTGGGCCTGCGCTACGACCTGGACAACCTGAGCCGCGGCGGTGCGGGCGGCAGCGGCCTGGACAACCTGGACATGGACAACATCGCGCCGCGGGTGAGCGCCAATTACCGCATCGACGAGCGCTCGAGCATCCGCGCGGGTTACGGCATCTACTACGACAAGATCCTCTACGCGGTGGTCTCCGATGCCCTTCAGTTCAATTCCACGGGAGCGGATTACCGCGCCCAGGTGGGCGAACTCGTGGCCCAGGGCATCCTGCCCGCCGACACCGACCTGGACGCCGTGCTGCACGAAGGCAACCTGACGGCCAACGCGGCCAACGTGGATTACCTGCAGGGACCCACGGCAGCCAGCCTGCAGGACCAGCGCGACCAGGCCTTCAGCAACGAACGGCGCATCCTCAATCCGGAGGGCTACCAAAATCCCTACAGCCACCAGATCATGCTGGGCTACCAGCGCAAGACCGGCGCGCATACGCGCTTTTACGTGGACCTGATGCACAACCGCTCGCACAACCTGTTCCGGCTCCGCGACCTCAATGCCCCGGAAGCCTATCCGATTGATCCGGACAACGTGGTGGTGCGCAGCCAGGCAGAGGCCGACGCCACGCGGCCGGTGCCGATCTTCCAGGATGCGGACGGGGCCTTCGCCGTCGTGGACGGCGATACGCTGCGCGGTGTGGCGCGCAACGTGGTGGTGACCGAATCGGCCGGACGCTCCAACTACTGGGCGGTCAATTTCACCTGGCAAAAACTCCGCGGCGACGGCAACTGGACCCTGCGCCTGGTGTACACGCTTTCCTTCCTGGAAAACAATACGGAAGACATCAACTTCCGCGCCATGGACGCCAACAATTTTGAAGCCGAATGGGGCCCGTCCATCAACGACCGCACGCATTTGATCAACGGGATCGCGAGCTGGTTTCCGCACCGCAATGTGACCTTCACGCTGGCCGCCCTGCTGCAATCCGGGCAACCCATCAATCGGGTGCCGGACGCTTCCGTGTACGGCACCACCGACCTGAATGGCGACGGCCGCTCCTTCGGTGATGCCTATGTGGGCAATTCGGACCGCGCGCCCGGCGAATCCCGGAATTCCGACCGCCTGCCCTGGGCCACCACCTTCGATTTCAGCGCCTACTATACACTCCCCTTAAGTGCGGAGGCGCGCGCCGATGCCAGCCGCAGCAGCGGCAGCCGCCTCGAATTCAGTGCCAGCATTTTCAACCTGCTGAACGCCGAAAACCTCTCCGGCTACGCCAACAACGCCACGCAGAGCAACCAGATCCAAGCCGGTCCCGCCTCCAGCGGTGTGCTGGTCCGCCGCAATGCCGCTCCGCCCCGACAGTTTCAATTTGGCGTGCGGTGGTTGTTTGGGGGGTGATGGGCATCTGACCGTAGCTCCAATCCAGTTCGGTTTCTTTGTGGCATGCGTGTAGCCATCGCTTTCTTCCTTCTGATGTTTTTTGCTTGCGGAAATCCGGAAGCCAAACCCGAACTGTCGCCTGACGCCACTTGGGAAGACGTGCTCAACGCTGCGGAGGGACAGACGGCCACCATGATGATGTGGCAGGGCGATCCGCTGATCAACCGCTATTTGCAGGACTACGTGCGCCCAACGCTCCAGAAGCGGCACGGAGTGGCGCTGCGCATCGTGGACGGTCAGGGCAGCCGCATTGTCCAGACCCTGCTGGCCGAAGCTGAGGCGGGGGTTCGGCGTTCGGAATTGGACCTCGTTTGGATCAACGGGGAGACCTTTTACCAGTTGAGGCAGATCGACGCGCTATACGGGCCCTTCACCGAACGCCTTCCGAATGCCCAGTACATCGATTGGGAAAGCCCCTTCATCGGTGTCGATTTTCAGCAACCCGTGGAGGGCTACGAATGCCCCTGGGGCAATGTGCAAATGGCCCTGATCTACGATTCGGTGGATCTGGCCGGCCAGGCCCTTCCCCAAAGCCTTGAAGACTGGGCCGCCTGGTGGGCGGCGAACCCGGGGCGCTTCAGCATCGGGGCGGATTTCACCGGCATGACCTTGCTCAAGGCCTGGCTTGCGGAACTGGCCGGCAGCCGGGGTGCCTTGAACGGTGATTTTAATGAAGCGCTGTACACGCGGACCAGCGATTCGCTTTGGGCCTTCATCAACGCGCACAAAGCCAATTTCTGGAATGGTGGTTCCAGTTTTCCGGCCAATGTGGCGCAGATGCATCAGTTGTTCGCCAACGGCGAACTGGCCTTTACCATGAGCAACAACGATGCGGAGGTGGACAACAAGATCCGCCAGGGGGTATTTCCGGAAACGGCCCGGGCTTATGTGCCGGATTTCGGAACCATCCGCAACAGCCATTATCTGGGCATAGTCAAAAATGGTCCGTCGCGGGCTGCGGCTTTGGTGGCGGTCAATTTTTTGATTTCGCCGGAGGCGCAATGGGAAAAAATGAACCCCGCCGTTTGGGGCGACCACACGGTTTTGGACCGCTCACTACTCCCGCCGGAGTGGCAGGCCCGGTTTCAGCAGATTCCCGGCAGGGCATACGCGCCGGACCGAAAGGCCATTGGCGACCGCGCCATCCTGGAACCCGACCCGGAATATATGATCCGGCTGTATGCCGATTTCCGCAGCAAGGTCATCGAGCAATGATGCAGATCCGGCGCATGCGCAGGCTGGACCCATGGTTGCTGCTGTATGTGGCCGTACTGGTGCTGCCCCTTTTGTTTGGCTTGGGCTACAGCCTGGCCTATAGTTTTGGAATGATCGGTCTGCTTTCGGAAGGCTTCAGCCTGGGCGCCTGGCAAAGGCTCTTTGAAGGCGACGCCGCAGATGCCTTCCTCTACACCCTGGCCCTGACGTTTTGGAGTTTGGTGTTGGCCCTGGTTTTTGCCTATGCGGCCTCCTGGGCCATGCTTATCCGGCCGGGTGCCGGACGTCTGTACCCCTGGCTGTTTGTGCCCCTGACCCTGGCGCCGGTGGTGGCGGCCTTTGCGGTTTTTGCCTGGCTGAACCCGGCCGGGCTGCTTTCGCGGCTGACCTTTGCCCTTGGCGTGCACGATGGCGTACAGGACTTTCCGCGCCTGGTCCAGGACGCCGGCTCGATCGGCATTCTGGTGGTGCACACCCTGCTGGTGGGGCCGGTGTTGGCCATTGTGTTTCGCCAGCAGGCGAACGCGGAACGCATGCCGGCGCTGCGCAAAACCGCCCGCAGCCTGGGGGCCTCGGATGCGGTGGTGTTTTTTCGCGTTTTTGTGCCGGCCATCTGGCGGCGCAGTGGGGCTTTTGTGCTGCTGTACGGGGTATACCTGTTTGGCACCTATGAAGTGCCGCTGTTGCTGGGCCGGAGCCAACCGCGGGTGCTGACCGTTTACATCACCGACCAAATGACCCGTTTTGATTTGGGCAATCTGCCCCTGGCCCATGCCGCGGCCAGTGCGTATGCGCTGGCGGTGATGATCCTGCTGCTGCGCCTGTTGACGCGCTGGAACCGGCGATTGCTCCAACCCTGATGCCCATGCAAAAGCAAAAAAAGCATGCGGGTTTGGGTTGGTCCCTGGTGGGCAGCCTGTTGGTTTTGCCCCTATTGGGATTGGTCTACGTTTCCGTGGTGGAACAATGGCGCTTTCCGGCCCTGTTTGGCGATGCGCGGTTCACGCTGCGGCACTGGCAGGCCTTCTGGAACAACGGCAATGGACTGCGCGGAGGCTTGGGGCTGAGCCTGCTGTTGAGCGGCAGTGTGGCACTTAGTGCCGCCACCGCAGGGTTTTGGATGGCCGGCCGCGTGGCCCGGCATCCGCAGCGGCGTTTTCTCCTGGGCCTGGCCTATTTCCCCTACCTCGTAGCCCCCGTCATTCTGGGCGTGCTGTGGCAGCATTGGTGGGTGCGTTTTGGATGGAGCGGCACCTTCGGCGGTGTGTTTCTGGCCCAGTGGCTCTTTGTGTTTCCCTACGCGGTATTGTTTTTTGCCGGGTTTTGGAACGACCGATTCAGAAAGCTGCTTTTCCAGGCCCGCAGCCTGGGCGCCTACCGGCGAAAGCTCTGGCTCGGCGTAGTGCTGCCCATGGGCTTGCCCTGGTTGGCCGTTGGATTGTTCCAGTGTTTTTTGCTTTCCTGGTTTGAATACGGCATGACCCAGTTGATCGGCGTTGGCAAGGTGCCGACCCTGACCATCCGCACCGTGCTCTTTGTCCAGGAAGCCAATCCGCATGGCGCGGCCGTTGCAGGCCTGTTGATGGCCTTGCCGCCGCTGGTGCTGCTGGGCTTGAACCGATCGGTGTTTCTTCGCCGGGTAGGCGGTTCCGGTGCGTCGGCCATCCCAACGGATGAACCCCATGCCGGTCCCCGCTGAGCCCGACCCAAACCGATGCCCACAGCCATGTCCACCGAGCAAACCACACATGCCCAGGCAGCACCGTCGGCCGAGGCCATGATCCGCATCCGCGGGCTGGCCAAGGGCTATGGGGCCGAGCGGGTGCTTGAGGCATTGGATATGGAGCTCGACGCGGGCCACTGCCTGGCCGTGCTGGGTCCTTCGGGCTCTGGCAAGACCACCCTGCTTCGGCTTTTGGCCGGGGAGGAGGAGCCCGATACCGGCCGCATGGAGGTGGATGGAATGGACCTGACCGGGCTTTCGCCCGAACGCCGCGGGGTGGTGATGCTCGGTCAGGAGGCCCTGCTCTTTCCGCACCTTGACGTATTCGAAAACCTGGCCTTCGGGCTGCGCATGCAGTCCGACCACCGCGGTCCATGGACCTTGCTCAAACGTTGGGCGGGGCAATATTGGCGGCAGACCCGGCAGCGCTGGTCGGGCAACAAGACACCGGATCTGTACCGTGGCCTGGACCCGGAGGAATCCGCTCTCCGGCACCGGGTGCAGCGCATGCTGGAAGCCCTGGACCTGTTGCCGCACGCCCACAAATCGCCCTCGGCCCTGTCCGGCGGACAGCGCCAGCGCGTGGCCTTTGGCCGGGCACTGCTCATCCGGCCCAAGGTGCTGCTGCTCGACGAACCCTTTGCCAGCCTGGACGCGCAAACGCGGCGGGAGATGCAGGAGCTCTACCGGAAGCTCAGCAGCGCCGAAGCCACCACCTCGCTGTTGGTCACCCATGACCTCCGGGAGGCATTGGTGCTGGGAGACCGTTTCGCGCGGCTGCGCGAAGGCCGGCTGCTGCATTATCCAGACCGTGCCGCCTTTGCCGCCGACCCCTACAGCGGCGTGGCCGAGGAGCAGGCCTTCTGGCGGGACGCCCTGTCACCGGGCAAGGCTGCGAATCCTGCGCACCGCACAAACGGTCCTGCCCACCAGGACCCGGACCAATCCGGACCCGGTGCGGAACCTTCCTAGGCACGCCCTACGTTTGCAGGGCATTCGCCCGCGGCACGCGGGCAATCCCCCATGGCCGATCCGTCTTCCCCATCTGCAGCCGATCCCCGGTCGGCATCCCGCTTCGAGCACATCGAATCCGTGTATTGGGTGTTCACCCAGGTGTGCAACGACCACTGCGATCACTGCTACAATTTGTCCGGCCCGCAGGGCGAACGCATCTCCACCGCCGACTGCCTGGCCATCGTGGCCAACCTGCCGGCGCGCATGGACCGCCTCATCCTCAGCGGCGGGGAGCCCCTGGCCGAAAAGGCCAAGCTCTACGCCATCCTCGACGCGCTGCAGGAACGCTATGCGGCCGACCTGGCCGAAGGCCGCATGCAGTTGATGCTGCAGACCAACGGCGACCTGCTCAAGCCCGATGTTTTGGACCAATTGATCCAAAAGGGCATCACGCGTTTTGATATCGCCTCGATCGACCGCTACCACAAGCACCAGGGCGCCCGCCTGGGCGAACTCGCCGAGCTGTTTGCAT
Source organism: Bacteroidia bacterium (assembly GCA_030432405.1). Classification (GTDB taxonomy): domain Bacteria; phylum Bacteroidota; class Bacteroidia; order Chitinophagales; family BACL12; genus WGOA01. Next base: position 6,591 of record JAUIHG010000075.1, on the reverse strand, counting down.
CACGCGGCGTGAACGGGGACCACCACGACCCGCTGATCGAAAAGACCAGCTACCTCCACAACACCCCGCTGAGCTGGGGCCACTGGGGTGCCACCGAGGACATGTGGCTGGGCGGCAATTGGGCCCGCGGCCGGGCCATGGAAACGGGCATCTGGAAACGCGACCCGCACCACAATTTCTGCGCGGTGCTCTCCGGAGCCATCGGCTTTCTCAGCGGCGGCGACGACATTCCCCAGGAAATCTCCATCCAGCTCTGGAAGATCAATCCCTGCTGTCCGGGAACCGCCCGCCCGCTGGGCGATGCCCGCACGGAAAAGGTCTCCGCCGTTTTGGACCGCATTGCCGATAACCCCGTCTTTCGCATGCTCGACAAGGGCAACCCCTACAACATGGGGGAGTCGATCGGCATCTCCGAAGACTTCGCGCGCAAGCGCTGCGAAAAACTCGGCAACGTTTGCCTGTGGTGCGACGAATTCTTCACCGAGCACTACGATATGGAAACGCAGCAGGCTAGGGTGCCGGAGCCGTCGGGCAAGGGATGATCCTGCCGGCGGTCAATCCTCACTCCTCCAGCCGGAACGCCTCGTTGCTGGCGTCGGTGAAGCGGTATTCGGTGATGGGCAGGGCCAGGTCGCTGTGGATGCGGACCCATTTGCGCCAGCGGCGGTACCACTGCATCTGCAGGCTGTTCCAGAAGCCCTTTTTGATGTAGGCGGCCACAAAGGGGTGGGCGTGCAGGTGGATCTTGTGTCCGCTGGACTGCGCAATGAGGTACTCGAGCTTGCTGTCGATCTCGTCGACCAGCAGCACGGTGCTTTCGATCTTGCCGCTACCCCCGCAAGAAGGGCAGGTTTCCTTGGTGGCAATGTTGACCTCCGGTCGAACGCGCTGCCGCGTGATCTGCATCAGCCCGAACTTGCTCAGGGGCAGGATGGCGTGTTTGGCCCGGTCCTCGCGCATGAGGTCCTTCATGGCCCGGAACAACTCCTTTTTGTGGTCGCTGCTCCGCATGTCGATGAAGTCGACGATGATGATGCCGCCCAGGTCGCGCAGGCGCAGCTGGCGCGCCACTTCTTCGGCACAGTCCAGGTTTACGCGCAGGGCGTTTTCCTCCTGGTCGGTGCGCTTGGCAATCTTGGGCCCCGAGTTGATGTCGATGACGTGCAGGGCCTCGGTGTGCTGGATGACCAGGTAAGCGCCGCTGCGCAGGCTGACGGTTTCGCCGAAGGAGCCCTTGATCTGCTTGGTGATGTGCAGGGCGTCGAAGATGGGCTTCTTGCCGTTGTAGTGGTGCACCACCTTGCCGGCGCCGGCCTTGCCTTCGTCCAGGTTGCGGCGCAGGTCTTCGGCCACGCTGCCGTCGTTGACCACGATGCGGTTGAAGGGCCGGCTGAGCAGGTCACGGATCAGGGCATTGACCTTGCGGGTCTCCGAAAAAATGGTGTCCCGGGGCTTGGCGCCTTTGAGGTTGGTGATCACGTGGTCCCACTGCTCGAGGATTCGGTTGACGTCCTCATGCAGCTCGGCCACGCCTACGCCTTCGGAGGCGGTGCGGGCAATGACGCCCCAGTTGGGCGGGGCGATGCTTTCGAGCAGTTTGAGCAGGCGCTTTCGTTCGCCGGAGGCGGTAATCCGCCGGGACACGCCAATGGACCCGTTGAAGGGGGTCATCACGATGTAGCGCCCGGGCAGGGAGATCTCGGAGGTGATGCGCGGGCCCTTGGAGCTGATGGGCTCCTTGAGCACCTGCACAAGGACCTGTTGGCCTTTGGCCAGGACCTCGTTCATCTTGCCGGTTTTCACGATCTCGGGTTCCACACGGAAGCCCTTGAGGTGCGACCCGCGAAGGTTGCCCTTGATGGCGCGCTGCGTGAAATTGTACAGCGTGGTGTACTTGGGACCCAGATCCGTGTAGTGGAGAAAGGCGTCTTTCTCGTGCCCGACGTCGACAAATGCAGCGTTCAGACCGGGATTGATCTTGCGTACCTTCCCCAGGTGGATGTCGCCGACGTTGAAGCGGGAGTCTTCCCGTTCCACGTGGTATTCCACCAGGCGCCGGTCTTCCACCAGCGCGATCTCCAAGCCATCTTTGGTGGCGTTGAGGACCAGTTCGCGCTCTACAACGCGGTCCGCGTTTTCGGCCTTGCCCGTCCGTGGGGAAGCGGGTTTGGCCTCAGGATGATTGGACATGAAACGACATGTGGTGCGATCATCCCTTCACCAGGTGCGGACCGGGTGTTAAGCCTTCTTCTTCTTGTGCCGGTTCTTGCGCAGGCGCTTCTTGCGCTTGTGCGTGGCAATCTTGTGGCGCTTTCTCTTTTTCCCGCAGGGCATAGTCTCGGGTGGTTTTGTTCGCCGGAAGGCGAAAACGGCTTCCGGGGTTGTAGCGTAAGTGCGGCGGCGGGAGGGACGGCCGGGCTTCAGAGGCCCGGATCCATATCGTCCAGCAGGCGCGTGATCTCGATGCGGGAAGCGCTGTCCGGTGCAAGCACCAAGCCTTTCCGCAAGACCTCTTCGGCTTCCCCTTCGCGGCCGGCGTTAGCCAGGGTTTGGGCCAAAAAGATTCGAGCGGGCAAATTTAGGGAATCTTGGCGTACAACGGACCTAAAACGGCCCAATGCTTTGTCGATCTGGCCGCTCATGAGCGAAAACCGCCCCAGGCGCATTTGCGCTTCGGCATTGCTGGAGTCCGCGGCGGCCACTTCGCGCAGCAGCACCACGCCCTGCATGATGTTGCCCTGGTGGTCGGTATACAGGGTGGCCAGTCGGACCTTGCGGTCCAGGTCCATCGGGTTGAGTTCCAGGGCCTTTTCGTAGCCAAACATGGCCCGGAATACGTAATCCACGCGCTCCTGGTCCTCCCCGGCCTCCGGAATCAGGGCGTAAAAGCGGTCGCCAGCCTGGCCGTAAGCGTCGGCGTCACGGGGTTCCAGATCGGCCGCCAGACGCGCCTGTTCGGCCGCTACGGCCTCCAGACCCGCATTTTGCCAGGCCTGGTCGAGTTGGGCATACAGGCCTTTGGCTTCGCCGGCAGGCGAAGACCGGTTGAGGGCCTTGTCGAGCGCCTTTTGCAGGGTGCGGATGTCCTCCGCCTGCTCGGCGGACATGGCGGCCAGGGCAGAATCGGCCAGGACTTCATAACGCGTATCGACGTCCGGCACCCTTGAGGGCCAGAGCCAAAGGGCCAAAAACACGGCAATGGCCGCGATCAGGGCAATGAGCTGCGGGCTTTTCAATCGTCGTCTTCGTCGCTGCCGACGCTGTTGGCGGCCAGTTCCGCTTTGTCGGAATCCTTCACGAGCTCCACAAAGACCTTGGCCGGCTTGAAGGCCGGAATGTAATGTTCGGGAATCTCGATGGCCACGTTTTTCTTGATGTTGCGGCCTATTTTCCGGGCCCGCTTCTTGACAATGAAGCTGCCGAATCCGCGCACATACACGTTTTCACCCTCCCGAAGCGACTCCTTGACTTCTTTGAAAAACGCCTCCAACGCGACCAATACATCCACTTTGGCGATGCCCGTTTTTTCGGAGATGCGCGCGATCAAGTCAGCCTTTCTCATATTGTGTTATCACTTCTGTATTAGCTATGGGCTCTAAACCAGTTAGGACCCCCGTCCGGCCAAAAATGGAACATTTTGCGGAATGCGGCAAGTATTAATTGACATTCATAAACAGCACATTCTGTGAACGATCGGGTCTTTACCGATCGCATCCGCGCCTGGGGCCAGCAAATCCGTGAGAAAAACAAGCGGGGCCTGCCCTGGTTGGGCGAACGCGACCCGTACCGGATCTGGCTGTCCGAAACCCTGCTGCAGCAAACCCGGGTGGAGCAGGGGCTGCCCTATTACCATGCCTTTCTGGAGGCCTTCCCCACGGTACGGGATCTGGCAGCCGCTCCGGAAGACCGGGTGCTCAAGCTCTGGGAGGGGCTGGGCTACTACTCCCGCGCCCGAAACCTGCTCAAGGCCGCCCAAATGGTGGTGCGTGATTTTGATGGCCGCTTTCCGGAAAGTCTGGAGGGCTTGCGGCGGTTGCCGGGCGTTGGGGCCTACACAGCCGCGGCAGTGGCCTCTTTTGCCTTCGGGCTGCCCCATGCCGTGCTGGACGGCAACGTGTACCGTGTGCTGGCGCGCTTTTACGACCTGGACCTGGAAGTCCCGGGTACGGCGGCGCAGAAGCTGTTCGCCCATCGGGCGAACGCGGTCTTGGACCGTTTAGATCCTGCTGCCTGGAACCAGGCGATCATGGACTTCGGCGCGCTGGTCTGCACGCCGCGCAAGCCGGATTGTGCCCATTGCCCGGTGGCCGACCATTGCGGTGCACTGCTCAACGGCACGGTGCTGGAACGGCCGGTCAAAAAAGCCAAAAAGCCCAAGCGCCTGCGGGTGCTGCACTTTCTGCGCCTGGACCGCGCCGGGGAGGTGTTGGTGGAACGCCGGGACAATACCGGCATTTGGGCCGGTCTGTGGCAATTCCCGCTTTGGGAGGCGCCTGCCGGCGAAGGCCCCCAGGCACCCCGTCCCGACGACCTCGCCGGCCTGGATCCGAAGGCCAGTGCACAGCAGGCGTTGCATGGCCTGGGCATTGACGCCGGGCATTGGTCTTACCGCGGTTCCAGCGGACCGCTGCGGCATTTGTTGAGCCACCAGGACATCCGGGCCTGGGTGCACCGCTTCGAACCAGCGCCGGCGCTTGCGGCTAAAGGGGGCCGTGGCCGGAAGGGGGCCTTGAACGGTGTGGGTGGAGAAAAATCCGCAGAACGTGGAAAAGTTGCGGGGCTTTCAGAAACGCTTGATCGGCAGTGGATTGCGCATGCGCAGTTGCGCAGCCTGGCCTTCCCCCGGGTGCTGACCCGCCATTTGGAGACCACGGACGCCTAAGTTTGGTGTTCGCCGGCAGGCGGAATGCGTTCCATGCCGGTGCACCTGATCTTGATTTTTCAACCGAAGCCCGCGGGGGCGAAGCGGCGCAGCGCCATTGCAGGGCATGCAGCCTCCTTCCCGCGCTGACATAAAACCGATGGCCATGAGCAGAGGCATCAACAAAGCAATTCTGGTAGGCAACCTGGGCAAGGATCCCGAGGTGCGCTACCTGGACGAAAACACCCCGGTGGCCAACTTTTCCGTGGCTACGTCCGACAGCTACAAAGACCGCAACGGCAACCGCGTGGACACCACCGAATGGCACAATGTGGTGTTGTGGCGCGGCCTGGCCAAAGTGGCCGAGCAGTACCTCAAGAAGGGTTCCAAAATCTACGTGGAAGGCAAGCTGCGCACCCGCTCCTGGGACGACAAGGACGGCAACAAGCGCTACACCACCGAGATTGTCGGAGACCAGTTGGTCATGCTCGATGGCCGCAGCGACGGCGGGTCGGGCGGCGGCTACAACGCCGGTTATGCCCCGCAGCAATCCGCTTCCGGTGCATCGGCGTCCAACGGCAACGCCCAGCAAGCGGCGCAGCCCCAGCCTGCCGGAGGAGATTCCGGCCAGGATGTGGGCGAATACGAAGACGACCTGCCCTTCTGAGCCACAATTGGCCGGGTAGATGTCCGGGCCATTTGAAGCCTGACGCTCAGCCGTTTGCCGGTCCGGAGCGCGCGCTTACTGTCTGGCATGGGCAACATGGTCCATGGCATACCCGTACATTTGTATCCATGCGGTTCGCCGCAGGCGTGGAGGAGGGTGCAAAACCTGCTCCATGACGCCTGCCGGCGAACCCGCGTGGCCCAACGATCGCCCCGCTGTGGACCCAGACCCTGGAACCGGCCCGAAACCCCGCACCGAAGGGGGAAGCGCCGCAAACGAAGAGCCTCCCAGTTGTCCGTCAACCAGACGGATGCACGCCCGCAGAACACATCGTGGTGATGCCAGACCTGTGTCCGCACTGATCCCTCTGTTCGGACTGCTGGCGTTGCTCGTTCTGCCCACGTTGCTGCAGGCCCAGCCACATGCGGTTCAGGACACGCAGGAAGCCCTGCACGGCACACCCCTGCAAGCCTTGCTGGCCCAGCCGCTGGGTACGCTGCCGGTGGGCATTTCGGTGGTGGTGCTGATGCTGCTTTTGCTGGCTTCGGCGGCGGTTTCCGGTTCGGAGGCGGCCTTCTTTTCCCTCAACCGCGCCAAGCTCATGCTGTTGGAAGAGGACCGGGGGGAGCTGGTGGCCGATCGCGTCAAGCGTCTGGTCGAGCAGCCGTCCTATCTGTTGAGCACCATTCTGATTGCCAACAACTTCATCAACGTAGCCATCGTGGTGGTGAGTTGGTTTTTGTTGTCCGGCCTGATGGCCGAAGCCGAGCCCTGGGTGCTTTTCCTGGTCAACGTGGTGGGCATCATTCGCGGCACGGTGCACCCGAACCGCTACGTGATCATGAGCGGCGACATCGACTCACGGGCGTCGGACGGGAACGACGGCGAGACCGACGCGCCCGGTGCCAACGACAACGCGTCGGGCATGGCCGGCGTCATCGAGGCGGCCCGGATCCTGACGCAGCACCGCTTCCCGACCAGCGTGGTGCTCATGGGCCTGTCGGGCGAGGAGCAGGGGCTGTGGGGCGGCCAGATCATGGCGGAGCGGGCGCAGGCGGAGGGG
>JAUIHG010000074.1 GCA_030432405.1 Bacteroidia bacterium | reverse complement strand
GTCGGCGGCCTGCAATTCTTTTTCATCCAGGTACTCGGGCAACAGGAATGGTTCCGAAGGGGCCTTTTGTTCTCCGATGAACTTGACCACATCCTCTACCTCTGGGGTGTCCACAAAGGGGCATTGCAGGCGGACCACATCGCTGCCGATGGACAGCAGCATGTCGCCACGGCCGATCAGCTGGTCGGCACCGCTGGTATCCAGGATGGTGCGCGAGTCGACCTTGGCCGTCACCTTGAAGGCCACGCGGGCAGGGAAGTTGGCCTTGATCAGTCCCGTGATGATGTTGACCGACGGGCGCTGTGTGGCAATGACCAAGTGGATGCCGACCGCCCGGGCCAACTGGGCCAGACGTGCAATGGGCATCTCGACCTCCTTGCCGGCGGTCATGATCAGGTCGGCAAACTCATCGATGACCAACACGATGAATGGCAGGAAGCGGTGGCCGTTGACGGGGTTGAGCTTCCGTTTGAGGAATTTGCCGTTGTACTCGGTGATGTTGCGGGTATGCGCCTTTTTGAGCAGGTCGTAGCGCTGGTCCATTTCGATGCACAGGGCATTGAGCGTCTTGACCACCTTGCGCACATCGGTGATGATGGACTCTTCCTCGCCCGGCATGGTGGCCAGGAAATGCTTTTCGATCAGTTGGAACAGGGAGAGTTCCACCTTCTTGGGGTCCACCAAAACCAGCTTCAGTTCGCTGGGGTGCTTTTTGTACAGCAAGCTGACCAGGATGGCGTTGATGCCCACCGATTTGCCTTGCCCGGTAGCGCCTGCCATCAGCAGGTGCGGCATACGCGCCAGATCCGCCACGTAGTTTTCGCCGGCAATGGTTTTGCCCAGGCAGATGGGCAGCGACATATCGGCCTTGGTGAACTTTTCGGAGCCCAACTGGCCCTTCATGCCCACGATGGTCTTGTTGACATTCGGCACTTCGATGCCGACCGTGCCCTTCCCGGGAATGGGCGCAATGATGCGGATGCCCAGCGCCGAAAGGCTCAGGGCAATATCGTCTTCCAGGTTTTTGATCTTGGAAATGCGCACGCCCTTGGCGGGCACAATTTCATAGAGGGTGACCGTTGGCCCGGGCGTGGCTTTGATCCGCGATATCTGGATGCCGTAGTTGTCCAGCGTCTCAATAATCTGGTCTTTGTTGCGCTCGAGTTCTTCGGTATTGACCGTCACGTCGCTGTGGCCGTAGTCCTCCAGCAGCTCCAGGGTGGGGTAGCGGTAGTCCGGCAGTTCCAGGGTCGGATCGTAGGTGCTTTCCAGGCTGCCGCGTTCGGCTTCGATCTTTTCGACCACCGGGTCTGCGATGTCCAGGGCCGGTGCCTCGCCGCTTTGCGATGCGGTTTTGGGGGAACCGGGAGCCTCGGTCCAACCGTCTTGGTCCCCGCCATCTGCAACGGCATGTCCGGTGCTTTCCGCAGGGCCATCTGTGGTGGTATCGGCACGCTGATCCGGGCTCTGGTGTTCCGCATCGCCATCGGCGCTGTCCGTTGGCGGATTGCTGTTGGACAACCCGTTTTCGCCGGCAGGCGAAGGCGCTACCACTTCCAGTTCCAGGCCAGCCCTTCCGTCGGTGCTGTTGGCGGGGTCCGCACTGCGGGATTTGGGTTTTAGGACCTCTTCCCTCGCCCCGGTGCCGTTGAGTTCATCCACCGAATGGTAGGTGGGTGCCTGGCGGTCGATGGCCTCCTGGGCGGCTTTGTCGGCACGGGCTGAGGTCGGGCTTCCGTCGCCACCGTCCATGGACGAGCGCTGTGCAAAACGCGGCAAGCGGAGTTCGGGGTTGAACTGCAGGACCACAAATACCAGCAGTGCAAAACCCAGCAGGATTCCTGTGCCCACGCCGCCCAAAGCGCCGGTCAGGCCATCGGCGATAAAACGCCCCAGTCCTCCTCCCGGGAGGTCGGCGTGGGGACCGGTGAGGTAAGCCAGGGCCGTGCAGCCCCATACAATGGCCAGTACGGAACCGCCAAATACGCGGCGCAGGTGGAAGATGCGCTTTCCATACAGCAGGTTGGCGCCCAGGGCAAGGCTGCAAAAGGCCACCAAAAAGGCCATCAGGCCGAAACGCAGGTCCATCAATTGATGCGCCGTCCAGGCGCCCAGGCGGCCCAGGGCATTGCGCACTTCTGCGTCGCCGTCAAAAATCATCCCGAAGCCGCGCCTGTGCACCTGGTCCTGATCCACATCAAAGTGCACGAGGTAGGAGCCCATGGCCACAGCGCCAAAAATGCCGAGCAAGACAAAACCCAGCCCTGTAACCTTGCGCAAGCGCGGGTCTTTGAGCCGCTGGCGGAAACTGCCCAGACGCTCCGCGAGGCTGGGTCCTTTGGCTGCTTTGCGCGTTTTTCCCGACGCCTTTCGGGTGCGTTTGTTGGTTTTGGAAGCGGTGGACGCTGAAGCCATGACAGGGAGGCAGGTGGAATCGAAGCGGATGCTTCGGTGGGATGGGGATGGGGATAGGGCCTTGGCAGGGGCAGTCAACATGCAAATGGGCCGATCCTTGGGCCACAGAAAGTGCCGGTTGAAACGGCGTCTGCTTTCCAGGGTCTGTCCTGCAGGATGCAGCCGTGTGGGGTACAACGCGCAAATGCGGGATGCAGGTGTTCGCCGGAGGCGAAAGCAGCCCCACGAAACCATCCCGCACCCAGCAGGCGGAACCTGCCCTGCTTGGGAAGCAACAGGGCAAGGCCTGCAACCATGCCGTAAAGCTAGGTGCAGCACGGCGTGTGCAGGGGGGCTTTATAAACACGTCCACCTGTGGATTCTAGAGGCGTTCAGGGGCGGCCTTATGGCGCGGCTTGCGCGCGTCCGATGAGCAGCCAGGCATCGCTTTGCGGGGCCTGAGCCAGGTCCTCCACAGCCGGTCTGGGCCTTGCCCCTGTCGTGTTAGTTTTGCGGCATCGTTCCGGACGGCCTTTGCGCCGCTGGCATTCCACTCCTTTTGATCCGAAACCCAGGTTATGTCCAACGCCCAGTTTTACGTCCCCACCGCCTACAACGAACCGGTGCAGAGCTTTGCGCCCGGCTCCGCCGAACGCGCCGAATTGCAGCAGGCCCTGGCCGATGCCCGCCGCCGGAAGGCCAACATCCCGATGTTCATCGGCGGCAAGGAAGTCCGCACCAAGGAGCGCCTCGAATTGCGGCCACCGCACGACCTGGGCCATGTGTTGGGCACCTACAGCAAGGGCGACGCCGGCCATGTCAAGCGCGCCATTGACGCGGCCGCCAAGGCCAAATCGGACTGGGAAAACATGCCCTGGGAACATCGGGCCAGCATTTTCCTCAAGGCCGCCGACCTGCTCAGCGGTCCTTGGCGCCAACAGATGAACGCGAGCACCATGCTTGCCCAAAGCAAAAACGCGTTCCAATCCGAGATCGATGCGGTGTGTGAATTGGCCGACTTCTGGCGCTACAACGTGCAGTTCATGACCGACATCCACGCGGAGCAACCCGAGTCCGTCCCGGGCATCTGGAACCGCATGGAATACCGCGCCCTGGAGGGTTTTGTGCTGGCCATCACACCGTTCAACTTCACCTCCATTGCCGCCAACCTGCCCACAGCCCCTGCGCTGATGGGCAACACGGTGGTCTGGAAGCCGGCCAATTCCCAGATCTACTCCGCCTGGACCATCATGCAGATCCTGCGCGAAGCCGGTCTGCCCGACGGGGTGATCAACCTGGTCTACGCTGACGGTCCGGTAGTGGGCGAAATCGCCTTCAACCACCCCGATTTTGCCGGCATCCACTTTACGGGCTCCACGGGCACCTTTCAGCACATGTGGCGCACCATCGGGCAAAACATCAGCACCTACAAAACCTATCCGCGCATTGTCGGCGAGACGGGCGGCAAGGACTTTGTGGTGGCCCACCCTTCGGCGGATCCCATTCAGGTGGCTACGGCGCTGAGCCGAGGTGCCTTTGAGTTCCAGGGCCAGAAGTGTTCGGCGGCCAGCCGCGCCTACATCCCTGCCAACCTCTGGAAGAAGGTGGAACAGAAACTGGTTGAAGATCTGGCCGATTTCCGCATGGGCCCTCCTGAGGACTTCGGCAATTTCATCAACGCGGTGATCGACGACAAGGCCTATTCCAGCATCACCGGTTACATTGCCAAAGCCAAGCGCGACAAGCAAAAGATCATTGCCGGCGGCAACTACAGCAAAAAGGACGGCTACTTCATAGAGCCGACGGTCATCCATGCCCGCAAGGCCGATTACCGCACCATGTGCGAAGAAATCTTCGGCCCGGTGCTGACCGTTTACGTCTACGACGAAAAGCGTTGGTCCCAGACCCTGGACCTGGTGGACCAAACCTCGCCTTATGGCCTGACCGGGGCGGTGTTCAGCAACGACCGCTATGCAGTGGTTGAAGCCGCGAACCGCCTTCGCCACGCGGCGGGCAATTTCTACATCAACGACAAGCCCACCGGTGCGGTGGTCGGCCAGCAGCCCTTCGGCGGCAGCCGCGCATCCGGCACCAACGACAAGGCCGGTTCGGTCATCAACCTCCAGCGCTGGACAAGCCCGCGCGCCATCAAGGAGAACATGGTGCCTCCGTCCGACTATCGCTACCCCTTCCTGGGCTAAGCGCATTCCAAGGACCCGACCGGCCGTTGTCCAAGTGCTGCTGCATTGGACAGCGGCCGTTTTGTTTGGGGAAAGCCGGTACCCATCCAGGCTTCCCGCGCGCCTAATTTCGGCGCATGCGCCATGGTATGCGGCATGCAGCAGGTCCATCGGAGGTTTTCGCCCGTTCCGGGCGAAGACCGGCCTTGTCCATGGCCCGACTTGCCCAGGCTGCCGCCCGCGCGCCCAACGCGGGCCATGCCGGACGTTGCTTTTTGCTGCTGAGCCTTGCGCTGGCCTTGGGCGTGTTTCCGCAAGGCACGCTCCAGGCGCAGACCACGGCCAACGACGACTTTGTCACGTTAACCGAAGACGGGATCACCACTGTGCTGGTGTTGCTCAACGATGTGATTTTTGGTCCGCTGCCGTATACACTCAGCATTGAGATACCGCCGGACCATGGCGACGCCAGCGTGGTGACCGGCACCACGATTGCCTACCAACCCGATCCTGATTTTTTCGGCACCGATTCGGTGCGCTACCGGGTCTGCGACGGGGCCAGTCCCACGCCGGCCTGCGATGAAGCCTGGCTGGTGCTGACCGTCCTGCCGGTCAACGATCCACCCATCGCCGTGCGCGATACCCTCGTGGCATTTACGGGCCTGGACAACGACCTGGACGTGCTGGCCAACGATGAAGATGTGGACGGCGATGCCCTGCGGATCGACAACTGGACGGAGCCGGAACACGGCAGCGTGGAGGCCATCGCGGACAGCACCATGTTGCGCTACCGGCCGGACGCCCCTTACCTCGGTCCGGACAGCCTGCGATACCGGATTTGCGATCCGGACGGCATCTGTGCCCAGGCCTGGGTTTTGCTCGATGTGCAGATTGGCAATGAGCCGCCGCTGGCCCAGGACGACTTGCTGGTGACCATCATCAACCAGGGCCGCCAGGTCAACCTGCTGGCCAACGACAGCGACCCGGAGGGCCTGCCTCTGGCCAGTCCCAGTGTACTCGGTGGCCCCTTCCACGGCAGCGTGTCTTCCGGCCTGGGCGGCACCATCAACTATGCGCCCGACCTGGATTTTGTGGGGGCTGACAGCCTGCGTTACGAAGTTTGCGATACCGATACCCTGCCGCGCTGCGACCAGGCCACGCTCCGCATCCGCGTGGAGGAATTGGAGTTGCCCGATTCCTTCAGCCCCAACGAAGACGGCCAATTGGACGCCTACGCCATCGAGGGATTGGACGCCTGGCCGCAACACCGCCTGACGGTTTTTGACCGCCGCGGCGCCGTGGTCTGGGACGCCAGCCCCTACGGCAACGATTGGAAAGGAGAGGACCAGGCCTCCGGCCGAAGCCTCCCGGACGATGTCTACGTCTACCGCTTCCGCCTCAGCGAACTCGGCTTGGATTTCAGCGGAACCATCACCCTGCGCCGATGAAGCTGCCCCGGACCATAGCATGTGCGGGTGCCCTGTTGCGGCCGTGGTGGACGGCCCTGCTGTTGGTTTGGTGTTTCGCCGGAACGGCGAAACCGCTGCAAGCCCAAATTGCCCCACTATGGCTGGGCGCCCAGGACCATGTGCTGTCCTGGAATCCGGCGGCGGCAGGCAGCCACGATGCCCTGAGCACCGGCCTGTTTTACCGCCATCAGTGGGTGGAGGTGGCCGGGGCGCCCAAAACCCTTTCGGCCAGCGTGCACGCGCCGCTTTGGAACCGCAGCATTGCCCTGGGGGCCAGTCTGGACCACGACCGCTTCGGCCCTTATGCGCGCAATGTGCTGCGCGGGCATTTTGCCTGGCGTGCGGTGGGCCGGCGCTCCACCACCGCGCTGGGGCTGGCCGGTGGCGCTCGTTTTGAGGATGCCGACCTGGCTTCCCTGGATGCCGCTCAAGCCGGTGATCCCGCCTTTCAGGCGAATGCCCTGGACCAATGGGGCTGGGATGCCTCGGCGGGCATCTTCCATTACACGCGCAGTTGGATGCTCGGTGTTTCCTGTCTCGATTTGGCCGGAGACCGCCAGTACCACCTGGGCGGTGCAGGGTTGATCCGCTACGGCGAAGGCCATGGCGTCCGGCCGTATGCCATGCTCCGCTATCCCGAAAGCGCCCCCTGGCTGTTGGATGCCGGCATGCGCTTGCTGTTTTCCGAGCGCTTTTGGTTTGGCGGCACCGTCCGCAGCAACCTGGCCTGGTCGCTGGAAGTATTGCTGGAATTGCCAAGCCCCACGCCGCTGGGGTACCATGCGTGGACCATCGGCTATGCCTATCAGGTGCCTTCGCCGGAGGCGGGTGGGCAATTGGGTGCCGGGCATGAATTGCAGCTCCGCTTTTTGCTCCAAAAGGATGAAAGCCGGGAATGGAGTCCCCGTTTTTATTGACCCTGCATTTCCCTCATCCGTTTTTGAATCATCGTTCCAGTTTGAACCGCCTGATCCTTTCCTGCCTTTTTGCCGCGCTTTCGGCCGGCGTGCTGCCCCTTGGGCCGGCCGGAGCTGGGGCATTGCTGGCGCAAAACGCAGATGCCGACCGCGACAGGGACCTGGAACGTGCGGACAAGCTTTATGGCTTGGGTCAGTTGGGCCGATCGATCCAATACTACGAGCGTGGACTGCAGCGCCAATACGATGCCGAAGCCTGTGCCCGCCTGGCCATGGCGCACCGGCAACAAGGCAATTATGGGCATGCCGAGCACTGGTTCCGCCAGGCGGTGCTGGCCGACTACCTCGACCCCCTGCATTACCGGACCTTTGCCGAAGTGCTGCGGGCCAACGGGAAAGCGCAGGAGGCGCTGGAATGGTTTGAGCGCTACGACCGCTACACGGTTGAACAGGAACCCTATCGGGAAGATTACGCGCTGGCCGCGCGCGAATACGGCATGCCGGCGACCTGGCGGGTGCAGCCTCTGGCCATCAACAGCCGCTGGCGGGAGATCGCTCCGGCCTTTGCGCCCGATGGGGGTATGCTTTTTGCTTCGGACCGGCCGGCCAGGTCCGGGAGTGGGTTCGCCGGAGGCGAAACCTATTTTGACGTCTTCCGCAGCAGCGGACAGCCGGAAAGCAGCGCTGCACCCAGCCGATTGAAAGGCCAGCCCAACGGGCCCTGGCACGATGCGGGTTTTGTGGTGGATCCGCTGGACGGCAGCGTTTGGTTTACCCGAACGGCATCGGTCGGCAACCGCCGATTGCGCAGCGGAGGACGGCAGGTGGTCACGGCCATTTACCGGGCCGAGTTCCGCAACGGCAAGCTGCGCAAACCGGAACGCTTTGCCGCCATCCGCAAATCCTGGGTGGCGGCACATCCGAGCTTCAGTCCGGATGGCCGTCGGTTGTATTTCAGTGCGGCCCCCCTGCAGCAGCTCGCACCCGATGCAGCGCTCCGGGAAACCCAGGATCAGTCGGCCAAGGGGCACGGTGGTTTTGACATTTGGTATTGCGAGCGCCAGGCCAAACGCTGGGGAAAACCCGTCAATGCGGGCGCGCTCATCAATACCGCCGGCAACGAAAGCTGGCCCTTCAGCGCCGGACCCGATCGCCTGTACCTGGCCAGTGACGGCCATCCCGGCCTTGGTGGACTGGACCTTTTTGTGGCCGAACGCAGCGCGGGCCGGTGGACTGAAGTCCGGCATTTGCCTGCGCCGATGAGTTCCCCCCGTGACGATTTTGCCTTGGTGGTGCGCGACAACCAGGGCTGGTTTGCCTCCGACCGCCTCGGCGGCCAGGGCCGCGACGACCTCTACGCGTTTGAGCGCGTGGGCGTGGAAGTACTGGTCCGGGTGGTCCATGCCCAAAGCGGTCAGCCGGTGGCCGGGGTGCAGGTGGAGTGCTTCGCCGAAGGCACCGCCGAGGCCCGCAAACAGAGCGATGCCCGCGGGGAAGCACGTTTCGCCGTTCAGGCGGGCCAGCCCTTTTACCTCTCGATGAACAAGCAGGGCTTTGAGCCGGTGATCCTCTCCGATACGCGGGACCGCGAAACGTTCACGGTGGCCATGCAGCCGGTTTCGGGCGGCGCTGGGCAACGGACCGTGGATCCGGACCGGGAGCAGGACGCACCAAGCGGATCCGGTGCTCAGACGGCTTCGCCTTCCGGCGAAAAATCCGCCCCGGGACAGGCGCAAGCATCCGGCTACCGCATCCGCATCGGGGTGTACCGCAATCCTGACCTGGAACGCCTCCAGCGTCTGGAGCGCTTCGGGACCTTGATGGAAGTGCCGCGGGATGGCGGGGCACGGGCCTTTTACTTGGGGATGTTTCCCGACGCGGCCGAAGCCGCCGAAGTCCTGGCCCGCGTGCGGGTGGCCGGCTTTACCGATGCTTTTGTGGAGCAGGTGCTGCCCAGGGAGTAAGGCTGCCCGCTGCAGGTGGATCGCGGCATCGGCCTGGTCCTTTCGGAAATCAGAAGAGGTCGTACGCCACTCGGCGGGCTTTGCGCGTCACAGAGGGGGCATGGACGTATCGACCGTCCATCCGTTTGGCATGTAATCTGCATGGGTTATCCCGTATGGAAACCCTGATCCTCATTGCATCGATTTTTGTCCTGAACCTCATCAAGGAGGCCAGGCACTGGTTTTGATTCAGCGCCTATAAATCATTGTTGTCCAGCATGTAATGGCTGGCTTTTGAAAGCCCTGTTGTAAGTTATTTTTCGCCATGATGCCTAGGGATTGATGCGGCAAAGCCCGATATTGCCCCAATCAATCATTAATCTTTGGCTATGCGACGTTTTGCAATACGTGTGCTGTTCGGTGCGCTTTCTGTGTTCTTCCTGACCCCCCTGGCGCAAGGCCAGGCCTGCGATCCGTCCACGGTTCCGGATGGTCTTAGTTCCACCTATACACCGGGCTCAGGCGTACTGCTGCAATGGAATGCCGTGCCATCCAGCGTTGGGGTTTTGCTCCGTGCTACGACCCCGGATGGTTCCAACGCCACCAAACGCATTGTGGGCGCTGAGTTGAGCCAATTTATTGTGCCGGAAGCCAAGTTGGACGAAGGGCAATACACCTGGCGCGTTCAGGCCGCTTGCAGCACAACACCGCCCTTCGGCGTCACCCCGCTTTCGGCATCGGACACCTTCACGGTGGGTACCCCGGCCGGGTGTCCGGCTTCCGTGGTAGATGCCGACGGCAACAGCTATGGCACCACGGAAATCGGCAGCCAATGCTGGATGTCCGAAAACCTACAGACTACACATTACAACAACGGCGACCCCATCCTGACCGGACTCTCGGATCCACTGTGGGGTTCCACTTCCGACGGTGCGTATGCCTTGTATATGGACAGCGCTGCCCTGCAGCCCCTTTACGGATTGCTGTACAACTGGCATGCGGTCAACGACGCACGCCAAATCTGTCCCCTTGGCTGGCATGTGCCCACGGATGCCGAGTGGATGGCGCTCATGGATGGCCTGGGCGGCATCGGCATTGCCGGCGGCCAGCTGAAGGCCGTATCCGGCGAATGGGATGCACCCAACACCGGTGCCACGAACAGCAGCGGTTGGACCGGCTTGCCCGGTGGCTTCAAACTGGACAATGCATTTGAAGGCAACCTGGGGAGCACCGGCGATTGGTGGACGTCCTCGGAATTTTCGTCGGTCAACGGCTGGAGCTACCGCCTGTTTGCCGCCTTCGCCGCAGGCCAACGCGGCACCAATGGGAAGAACACCGGATTTAGCGTACGTTGCATGCAGGATTGATGACCGGCAACCGGATCATCCAGGCTCCGCCGGCTGAACCGGGCCCGGATTCTACCTTCGGGTCCCCGGCCGTTCAGCGGCCGTAGCCCGCATGTCCCTTTCCGACCGATACACGCTTTGGGCGCAACGCCTCTTGCCCGCACCCTTCGGCATCGCCGCGGTGCTGACCGTGCTGGTGCTGGTGGCCGCCTGGGCCAGCGGCGGTGTGGCGGCACAAGCGGGGGAGGGGGCTTCCAACGGCGGCTTGAACGGCGTTCTGGACGCCTGGTCCCGCGGCCTTTGGAACCCGGGCGGCATGGTCTTCACGCTCCAGATGATGCTCATCCTTGTGCTGGGGCATGCGCTGGCATTGAGCCCACCGGCCGAACGCCTCATCCAGCGCTTGTTGGGCCTGTGCCACAACACCCCCAGCACGGCGGCCACCGTGGCCTTTGTGGCCATCTCGGCCGCCTACATCAATTGGGGCCTGGGCCTGGTATTGGGGGCCATCTTCGCCCGCCAGGCGGGCGAACACGCCCGGCGCAACGGCTTCCGGCTCAACTACCCGCTCGTGGGTGCCGCGGGCTACCTCGGGCTGATGGTCTGGCATGGCGGCCTGTCCGGTTCCGCACCGGTGACGGTCAACAGCCCCGGCCACAACCTGGAGCCGGAGCTGGGCCTTATCCCGCTGAACCTCACCCTGGGCTCGGCCATGAACCTCACGGCCATCGGGCTGACCCTGGTGCTGTTGCCCCTGTTTTTTGCCTGGCTGGGCCGCCGCTGGGAACGCCACAGCGATCCTGAAGCGGACATTCCCCTGCCGCCCCTGCGCGGCATTTCCGAAAAGAAGGTCCGGCCCAGTTGGGCCGAACACCTCGACCACGGCCGCTGGGCGGCCTGGGGTTTTGCCGCGCTCTTGCTGGCTGTGGCGCTGCGCGGCGTGCTCCTGGAGGGCGACTTCTGGTCTTTGCGCTGGCTGACGCTGAATTGGATCAACGGAGCGCTGTTCGGGATTGGGCTGGTCCTGCACGGATCCTTCGCGCGCTTTACGCGCGCCGTGGATGAGGCCATGCCGGGTGCTGCGGGCATCGCCATCCAGTTTCCACTGTACTTCGGGATCATGGGCGTGATGCGGGAGGCGGGCCTGATCGAAGCCCTGGCAAGCGGCTTCACCGCGTTGTCCACACCGGCCAGTTTTCCCATTTTCGGGATGCTCTCCGCCGGCCTGGTCAACATCTTTGTGCCCAGCGGAGGTGGGCAGTGGCAGGTCCAGGGCCCCATCCTCATCGAAGCCGCGCGCCAGCTCGGCGTGCCGGATGCCAAGGCCATCATGGCGCTCGCCTACGGCGATCAGCTCACCAACATGCTGCAGCCCTTTTGGGCCCTACCGTTGTTGGGCATCACAGGCCTGCAGGCGCGTTTCATCCTGCCGTATACGGCCATGGCACTCGTATTGGGCATGGGTATCTTCGCCTTCGTATTGCTGGTGTTTTAGCCCGGCTGCACAGGTTCCGAAACGCCGTTTTCATGTCCGATCCCAAGCACGATTCCGCAAACAAGGCCGGCCTTCGGCCGAACGGCCGCCCCCGCATTCTGGTGGTCAACGACGACGGCGCCACGGCGCCGGGCATCCGTGCCCTGGCCGATGCAATGGCCGATCTGGGCGAAGTGATCGTGGTGGCCCCGGACAAACCGCAGTCGGGCATGGGCCACGCCATCACCATCAACGCGCCCCTGTTTGTGGAGGAACTGGCCAGTTTTGGACCGGGCATTCCAGTATATGCCGTGTCGGGCACGCCGGTGGATTGTGTGAAACTGGCGCGGGATGTGATCCTGGACCGGCCGGCCGATCTGGTGGTTTCCGGCATCAACCACGGCTCCAATTCGGCCATCAACGTGCTCTATTCCGGCACCATGTCCGCGGCCATGGAAGGGGCTTTGGAAGGCATTCCGGCCATTGGCTTTTCCCTGTTGGATTACAGCATGGCCGCCGACTTTCGCGGCGCACAGCAGGCCGCCACACACCTGGCCCAACAGGCCCTGGCGCACGGCCTGCCCAAGGGCACGCTGTTGAACGTCAATATTCCCAAGGGCGCGCCAGAAAGCATCCGCGGCATGCGCTGGTGCCGCCAGGCCGATGCGCAATGGGTGGAGGAATTTGACGCGCGCACCGATCCGCGCGGCCGCAAATACTATTGGCTGACCGGCCGTTTCCAGAATTACGACGAGGGCCACGATGCCGATGAAACGGCACTCAAGCAGGGCTTTGTCAGCATCGTGCCGGTCCGCTACGATTTTACGGACTACCCGGCCCTGGAGGGCCTTCGCCAGACCTGGCGCCTGCCGGATGCAGCCACACCATCCTGATCGGCCGGTTGATCGGCGTATTGATCCCTTGCCTGCGGACGTCGGGAGTCCCGAAGGCCTGCACTTCTGTGCGATCTTCGCGGCATGAGCAAGCCGAAGGAGCATGCGTCCCACGCCGACCAGGCATCCCGTTCGCAGGAGCCGTCCAGGCCGAATCCGCGCCCCGGAAGCGGTCCTCCTTATCAGCGCCCGCTGGACAGTCCGCCGCCCAAAGCCGGCTTTGGAGCCGGTTACGGGTTCCGCGACAACGTTTGGCTGGGCCTGGGCCTGGGCCTGATGTTTCCAGCCGCCACCTGGCTGGCGCTGGAAGCCCTGAGCGACCGCAGCCTGGGCATTGAGGTATTCGGCTATCCCTTTGCCGGCTTCAGCGATTCTTTTGTGGCCACCATGGCCGTCTGCACCAATTTCATCCCCTTTGTGGTGTTCATGCGCGCCCGGCGCGACCACGCGATGCGCGGCGTAGGCCTGGTGACCATGGTCCTGGCACTGATCGTGGTTGCGGTCTATTTCCTCCAACTTGGGGAACCTGCCTGAGCCTGACCGCCAATTCCGCCCCATGCGCTATTACCTCGTGGTCGGTGAGGCTTCCGGCGACATCCATGCCGCCAACCTGATGCGTGCGCTGCGCGAACGGGACTCCTATGCCGAGTTCCGCTTTTGGGGCGGGGACCGGATGGCCGCCGCCTCCGGCGAAGCCCCCCAACGGCACATCCGCGAGCTCAACTACATGGGCTTCTGGGAGGTGCTGCGCAACCTGCGCACCCTCATGGCCCTGCAGCGCGAAGCCGAGCGCGACATCCGCGCCTGGAAACCGGATGCCCTCATCTTGGTGGATTATCCGGGCTTCAACCTCCGCCTGGCCGGCAGGCTGCAAAACGCGGGGCTTCGGATCTACTGGTACATTGCACCCCAGGTCTGGGCCTGGAAGGCCAACCGCGTGCAGAAGCTCGCCGCACGGGTGGATCGGCTTTACGCCATCCTGCCCTTTGAACCGGCCTTTTTTGCTGCGCGGGGGATGGATGTGGACTTTGTGGGCCACCCGCTGCTCGACCACCTGGACCTGCCGCCGCTGGATGCCCGCGCACCGGAAGGAGCGGAAGCGGCCTCCGGCTACCTGGCGCTCCTGCCGGGCAGCCGGCCCCAGGAGCTCCAGCGCATGCTGCCCATGATGCTCGGCCTGGCCGCCCGCATGCCGGAGCGGCGCTTTCGCCTGGCGGCCGTGGCGCACATTGAGGACCAACAGTACCGCAGCTTGACGGCCGCCTGGCCCCAAAATGTGGACTTGGTGCGCGGGCAAACGGCCGACCTGCTCCGGGAGGCCGAAGCCGCGGTGGTGACCTCCGGAACGGCCACGCTGGAATGCGCGCTGATTGGCACACCCCAGGTGGTGGTCTACAAAGGCGGTGCGCTCAACGTGTGGCTGGCCCGGCGCCTGATCCGGGTGCCCTACATCGCGCTGCCCAACCTGGTGATGGAAAGGCCCTTGGTGCCCGAATTGATCCAGGGGGAGGCTTCGCCGGAAGGCGTGCAAAAGGTCCTCTCCAGCTTGCTCAAAGGCCAACCGGAACGCCGCGCCATGCGCGAAGGCTATGCCGAACTCCGCCGCAAACTCGGGGGACCGGGGGCCAGTGCCCGTACGGCCGAACGGTTGTTGGCGCGCTTGAAAGGCGCATGAGTCGGGTGGAAAGCGGTGTATGGAGCCCTGGGCGGTCCCCGAAACGGCAGCCATGAAAATCCCCTGCGCTCTTGTGCAATACGGAACCCGAAACTACCTTTGCCCTCCGCAACGACGGGGGATTAGCTCAGTTGGCTAGAGCGCTTGCATGGCATGCAAGAGGTCATCGGTTCGAATCCGATATCCTCCACCACCCTCCGCTGCAGGAGCACCACCACAGGCTTGTCCGAAAGGGCAAGCCTTTTTTCATGCATCGGGTGCACCGCTTGCCCGCCTTCCGGAAGCGAGGCCGTCCGCCCGACGGGTCCGGCAAAGCACCGTGTAGCGTATTTTTAGAGGCCTATCGAGGTTGGCCGTCCCCTTGCGGCCATGCTACAGCCTCCCCATTGTCCCTATTGACCGCACGCTTGACCGTTGAGCGTCCGCCTTTTGCGGAGCGTTCATTCACGAAAACGCCTGTCCGGTGCCGCTTGGGCACCGGCAGAACCATTTTGCGCGTTTTGGCGTTGACATGGCGCCTTAGCTCCACCTTCACCCTCCGACAAGCCCGACCCATGCTCCGCAGCCTTTGTGCCCTCCTCCTGGGGGTTGTGTTGTTTTCGCCTCCGGCGAAGGCCCAGCAAGCCCCGCTTTTTGACAACGTCCTGTACACCGGTGTCCGCACCGAAGGCCTCTTTGAGGACGCTGCGTTGCCCAACGGCCTGGCCGATGCCGACCGCATTGTGCAGCCCACCCAGGCGCGCCATGTGCGCATCAATTGGGCCATCATGGACCAGGTGGCCGAAGCCACCAAGCCCATTGCCGATGACGAGCGCAAGGTGATCACGCTGCTGTTCATGCCCATGCCGGACGGCAGCGCGCAGGCGTTTGAAATCTGGTACGACCCCATCATGCATCCCGACCTGGCGGCCCGGTATCCGGAAATCCGCACCTACGCCGGGGTTTCCCGGGAGGATCCGAACAGCACCATCCGCATGGACATCACGCCCCAGGGGGTGCATGCCCAGATTCTTCGCCCGGAGGGCACGGTCTATATGGACCCGGTGGCCCTGGGCCATACCGACCATTACCAGGTCTACCGCCGCAGCGATTTCCGCCCGCACGCCGATAAGGTGCGCAACGAGATTGGGGTCGTGGGGACGCAGCTTCCGGCCAACGCGTCCATGCGCGCCTCCGGCGATGAGCTGCGGACCTACCGCATGGCGTTGGCCTGCACCGGCGAATACGCGCAATTCCACGGCGGCACGGTTCCCGCAGCGCTGGGGGCCATGGCCACGACCATGAACCGGGTCAATGGCATTTACGAGCGCGACCTGTCGGTGCGCATGGAGCTGGTGGCCAACAACGACCTGCTGGTTTTTCTCAATGGTGCCACCGACCCTTACACCAATTTCAGCGGGTCCACCATGCTGGGGGAAAACCAAAGCACCGTTTCCAGCATCATCGGCGGGGCCAACTACGACGTGGGCCATGTCTTCTCCACCGGTGGAGGCGGCATTGCCAGCCTAGGCTCGGTGTGCGACAACGGCGACAAAGCCAGAGGCGTGACGGGTTTGCCTGCGCCGGTAGGCGATCCCTTTGACGTGGATTATGTGTCCCACGAGTTGGGCCACCAGTTCCGCGGGGAGCACTCCTGGAACTACTGCGGCGGCCCCTTTGGCACGGGTGCCACGGATTTTGAACCGGGTGGCGGCAGCACGATTATGGGCTATGCCGGCCTCTGCGGCAGCGACGATTACGCCACGGCGTCGGACGACTACTTCCACGGCGGCAACCTCGATCAGATGATTGCCTTTGTAACCACCGGCGGCGGCAGCTCCTGCGGAATGGTTACGTCCACGGGCAACGATGCCCCGCAGATCACGGATTTTTCCGACGGATTTACCATCCCCATTTCCACCCCATTTGCGCTCAGCGCATCGGCCACGGATGCCCAGAACGATGCGTTGACCTATTGCTGGGAGCAGGTGGACGGGGGAACCAACATCGGGTTAACGGCTTCGCCGGACGGCGTCTTTGGCGTTCCCCTTTTCCGGACCTTTTTGCCCACCCTGGATACGGTGCGCTACTTCCCGTCGCTGGACCTGGTGGTGGAAGGCAATAC
>JAUIHG010000296.1 GCA_030432405.1 Bacteroidia bacterium | reverse complement strand
GAGCAATGGACGCAGGTGCTGCGGTATCGTTCTAGACGTTGACCACGTGGCCTTTCTTGGCCAGGTCCCGCAGATAGGCGGCAAGTCCTTTTTTGGTGATGGTCCGAATGGCGGAGGTGGACACCCGCAGGGTCACCCAGCGCTGTTCTTCTTCATGCCAGAAGCGCTTCTTCTGGAGGTTGGGATAGAATTTCCGCTTGGTTCTCCGGTTGGAGTGGGAAACGTTGTTGCCGGAGATGGTCTTCTTTCCCGTGAGTTCGCAAACGCGTGCCATAGTTGCCGTAGGTTGGTGCAGGTTGGAAACTGCTTGTGGGGGGAACCCGCCTTGAAAACTCCATTTTGGAGCGAAGTGCAAATATCGCCCTTTGCAGGCAACCCTGCAACGGCTCATGCATGCTTAAACGCCGTGCCTCCGGGCGTTCATGCACAAGCGCTTGCGCGGTTGTCCTGCTTCGAGGTCACGGACGCGGCAGGTCTGCCTGCCTTTCCATGCCCCGGGCACAAAAAAGGAAGCCGATGGAGGGCTTCCTTTCCTGTCTGGTGAACCCGGAGAGATTCGAACTCCCAACCTCCTGATCCGTAGTCAGGTGCACTATCCAGTTATGCTACGGGTCCGTGCTAATGCAAATGGCGACTGGCGCCATTCGCCCCAGCGGGGGCACAAAATTAGCGCACCGCCCATGGACAGGCAAGGGAAAAGGGCCGGAAAATTGCCCCCTGGCTCCCACCTAGGCCTAGCAGGGCCGATCAGCCGTCCGAATCCTTGTGCGGCGGGCGTTGCTGCGGTTTGGCGATGTTCTCCCGCATGTCGGTATCCGCCTGGATGTTCTGGAACTTGTAGTAGTCCATCACGCCCAGGTTGCCGCTGCGGAAGGCATCGGCCAGGGCTTTGGGAATCTCGGCCTCGGCCTGGATGACGTTGGCCCGGGCTTCCTCTGCCTTGGCCTTCATTTCCTGTTCGCTGGCCACGGCCATGGCGCGGCGTTCCTCCGCCTTGGCCTGGGCGATGTTCTTGTCGGCATTGGCCTGGTCGATCTGCAGTTCGGCTCCGATGTTTTTTCCGATGTCCACGTCCGCGATGTCGATGGACAGGATCTCAAAGGCCGTCCCGGCGTCCAGGCCCTTCTGCAACACCAGCTTGGAAATGGTATCCGGGTTTTCGAGTACCGCCTTGTGGCTGGCCGCCGAACCGATGGAGGTCACAATGCCTTCGCCCACCCGGGCGAGAATGGTCTCCTCCCCGGCCCCGCCGACCAACTGCTTGATGTTGGCCCGCACGGTGACCCGTGCCTTGGCAATGAGCTGGATGCCGTCCTTTGCCACGGCCGTGACCGGAGGCGACTCGATGACTTTGGGGTTGACCGACATCTTGACGGCCTCAAGCACGTCCCGACCGGCCAGGTCAATGGCGGTGGCTGCCTTGAAATCCAGATCGATGTTGGCCTGATCGGCCGAAATCAGCGCATTGACCACCCGGACCACGTTGCCGCCGGCCAGGTAGTGGGCTTCCAGTTCCTTGGTGTTGATGACCAGACCGGCCTTGGTGGCCGCCACCATGGAGGTGGCAATGGTGGCCGGATCGACTTTCCGTACACGCATCAGGACCAATTCCAGCAGGGAAATACGGACCCCCGAGAAAATGGCCTGAATCCATATGGCGATGATGCGCATGAGCATGAACAGCACCACCAGCAAGGCCAGCATGGCCACGATGCCGACGATCAATAACACGTTGAAGTTTTCCATGGATGGGGTAAGGTATGGGGATCAGGTCTTTTCCGGGGTCGCATCCGGAGCGGTCGGGCCTGCACCGGCTTGAGGATGTTGGCCTGCCGGCGAAGGCGGATGGTCGGAAGCGGTGGGTTTGCTTGGCTGCGCTTCACGCTCAAGAGGCGCTACATAAACCCGTTGATCGGTCAGGCGCACCACCTCGATGGCGGTACCGGCATCGAGGAAGGGGCCTTGCGAAAAAACCTCCATACGGACTTCGCCCAACAGGGCGGTCCCTCCGGGACGAAGATCGGAGACCGCCTGTCCGCGGTCGCCGAGCTCCACGAGGGATTCGCGGATGCCCACGCGGCCCTCGATGGCTTCGGAAACCGCCAAGTCCGGTTTGGACAGCCGTTGCACTCCCTTGTAAAAGACCGCCGAACCGGCGACCAGAACCACCAAAAACACCAGGTGTCCGGTGGTGGTGCCAAAGGCGGCATAGGCCAGGTAAATGCCCGCCACCATGCAGGCTACGCCAAAAATGCCGGACACGGTCAAGCCCGGAAACAGGAAAAACTCCGCAAACAGCGAAGCCAGACCAACCAACAGCACGATGAGCACCAGTATCCAGGACATGCGCAGAAGCCTTGGGCTATGGTAAACCAGGCACGGATTGCGGGTTTTGCCAGCAGGCGGGCAAAAAGCCGGCAGATGCGCGCTCGGGGCACCCAAACCGTTCAATATTAGGCCTTTTTCCGTAGTTTGCCCGAAGCCTTTCCCACCCCTATTTATGCGCGATCCGCGTTGGCCTTGCGCCTTCTACCCAGGCCTTTTTTCCACTCTTCCACGCCTTGCTGTGATGCGCTGTTCGCCCCACCCGTTGCGATCGGGTCGTCACCTGCATGCGCACCCCGCGGGCGGTGTTGTGCTGCCGCATGCAGGATGGATGCCAGTGCCATCCGGGCGCCTGATCCTGCTGCTGGTTGCAGGATTTATTGCAGCAACCGGGATGGCGCAGGCCACCTGGAGCACGGAAACCGCTTCGATGCAAGCCGCCGGAATGCCCCTGCCCTACCGGAGCCTGCAGGTGGACGAAGGCCTGCCGTCCAACCAGGTCCTGGACCTGGAGCAAGACGCAGGGGGCTTTTTGTGGCTGGCCACACCGGAAGGCCTGGCCCGGTTTGACGGGCTCGTTGTGGAGCCTTATGGCCTGAACCTTTCCATGCCTTCGCGTTGGACACAGCCCCTCGTGCCGCTTTCCAATGGACACCTGCATTGGTCCGACGGCCAGCAAT
>JAUIHG010000073.1 GCA_030432405.1 Bacteroidia bacterium | reverse complement strand
GTTCAACAACATTTTGCTGCCCGATAGTGCGACGGACTTGCCCGGAAGTCAGGGATTCGTGCGTTTCAGTATAGATGTTGACCCTCACACGCCCATTTCAACGGTGCTTTCCAACCGTGCTGATATCTATTTTGATTTCAATGCCCCCAATCTTACCAACGATGCTTGGGTGAGCTATGGCATGCTGAGCAGCGTTGAAGCGTCCTCCCAGGATGAAGATGGGCTGCTCAATACCCTGTATGGGCCCAGGTCTACCTACGTTTCATGGTCTTTGCCACATGGAGCAGAGTACACTCTGGAGCTATACGACTTGACCGGTCATGCAATGCTCAGGCAAGCCGTGGCAGGTGAGGGGCGTCTGATGCTCCCCGCATTGGACTGGCCTGTTGGTCTTTACGTAGCGAGCATTCGTTCGTCAGCGGGAAAAATAGTAGCCCAATCGAAAGTCTCGTTAATGGAATGATAATTTCATGATGGATTGGGAACCAGGCTCATTTGATCTGAAAGATGCCTAGGACTTTTTGCATGAGTTTATTGTAAGCTATGAAGTGCAATAGCAGTGTGCTGCCATATTGTTCCTTGCTATTCCGTTAAGCGCATGGGCAATGGCGGTGTTTTTTTATGCTGGTTTTTCTAATCTGGGATCATGGGCTTCAAGAGCCCCTGCTATCTGCTAAAGCAAAGAAGCCGCTCGCGGAGAATGAGCGAATTTTTAGCTTCCACAAACTCGGAAAGCGTCAAAGTTGAGTACTTTGAAACTGACCGAAATATAGAAGGAGCGATAAAGTCTCCAACAGGTTGCAGCGATCTTGCGGGCGCTTTAGGACGGATAAACTGCCATCGAGGTATGCCGAGAATACAGCATTAGCCGGCAGACCATGTGCAGCTGGCGAAAGCGCTATGGTGGCATGAATCCGGCGAATTGAATCGCCTAAGGGAGATGGAAGGCCGCTTGGAGAACGGTAGAGAGCTGCGCTGCTTCAATGTCATCGATGACGCAAATCGGGTTTGCTTACAATGGCAAAATGAACATGCACAAGTGTGGATGTCAGGCTGTTGTGAATAGCGGTGCTGTTGAAGTGCGTCAAGAAAACGGCCCATAAAAAGCCGCTTATGCACCATCCTATTACCATATTGAAGGACCAAAAAACCTCCCGAGCGGCATGGCAAGTGGGCACCATGGGGCCTCTTAACCGCATCCTCAGCCAGCAACACAAACTGGATGCTTTCACCAACACTTTGGAAGGCCGTTGGGACTTCCGGACCGGACACACCGAGTCCGTTCAAGCCGGGTTCGCCTCCGGCGCATCCATGGCATCGACCTGTATCCTTGTCCCAACGGCCTCCGTGCAGAGCCGTATTTTAGAAGCGCACCCTTTTCGCGGCAATCCAGCCGCTGCAGCTGTGCCTCATAGTTGCGTAGCTCAGTTGGATAGTGCAGCTGCCTCCTATGCAGCCTGTCCCGTATGTGCAAACTGGCGCAATCTACACCGCTGAATATACTTTCATAGGAGCGCTTCGCTGGTAAAAGCTACGCACCGGACGAAACCGAGCGAGCCAGGAAACGGAGCAGCTGGCACCACGAAAATCAAACTCAATGCTGCCCTGTGCCCAAGCGTTGTATAGCTATGCTGCCAAGATGATGCTCTGGGCTATGAGTGCGTTTTTAGCGTCTTCCCTGCACGCACAGGATGCACAGACTGCGGTCCACTCTGCCCAGATTTCGGCTGAAACAGGCCAGCCCATTTTCTACATCTTCTCCGGTTCGGATTGGTGTGCTCCCTGCAAGCGCCTGGAAAAGAGGGTGTGGTCGGATACGGCCTGGCAGGCCTTCGCCGGCAGGCGTTTGCAGGTGGTCCACGTGGATTTCCCGAGGTCCAATCCTTTGCCCAAAGGCGCACAAGCACGCAACGATGCCCTGGCCCGGCGTTTCAACCCCGCTCTTCGATTTCCCTACCTGGTCCTGACTGCTGCCGATGGGGCCTGGCT
Organism: Bacteroidia bacterium; assembly: GCA_030432405.1. Taxonomy (GTDB): domain Bacteria; phylum Bacteroidota; class Bacteroidia; order Chitinophagales; family BACL12; genus WGOA01. The sequence continues at coordinate 14,592 of JAUIHG010000073.1, read as the reverse complement.
GGAGCCCGTATCGACCCGGGCGTCGAGCGCAGCGGCCATGATTGCGCACCTGGAGTCTGTATTGCGAACCCACCATGCACCCGATTGAGGCAGACGGGCGTACGTCAGGACGTTTCCAACAGTGGACAGGTCATCGGATGGGATCGGCCTTTCATGTGCGGTGTTGGGCCGATGCGCCCGGACTGGCCTGGCATGCGCTGCGGGAAGGCCTGGACCTGCTGGAGCAGCTCGAAGCTGAACTGAGCACTTTCCGGCCGGATTCCTGGATCAGCCGCATCAATGCCGCCGCAGGCGGCGAAGCCATCGCCGTCCCGGCGCATGTGCATGGCTTGTTGCAACGCTGCGTGGAGCTGCACCACATCACGCAAGGGGCTTTTGACCCGACTGTAGGGCCCTTGAAAGACGTGTACCGGTTCTGCAAGGGACGGCCAGCATCGGAAAACGCCCCGGGCATGGAAGCACCGTTGCCTGCGCCTGGGCAAATCCGAGAAGCCCTGGCCCTGGTGGATGGATCGGCCATCGAATGCCTGAATGGCCTGCGCGTGCGGCTGCCCCGGGCAGGCATGCGCATCGGCCTGGAAGCCATTGGCAAAGGCTATGCCGCCGATCGGGTGGTGGCGTTGTGGAAGGACTTTGGGGTTCAGGGTGGTGTGGTCAACGCCGCAGGGGACCTGGCAGCCTTCGGCCGAAGGCCGGACGGCGAAGCCTGGACTGCCGTGGTGCCCCATCCCGATGCCGGCCCCGGGCGGCCGATGCCCGAGTTGGCGCGTTTTGCGCTGCTGGACCGTTGCCTGGCCACGTCCGGCGATTCCGAACAGCACTTCCACACCAGCGGGCGGCGGTGGTCGCACAACCTGCATCCGCGCACCGGCCTACCTTTGGAGGGCATGCGCAGTGTGAGCGTGCTCAGTCCAAGCGCAGAACTGTCGGATGCCCTGGCCACGGCCTTGGGCGTGTTGGGACCGGATGTTGGCCTGGACCTGGTGGCGCAAATGCCGCAGACCGGAGCGCTGATGCTGGATGCCAACGGATCCATGTGGTCCGGTGGGGAATGGCCTTCGCCGGAAGGCGAAACGTGAACAAAAGCTTTCCGCTGGCGCTTGATGAAAAGCGAAACAATGGACATGCACAGATGGGCTTGCTTTTCCTGTGCACGCGTATGGCTTGCCCCGCTGGTAGGGGCTCTGCTGGTGTGTTGCCTCAGCGCATGCAGCAGCGTGCGCTATGCTCCGTTTTCAACCAGCGATAGCTTGTTGGGACGGGAGCCGGCCATGGAGTACGGCGCTGCGGCACTGCCTGCTTCACAGGCGTATATCTACAGCATTCGCGAAGGTGGCCTGAGTCCGTCGTCCGGCGGGGGCACCGTCAAAGGGGGAGGGGGCTGTGGCTGTCAATGACCCGCTGGCGTCCATGCATGGGGGTGTTGCTGATGGTGCTGCTGCGCCATCCGATGTTCGGTCAGGCAGCAGATCAATGGGGAGGGGAAAGGTTCACCGAACAGAGCCCGGTGGGCCTGGCGCTTGGCCCCGGGGTGCAGCCAGGCGCCGACCGGTTGCCCGATGCCTTCGCCGGCTTGCCGGCGCAACCCGACAGCCTCTTTGAAAAGCGCCCAATCCGGCGCAGCGACTGGGCGCTGTCCTACCTCCATTATTTCCAGGATGGTACGCATTCCGCTGTGACCGGCGGTTCGGGCACCGAGGAACTGTCCGTAAAGGCACCGGTCTTGCGCTGGCGCAGCGAAGGCCCAAAGGGGCACGCCTGGAACCTGGGGCTTGGAACAGACATGATTTCCAGTGCTTCCACCGACCGCATCGACGCCTTTGTGTCTTCGGCAAGCGCCAAGGATTTGCGCAGCCATGTGGACCTTGGCCATTCCGCGCCCTGGCAGCAGACGCTGAAGGCGCGGGTTCCGTCCGCCTCGCACAAGGCCGCGGGACCGCCCGATTCCCTGTTGATGGTCCAACGCACGGGACGTTGGTTTGTCGGTATTGCGGCATCCGTGGAGTCGGATTACCTGTCCTTTTCCGTGCGTGGAGGCCTGGATGGTGTTTCGCCCGACGGGCGAAACGCATGGACCGTGGAATCGGCATTCTTCCGCGACGACTTGCGATGGGGATTGTTGAACGCAGGCTACCGCAAGCCCAGCTTTTTGATTTATCCCGAGGAGTTGCGCTACCACGAATGGCTCGATGGCTTCCGGCGCCATTCGGTGCATGGCCGTTTTGCGTTTTCCCGGTTGGTGGATCCGCGGACCCGGCTGGGCGTGGAGGGGGCCGGTGTGCTGCAGTTGGGCGTGTTGAGTACGCCCTTTCACCGGGTCTATTTCCGCGATGCCAGCCTCCGAGTGGAGATGCTGCCGAAACGCCGTTGGCGCTTTCCTGCCGCATGCACGGCGCAGCGTTTTACAGGCACCCAAACCGTACTGGATGCGCGCCTGGAAGGCTTTGCCGGCAGTTTTGGTGTCCAAAGCCTGGCGTTGCGCCTGGGTGGATCCTGGCGCTTCCATCCCGCCTGGCAAGTGGGGCTGCACCTGCGCGGATTGGTCCAGGACGGCAGCCGCCATTTTGCGCCTTACGGCCAACACGACCCTATGGCGCGCTACTACAGTTCGGACTACGACCTGTCTTCCTTCCGCAGCGGTACCGTGGATGCAGCGCTGGTCTGGACGCCTGCGTTGCCCATCGGCCAACGCACCATTTGGCAATCCGTGGCCTTGCGGTATGCCTACTTCCGCCGCTCGGATGGCTTGACCGCACACTGGTTCAACCTGGATCTGGCCTGGTCCGGGGAACGGACCGTGCGATGACTGGACCGAACGGTCCAAAACAGCCGGTCCCGGGTTTAACTCCTGGCATGTGCAGCCAAGCCCGCTCCAATGAATTTGCGGAGAGGCTTCGGCGTCATCCGGTGTACGGGCCGATCAATCTTCTTCGATGTATCCGAGTTCCTGACCCAGGGCATCGAAAGCCACGTCCAGTTCATCGTCACCGTCCTCCAGTTCGATGAGGTAGTAGGGACCACCGATGCCGTCACAGGTTTCGGCTTCATCCACGTCCCAATCGGGGTAGGCGGTGTTTACGCTGTCCTGCACAACAAGCGGTAGGGCGGCAATGGCAATCTCCTCGTCGCAATCCACGGCGATGGTGTCGCCAAACAAGTTGATGACGGCTTCGAAGTCTTCCCCATCGTCGTCATCATCATCGTCGTCTTCGACGAGGTACCAGATGCCGCTGGCGTCAACGGCAATCTCGATTTCGTCCTCCTCGTCCAGATCGGACTCCAGCTCGAACCAATAGTATACTGTGCCGTCTCCATCGCACAGGCCGGCTTCGTCGATGCTGTAGTCGGGGAAGCTGTCGGCTACCAGGTCCAGGACCAGGGTGGGGAAGCTGCTCCAATCGTCCTCTTCTTCGCAGTCCAGGACAATGGTGTCGCCACTGGCCGTGATAATGGTCTCGCGGAGCAGAGTCCCTGGGTCGTTGCCTTCGCCGCAGGCGGCAATGCCCAGGGCAAAGATGGAAAGCGCCAGAACGGCAAAGAGGGTGCGGTGCATGGCAGGCAGGATTATGTGCTCAGGTGCCGTGCAAAAGTATGCATAGACACAGCGCTGTACTGGCTGAAGGCAGGATCGGACAAAAGCCTCCCCGCAAGGCTTGATATATTGGCACCATGAAGCCTCTGACCCGCATCCGCAGCCACCGTGACTATCTGGACGCCTACGCCAAAAGCGTGGAGGACCCGTCGGCCTTTTGGGCCGAGCAGGCCGAATCCTTCATCTGGCGCAAGCCCTGGGACACCGTTCTGGATTGGAACTTCAGCGACCCGGACGTGCGCTGGTTTGAAGGCGGCACGCTCAACATCACCGAAAACTGCCTAGACCGCCACCTGTCGCAACGGGGCGACAAGCCCGCGCTGATCTGGGAGCCCAACAACCCCGAAGAGGCACACCGGACGCTGAGCTTCCGCGAGCTGCACGCCGAAGTCTGCCGCACCGCCGAAGCCCTTCGGGCGAAGGGCATCCAGAAAGGGGATCGGGTGTGTTTTTACATGCCCATGGTCCCGGAACTGGCCATCGGGGTGCTGGCCTGCGCGCGCATCGGCGCGGTGCATTCGGTGGTCTTCGCCGGTTTCTCGGCCAAGGCATTGGCCGACCGGATCGAGGACGCCAGTTGCAAAGCCGTGCTGTGCAGCGACGGAAATTTCCGCGGGTCCAAGCAGATTCCGGTCAAGGATGTGGTCGACGAGGCGCTGGCCAAAGGCTGCAAAAGCGTGGAAACCGTGCTGGTGCTCCAGCGCACCGGGCAGGACATTGCCTGGACCGAAGGCCGCGACATCTGGTGGCACGATGCGCTGGAGGGCATGCCAACCGAGTCCGCCCCGGAAATCATGGAATCCGAGGACATGCTGTTTGTGCTTTATACCTCCGGTTCCACGGGCAAGCCAAAAGGCGTGGTGCATACCACGGGGGGCTACATGGTCTATTCGGCCTACAGCTTTTTGAACGTCTTCCAGCCCGAGGAAAACGACGTGTACTGGTGCACGGCGGACATCGGTTGGATCACCGGCCACAGCTACATCATTTATGGTCCGCTGCTCAACGGCACCACCACGGTCATGTTTGAGGGGGTACCCACCTGGCCGGATGCCGGCCGGTTCTGGGAGGTTTGCGACAAGCACAAGGTCAACCTCTTTTACACCGCGCCTACGGCGATCCGCGCGCTGATGGCCAAGGGCTCGGAATGGGTGGACAAACACGACCTGTCCGACCTGCGTGTTTTGGGCAGCGTTGGCGAACCCATCAATGAGGAAGCCTGGCACTGGTACCACGAACACGTAGGCCGCAAGCGCTGCCCGATCGTGGACACCTGGTGGCAAACCGAAACCGGGGGCATCATGATTTCACCGCTTCCAGGCATCACCGAACCGCTCAAGCCTTGCAAGGCCATGCAGCCGCTGCCCGGGGTTCAACCCATCATGGTGGACGTCAACGGGAACGAACTGACCGATACGGAAGCCGAAGGCCTGTTGTGCATCAAGCATCCCTGGCCCTCGATATTGCGCACTACCTACGGCGATCACGAGCGCTGCCGGCAAACCTATTTTTCGGCCTTCAAAAACCTCTATTTCACCGGCGACGAATGCCGCCGCGATGCCGATGGCCACTACCGCATCATCGGCCGGGTGGACGACGTGATCAACGTCTCCGGACACCGTCTGGGCACCGCCGAAATCGAAGACGCCATCGACGAACATGCCGATGTGGTGGAGGCGGCGGTGGTCGGCTATCCACACGACATCAAGGGGCAGGGCATCTACGCCTACCTGATCTGTGCCCACCATGTGGACGACCACGAGCAATTCAAGAACGACGTGTTGGAAACCGTCACCCGTGTGATCGGCCCCATCGCCAAACCGGACCACATGCAAATTGTCAGCGGCCTGCCCAAAACGCGGTCGGGCAAAATTATGCGCCGTATCCTGCGCAAAATCGCATCCGGAGAAACCGACCGCCTGGGCGATACCTCGACTTTGTTGAACCCCGAAGTGGTGCAGGAAATCATAGAGGACTCCCTGCACGGCAAGGTATCCTGACCGGAGGGCCAGCGCGATAGACGTTGCGGCACGGTTTTTTTTGCATTTCGCCCGTACGGGCGAAAACAAAAGCAAAACCGAGCGCCGCACCCGAAAAAAAGCCGGCCCCCATTTGAGGAGGCCGGCTTTTGCGTTGGAGGATCAGTGGCTTCAGGCTTCCTGGAGCTCCTTGCGGGCCAGGTAGAAGTCGACTTTTTCGACACTGTCGTCGGCAATGCGGGCATTCATTTCATCCGCTGTTTTGGGCGGGGGAACGATGACCTTTTCGCCTTTCTTCCAATTCAGGGGCATGGCCACGCCGTGTTTGTCGGAGGTCTGCAGCGCATCCAGCACCCGCAGGATTTCATCCATGTTGCGGCCCACGTTCAGCGGGTAGTACATGATCAGGCGGATCTTTTGAGCCGGATCGATGAAAAACACGGCGCGTACCGCTGCGGTAGTGGCTTCATTGGGTTGGACCATGCCATAGCGGTTGGACACGTTCATGTCCAGGTCGGCGATGATGGGGAAATCGAAATACACCCCAGTTTTTTCACGGACGTTGTTGACCCAGGCCAGGTGGGCGTGCACCGAGTCGATGCTCAGGCCCATAAGCTTGGTGTTGCGGGCGTCAAACTCGGGTTTGCGTTCGGCAAAGCCGCTCATTTCCGTGGTGCAGACGGGGGTGAAGTCTGCCGGGTGGCTGAACAGCACCAGCCAGGAATCCTTGGCGTAGTCGCTGAGTTTGAGCGTGCCAAAGGTGGTTACGGCTTCAAAGTCGGGGGCCGTATCGCCGATGCGGGGCATGGCGTAGGCGGTGTTGGGTTGGGATTGCGGAGCTTCCATGGTGGATGCGTTTTAAGGGTTGTGGGCTGCTGGGCAGCGGGTGTATCTTGAATGCCGCTTGTTGCAGACGGGCTGTGGTGTATGGTTCTGCAAAAGAGCTTCTCCCTCCATTCCCCGGCAGTGATGCACATCACCAAAGCAGCATGCCAAGGCCATTTCTCGCCGCTGCGACCAATGCGGGTCGTCCTGCGCAGCCTGCTTCTGTGCGTTGCCGGATTTTTGGCTGTGTTCGCCGGGGGACCGGCGAAGGCCCAACACGACGCCATGCCTGCCGCCGACCACACATCTGCTCCCGACCCTTCCAGCGCACCGCAAGATCCCGGCGATGCCCAGCGCGGCATTGGCCATCCGGCCTTCAGCGCCACCCTGGGGACCTTGTTGGAACACAGCGTTGCGGAATTGAGCGCGGAAGGCCTGGTATTCTGGCAGGGAAGTGCCGCTCACCAGGCACCGGTGCTGCTGGACGCCCGGGCCCTGGAAGAATACCGGGTCAGCCATTTGGCCGGGGCGCGTTGGGTGGGCTATGAAGACTTTGACCTGCAGCGCGTTTCGGACCTGGATACTGGCCGGCAGATCGTGGTGTATTGCAGCGTTGGCTACCGCAGCGAGAAGGTGGCCGAACGCCTGCGCGATGCTGGTTTCCAGAACATATACAACCTTTACGGCGGCATTTTCGAATGGTCCAACCGGCGGCAACCGGTAGTGGACATGCAGGGCCGATCGACCGATCGGGTACACGCCTACAACAAGACCTGGGGGGTGTTTCTGCGCCGCGGGACCAAGGTCTTTGGCATGGAGGCGCGTTGAGCCGTTGTTTCCCAAGCCCTGTGCGCTTCGCCCAGAGGGCATGCAAAAGCCTGATCGGTGCCGCGCGTTGTACGGGTTAGCCCGATCTTCGTTGGCAAGAGTTGTTTGTTTGCTTTTCCGTTTCATTCCATTTTGCAATCCCATGCCTGAATACGCTACCCTGCAAGAAGAGATTTCGGCGCGTTTTCCCATGTTTCTGGAAGAGGCCCTGATCGAGCGCATCGTTGAAACGGCGCGGCCGATGACCCTCCAGCCCGGTGACGAGCTTATGCATCCCGGACAGTACATCAAGTTTATCCCGCTCTTGCTGGAAGGCCGGATCCGCATCACACGCGAAGACGGGGAAGGCGGGGAATTGCTGTTGTATTTCCTGTCTTCCGGCCAGACCTGTGCCACCTCGCTGAGCTGTTGCATGGCCGATACCCAGAGTTCCATCCGCGCCGTGGTGGAAGAGGAAGCCCGTCTGCTGGCCATTCCCATCCGCTACCTGGACGATTGGATGCTCGAGTTCCCCAGCTGGAAGAACTTCATTATGCGCACCTACAGCACCAAGTTCGACGAGCTGCTGAGCGCTTTTGATGCTGTGGCTTTTCTGCGTATGGACGAGCGGTTGATCCACTACCTGGCCGAACGCCGCAGGGCCGAAGGGCTTAAAGCAGGGACTTCGCCTTCGGCGAACACCCTGCGCATATCCCATCAGGACATCGCCACGGAACTGCACACCTCCCGCGAAGTCATCTCCCGCCTGCTCAAAAAGCTGGAGCTCGACGGCAAGGTCCAACTGGGCCGCAACCGCATCGAGCTGCTCGATCCGGACGCATGGCTGGATTGACGGTCCAGCAGGTTTGGGCATTGGGGTGGAAAGGAGACCTCAGGCAGGCCTGAGGCCTTTGGGCATGCCCTAAGGGAGGCTTGGGTGATGGCCGTCACACAGGGTGCCGCGCCAAGTTTCTATTTTCCTCGCTACTGGCACGGCAGCACCATTCGGGTTTTTCCCTCGTGGATGCCGCCAATGCCCTGAACGCAACCCCTTTTATCTCCAGAGGCGCCAGCCTCTGCGCATCCCCTTTGGTTCATGCAATACGGTTTCGTGATCGACAACCGCAAGTGCATCGGTTGTCACGCCTGCACGGTGGCGTGCAAATCCGAGCACAACGTGCCTGTGGGCGTCAACCGCACTTGGGTCAAGCAGGTGGAAAAAGGCGTGTTTCCCGAAACGCGCCGGCTTTTTTCCGTGATGCGCTGCAACCATTGCACGGATGCCCCCTGCGTCACCATATGCCCCACCCAGGCGTTGTTCGTCCGCGAGGACGGCATTGTGGATTTTGACCACCGGCGCTGCATCGGCTGCAAAAGCTGCATGCAGGCCTGTCCCTACGATGCCCTGTACATCGACCCGGAAACGCATACGGCAGCCAAATGCAACTATTGCGCCCACCGCATTGATGTGGGCCTGGAGCCCGCCTGTGTGAACGTCTGCCCGGAACACGCCATCATCTCCGGTGACCTCGATGATCCCCAATCGGAAATCGCCCGCCTGGTGGCGCGCGAACAGGTCACCGCCCGGCGCACCGACAAAGGCACCAAACCGAACCTGTTTTACATCAACGGAGACGAGGTTTCCTTGAACCCGGGAGCCACCACCCGCAGCGACCAGTATTTCTGGAACAGCCAGTCCCGGGGCGTGGGGCATTTTTCCCGCTTCTCCGAAGCGCGAACGCCGAATGCGGATGTGCTGGACCTGGCCGCCAGGGTCGACGGACCCGCCGCCGGTTCGGTCGAGGCCAAAAGCATGCGGCAGGTGGACGTGATCCTGGGCAAGGCCAGGCGCATCTACGACACGCCGGACAAAGGCCTGCTTTGGGGCCGGGAGGTCTGGGGCTACGTATGGACCAAGGCCATTTCCACGGGCGTGGTTCTGGCCCTGCTTTTGGCCGCCAGCGGCTGGTTTGGTGCGGTGCCCGCACTGGACAGCGTGTCGGCGCTAGCCGCCGAAGGTCTGGCGGTGCTGGCCGGTCTGGTCTTTTTGACCTTGACCGGGGTTTTGCTCGTTGTGGACCTCGACCAACCGATGCGCTTTGCCTACGTGTTGTTGCGGCCGCAGTGGCGCTCCTGGCTGGTACGCGGGGGCTACTTGATCACTTTTTTTGGCGCGGCCCTGGCGCTTTGGGGTGCCGGACTGGTCTTTGGCCTGGATCCGCTGCGCAGCATCGGCCGTTGGGCCTGCCTGCCCCTGGCCTTCGGCACGGCCATCTATACCGCCTTCCTGTTTGGCCAGGCCAAGGGCCGCGATTTCTGGCAGAGCCCTGTGCTGGCTTTGCACATGCTCATCCACGCAGTGATGGCCGGTGCTGCCGTGCTGATGGCGGCCGGTTTTGTACACGCCGAACTGGCCGTCTGGTCTGCACCCGCCGCACGCATCCTGTTGATCGGCATTGGCGCCAACCTGCTGGTCACCGCCGCTGAACTGCTCTCCACCCATGCCAATACCGCTTCGGCCACGGCCGCGCGCATGATCACCTCGGGCCGCTACCGCAATGCCTTCTGGGGCGGCATGCTGCTGATCGGCAACCTGTTGCCTACGCTGCTGCTGTTGGTCCTGTCGGGCTTTGAGGCTGAAAGCCTGTGGATGCCCACTTCCGGCCTGCTGGTGCTCGTAGGCCTCTGGGTCACCGAGCGTTTATGGGTGGAAGCCCCGCAACGCCTGCCCCTGAGCTGATTTCCCTTTTCCGCGCCCTCCAATCCCCAACCATGTCCCGATCCCCCAAACCCGGCACCCTGGAACGCATTGCCGAAAAGCTGCGCCTGATCCCCGACCTGCACGGTGCGGATGTGGCCGCCCCCGGCGGGGGCGAAAGCGGCCTGGATGGAGCGGCCTTCGGCGAAGCCGTACCGCGGCTTACGGAGCCCGGAGACCTGACGCAATACCCGCCGCCCGAGCAATGGGACGATTGGACGGAATACGAAGCCCAGGCCTGGCCCAAACGCAAAAAGAAACACTACCGGATTGTCCCGACCACCTGTTTCAATTGCGAATCCGCCTGCGGCCTGCTGGCCTACGTGGACAAGGAAACCGAGGAGGTGCGGAAATTCGAAGGAAACCCCTGGCATCCGGGAAGCCGGGGCCGCAACTGCGCCAAGGGGCCAGCCACCATCAACCAGCTCACCGATCCGGACCGCATCCTGTATCCGCTCAAGCGGGTAGGACCCCGGGGGGCAGGCCAATGGGAACGGATCAGCTGGGACGAGGCATTGGACGATATTGCGGGCCGTATTGCCCGGGCCCTGCGGGAGGAGCGCCGCAACGAAGTGGTCTACCACGTGGGCCGTCCCGGCCATGAAGGCTACATGAACCGGGTGCTCAACGCCTGGGGCGTGGACGGGCACAACAGCCACACCAATATTTGCTCATCCGGCGCACGCACCGGCTACAACCTTTGGCAGGGCTACGACCGGCCCAGTCCGGACCATGCCCATGCACGGTTCATTTTGCTTGTTTCCGCCCATCTGGAAAGCGGCCACTATTTCAACCCGCATGCCCAGCGCATCATGGAAGGCATGATGGCCGGAGCCAAGCTGGCGGTCATGGATCCGCGGCTGAGCAATACGGCGTCCATGGCGGATTACTGGATGCCCACCTATCCGGGTTCAGAAGCTGCGGTTCTGTTGGCCATGGCCCGCATCATCCTTCAGGAAGGGCTGTACAACCGGCGTTTCCTGGAGGATTGGGTCAATTGGCGCGTCTACATGCGTGCCGATCATGCGGACAAACCCGAGACCTTCGAGGCCTTCATTGAGGCCATGATCGGGGATTATGCGGAGTATACGCCCGCCTTCGCCGAAGGCGAATCCGGCGTTTCCGCCGAACGCATTGTGGAAGTGGCCCGCGGCATCGGAGCCGCCGGGACGCAGTTTGCCACGCACAATTGGCGCAGTGCAGGTTCCGGCAACCTGGGCGGCTGGGCCGTCAGCCGTTGCCTGCATTTCCTCAATGTGCTGGTTGGCGCCGTGGGAACCAAGGGGGGGACTTCGCCGAATGCCTGGAACAAATTCAAACCGAAATTTTTCGATACACCACCGGCTCACAAGTTTTGGAACGAACTGCATTTTCCGGACGAGTGGCCCCTGGCCCATTTTGAATTGAGCCAATGCCTGCCGCATTTCCTGGAAGAGGGCAGGGGCCGCATGGAAGTCTATTTTACCCGGGTGTTCAATCCGGTTTGGACCTATCCGGACGGGTTCATGTGGATGAACATGCTGCAGGATACCGAGAAGCTCGGCTTGCATGTGGCCATGACGCCCACCTGGAATGAGACGGCCTATTTTGCCGACTACGTCTTGCCCATGGGCCTGGCTTCCGAGCGCCACGACCTGAATTCCTACGCCACGCATTCGGGTACCTGGATCGCTTTCCGACAGCCGGTGTTGCGGGAGGCCGCACGCCGGGCTGGCAAAACCGTCCAGTTCACCTATGAAGCCAATCCCGGCGAGGTCTGGGAGGAAGACGAATTCTGGATCGAATTGTCTTGGCGTATGGATCCGGACGGCAGCCTGGGGGTGCGCAAGCATTTCCTTTCGCCTTATCGGGAGGGGGAAAAGATCACCATCGACGAGTATTACCGATTCATTTTCGAAAACACGAAGGGACTGCCCGAGGCTGCGGCTGCTCAGGATTTGACGCCCCTGGATTACATGCGCAAGTACGGGGCCTTCGAAGTGGAGCGCCACGGCTACAATAAGCATGAAACGCCGCTCACAGGAGAGGAACTGGAAGGCAGTACAACCGATCCGGATAGCGGCCTGATTACCAAAAACGGCAAACCAATCGGCGTGCAGATCAATGGTACACCGGTGGTGGGTTGGCCTACCCCCTCGCGCAAGCAGGAGTTTTTCAGCCAAACCATGGTGGACTGGAAGTGGCCGGAGTACCGCATTCCGACGTACATCAAAAGCCATATCCATCCGAAGGCCTTGGACAAATCCAAAAACGAATTTGTCCTCGTGCCCACCTTCCGCTTGCCCACCCTGATCCACAGCCGTTCGGGCAATGCCAAATGGCTTACCGAAATCTCCAACCGCAACCCGATATGGATCCATCCGGAAGACGCGGCCCGCTTTGGTGTGGAAACCGGAGACCTGCTGCGGGTCAACACGGACATCGGCCATTTTGTGGACAAGGTCTGGGTGACGCAGGGCATGAAGCCCAGTGTGGTGGCTTGTTCCCACCACATTGGCCGTTGGCGTCGTCCGCAGGATGCTCCGGGCAACCGCTGGGCCATCAATACGGTGGCCATCGAACAAAAGGGCAGCGTGTTCACTATGCGCACCACCAATGGGGTTCAGCCCTTCGACTCCGGTGACCCGGACTCCAGGCGCATTTTCTGGTCGGATGGTGGGGTGCACCAGAACATCACCTTCCCGGTGCATCCTGATCCCATCAGCGGCATGCACTGCTGGCACCAACGCGTACGCCTCGAAAAAGCACGTCCCGAAGACCGCTACGGCGATATTGCCGTGGACACGGATAAGTCCATGGCCGTCTACCGCGAATGGCTGGCCATGACCCGTCCGGCCCCCGGGCCGAACGGCGAACGCCGACCCCTCTGGCTTCCGCGTCCGCTGCGCCCGGTTGAGGAGGCTTTTTTCAAGCAGGGTGCAGAGCGCGCTGAATAGGACGTTAGGCCCTGCGCTGGATTTTGTTTGTGTTTCGCCCTGCCGGGCGAACACGTTGTATTGCAACAGTGTGCCGGCGTTTTTGGTTTGCAGCAGGTCTGGGTGACCCACATCACGTTTTGGAACCCAACGCCGCGGTTTTTTTGCCGATTCCTTGCTTCCCATTTTCCCCACCTACGCCCTGACCAATTCATGAACCTTCAGGAGTTTTTATCCCAGCCCTGGCCCTGGTACGTGGCCGGTCCCCTGATCACGATCACGATGGCCACGCTGTTGCTGATCGGCCGTCGCTTTGGCGTTTCCTCTACTTTCAAAACGGCCTGCGCCATTGGTGGGGCGGGGAGCCGATGCGATTTTTTCCAGTTTGACTGGCGCAGGGAAACCTGGAATTTTGTTTTCCTTTTTGGCACTATCCTGGGCGGCGTAATTGCGGCCATCTGGCTGCGCGATCCCAACGGCATTGCCCTGAACCCACAAACGGTGGCGGATTTAGCACAGCTGGGCATTCCGGAAGCCGGATCCAGCTACCTGCCCGAGCGCATTTTTTCCTGGAGTGCCCTGGCCTCACCAGAAGGCCTCATCATGCTGCTCGGAGGCGGCTTTTTGGTGGGTTTTGGCGCACGCTGGGCCGACGGCTGCACATCCGGACATGCCATCAGCGGTCTGAGCAACCTGCAATGGCCGAGTTTGCTGGCAGTTATCGGCTTTTTTGCCGGTGGCTTGCTGACCACCCACGTGCTTTTGCCCCTGATCCTGGGCTGAAGGCGCCAAACATTCCCACGTTTTTCCACCACTTCATAGTTCTCCTATGCGCAACCTCTGGCTCATCCTCATCGGCATTGTTTTTGGCATTACCCTTACCAAGGCCGAAATCGTATCCTGGTACCGCATCCAGGAGATGTTCCGTTTTCAATCCTTCCATATGTACGGGGTCATCGGTTCGGCGGTGGTCCTGGGTGCCATTTTTCTGCAACTGGCCAAGGCAATGAAGCTCACCACACCGGATGGCGCGCCACTGGCAACCGTGCAATACCCAAAGCGGATTTGGCAATACCTGTTGGGCGGTACCATTTTCGGCCTTGGTTGGGCGCTGACGGGGGCCTGCCCGGGCCCGATGTACATCCTGCTGGGCAACGGGTTTACGGTCATCCTGGTGGTGATTGCCGGTGCCTTTTTGGGCACATTGGCCTATGGATACCTGCGGCCCCATCTGCCGCACTGACGCGGAAACGGCATTCCGCGGCAAAGCGTCCTCATGACGCTATGTAACCGGGGTCACCGCAGGGGCGGAGCTGCTGTTGTTTTTTCAGTGCGCACTTAACAACTCCTTACCGATGGCTTCGCATCAAGTCCTGATCATCGGCGGCGGTACCGCCGGCATTACCGTCGCTTCCCAATTGCTGAACAAGCAGCCCGGCCTCGATGTGGCCATTGTGGATCCTTCGGAGGTACACTATTACCAACCGGCCTGGACCCTGGTGGGTGGGGGTACCTTCAACCGGACGAGCACTGCACGCGCGGAAAAGGAGTACATCCCGAACAAAGCTACCTGGATCAAAAAAGCGGTAACGGCGCTGGATCCGGCCGCCAACCGGGTAACCCTTTCGGACGGAAGTGCTGTGAACTACCAGTGGATGGTGCTTGCTCCGGGCATTCAGATCGATTGGCATAAAATCGAAGGACTCCAGGACACCC
>JAUIHG010000072.1 GCA_030432405.1 Bacteroidia bacterium | reverse complement strand
CGAACGCATCCAGGGCTACCTGATTGCCATCAGCACCTGCCTGCCCCTGGCCATCATGAGCACCCTGCCCACCACCCTGCTGGCGGAGATTGCGGATTTGGACGGCCGCCAAAGCGGCGAACAGAAAGAGGGGATGTTTTTTGCGGTCCGCAACTTCAGCCAGAAAATGGGTCAGACTCTGGGCATGTTCCTCATTGCCATTTTGATCCAGTTTGGCAAGGACCCCGGAGACGACCTGGGCGTTCGCCTTACGGGCGTGGCAGGTGTTTTTCTCTGTGCGGTGGCCGGCGTCACGTTTTCCTTCTTTCGCGAAAAGCGCATGCAATCGGAGATCCAGGCTGTGGAGCAGCCCGGGGAAGACGTCGACGAAGGCGCACTGGCCGAAACCTCGGGGGCCGTGGAACTGCTGCCGGGGCAGGATGCTTGAGATCGGGATGGCCTCTGGAGGAGGATTCGCCGGAGGCGCAACCATGCAGGTGTGCCGTTTCAGCCACCCCTCCTGGAAAACCCTTAGAAAAACAGAAAGCTCAGTCCAATGGCCAGCAGCGTGAGGATGGGAAAAAGGATGGCCGAATAAAAGAACCCCACCACCAGCATTTTGAGGATGCTGCGCACCCAACCCTGGCCGTACACGCGGCGCATGCTCAACGCATAGTAGGGCATCAGGATCAGGTAGGCTTCCTGGATCCATTGGTCGGTGCTCGAATAGATGATCAGCAACAGCAGCGTCAGGTATACCAGTGCTGCATGGCCGTGCACGCTGAAGACCACGTGTTCCACATAGCGCCGCTGGGGCCGCCAGAACAGCAGCTTCATGAACAGCGCCATCAACAGCACAGCCAGAAATACGGAGATGGTTCCGTTGGACACCGCAAAGCCCACCATGCCCTGGCCTTTGCTCTGGTAGACCTTGGCCATTTGAACCACAATTTTGTGCCGGAGGAATCCGGTGTTGGGCGCCAGGGAATCCGCGATGGCCTGGGCGGTCATGCTGTCGGACAGTGCGGGGATTTGCTCCCCTATGTCGTTCATCCAGCTGAACAGGTTGGAGGCCTTTTCGCCGGAGGCGGCCTCCGTGCTGTCCATTGCGGCAAGTGCGGTGGAATCGGATTCTGCGTCGGCGGTGGAATCGCCGGCAGCCGACGCTGCTGGGTCGGTGTCCGCCCCCAGAGCCCCGTCCCGAAAGCCCCGGGCAAATTCCCTGGCCGGGTTGTTGCCGGTGTTGTCCCCGGACGCCGATTCCTTTTCTGCTGCTTTGGCCTGCAGCGCCTTCAGGGTATCGGGCAGTTCGTCGAAGGTGGTCTGGAGGGTGTCATCATCGGTTTCCAGGGAGATGGAATCGGTGCCGGTGATTTCCAGGTTGACGCCGGAGTTGCCCATGTTGATGTTGTCCGCCCAGTCGTAGTTCGACACCAGGCGCCCGGCCACCGCAAAAAGCAACAGGCAGCCAAAGAGCAGAATGCGCATGGGGGCTACATACCGTACCCGCTTGCCCTGGAGGTAATCCCGCGTCACCACCCCCGGCTTGAACAAAAAGGGCGGGATGGTGCGGAAAAACCGCGAATCAAACGTGAGGAAATCGGAGAAAAAATCGCGCACGAGCACCCGGAAAGGCACCACACGTTCTTCGTTTTCCTGACCGCATCCCGGACAGTAGCGCCACTGTTGTTGCAGCTCCGTGCCGCAATTCGGGCATGTGCTGTAGGTGGACAGATGGGGATGGCGGTCGGACACGGGATGAAAATAGAACACCTGTAGGTTCCCGGGTGGTGCCGCGGTTTTGCGCGTTCGCGCGAAGCGCAGGCCAGTGGATACCGCAAATCCTGCGCCCCCTAACTTGGCAACCGGCTTAAGGCCACGGCGGACAGACCCCTGTACCGCTTTGATGGGCCACTACCCCGGCCTAATCCATGGCCGCACCCTATCCCCGTTCAATCCCATGTCCAGTTCATCCTCCTCTCCTTCGCCCGGCGGATCACCCCGGGAAGCGTTCGCCGGAACGGCGGAATATGTGGCCACCGAAGACCTGCAGGATGCGGTCAATGCGGCTCTGGTCCTGGAGCGCCCCCTGCTGATCAAGGGCGAACCCGGCACGGGCAAAACCGTGCTGGCCGAAGAAGTGGCCAAGGCCCTGGGCCGGCCCCTGTATGCCTGGACAGTCAAGTCCACCACCACCGCCCAGCAGGGCCTCTATGAATACGACGCGGTGGCCCGCTTGCGGGATTCGCAGTTGGGCAAACCGGAGGTGGAGAATGTGGCGCATTACATCCGCCGCGGCAAAATCTGGCAGGCCTTCGAGAGCCCGGAGCCGGCGGTGCTGTTGATCGATGAGGTGGACAAGGCCGACATTGAATTCCCCAACGACCTGCTCCAGGAACTGGACCGCATGGCCTTCGACGTGCTCGAACTCGACCAGCGGGTGGAGGCACGGCACCGCCCGCTGGTGGTGATCACCTCCAATTCCGAAAAGGACCTGCCGGATGCGTTTTTGCGGCGCTGCCTGTTCCACTACATCCGCTTTCCGGATGCCGAGACCATGGAACGCATCGTGCGCGTGCACCATCCGGACCTGGACCGCGACCTGATTGTGGCGGCCATGCGGCTGTTTTACGGCTTGCGGGATTGGCCGGGCCTGCGCAAAAAGCCGTCCACCAGCGAGCTGATCGATTGGATCAAGCTGCTCATTCTGGATCGGGCTTCGCCCGAAGGGCTGAATGCCGTCAACCTGCGGGAGGCCATGCCGCCCCACCTGCATGCGCTGGTCAAAAGCGAGGTCGACCTCTCGCTGCTCTCGAGCCTGGGGGGCCGCTTTTAGGTGCCTACCTTTGCCCATCTGTGCGGTTCTGTCTACAGCTTGTTCCCCGCTGTGGGCAACCTTCGGCCTTTGCCGGGGCGTATGGCATACGAAAGGGTGCCGGACCGCGTTGCTAGCTTAGCCCTGCCGCCCAAGCGCCACATTCCCAGGTGCTTGAGCATCAAGGCCCGCATACTCTCTCATCGATATCTTCCCCCATTGAGCACTTCTGTACCCGACTCGGCCGGGCGCCATGGCCGGTCTCTGACCCTGGCGTCCGAGAAAAAACGCGCGCCTGCTTCCGCTTCCCAAACGGCATCGGATTTTGCCGTTCCCGGCGAAGCCCAGCCCATCAGCGATCCCGGTCTGGCTGCGGCCTGGTCAGACCCGCTGCAGGACCGTGCCGCTTTCGCCCGCTTTGTCGGGCAATTGTTGGAAAACCGCCGGGCCCATCCCGAAGAATGGGAGCACCGCAGCCTGGTTGATTTTTTGGAGGCCTTGCAGATGGAAGCGCTCAATGCGGCCACCCAATATGCCGCCGATCAGGCCCCGAACCGCCTGGAAGCGCCCAAAGCCAGCTGGCGGCACTTTGCCGACCTGCTGCTGCAGGCCCGGGGAGGACAATAGCGCGGTGTTGCGCCTGGCGCCTGCGGCCCTGCAGCCGCTGGCTCAAGGCACGGCAATGGCACGGCTCAGGCTGCCGTAGTGGCCATCGGCCGTGCGCACGATGGCGTGGTAGATGCCGCTGCGCTCCTCGACGGCCCATTCCATATCGAGCTCCGATCCGGGTTCAAGGGCCATGTCCACCATCACCTCTTCGGTCACCTCGGGCCCGGTCGTGCTGTCGCCCGGGCGGTTGTCCGTGCAAGCGGTGCATCGGCTGAGGACCAAAACCGGATCCTGGGCCAGCGGATCGATGCGGCCGCGCAGGCGAATCCACGCGGCATCCGGGCCTTGGCTGGGGTTTCCGTCTGCGGTGTAGGCGTCCAGTTGCAGGATGGAGCTGCCTTCGCCAACGGCGGTTTTGCCCGCTTGCAGGCCCGCCACCAGGGATGGCCAACTCAGGCCTTCGGCAAAGACAATGGTGTGCGGATGGCCCAGGGCCGGATCGCTGCCGCCGCCGGGAGGGCTGATGTTGACGCGGTGGTTGTCGCTGCCGCCCACCAGCACCGGACGGCGGCCCTGCACCCAATCGCAGAGCCAGGCGCGGCGGCTGCTTTCGTCGTGGCTGTCCCAGGCACCGGTGCCGTTCCAGACTTCCATGGCGTCGTAGTCGAAGCGCTGCCAATCGTAGCGGATCCAGGGGGCCACGGCGTAGGGATGGTAGAGGATGCTCCAGCAACCAGCGTCTATGGCCTGCCCCAGCGCGTCCCCACCGGATACGCTGCCCATCGGCCGATCCTCGAACACATAGCTGGTATCGAAGCTGTTCAAATCCGGCGGCAGGCAGCCGATATGGCCGGTGGGTTGCAAGGTGGATGTGCCGCCCTTGACCGGGCTGAGTTCATTGCCCTGCACCAACAAAAAGGCCGGGGTGGTCAAAAGCGCCGCACTGTCCCAATGGGGAAACTCCGGCCCCTTATTGAACAGCGCGGGGTCTTCGGCGGTGGTGCTCGGATCGCTGCCGGTGCTGTTGCTGTGGTCGGCCAGCAATACCGCATCCAGGCCCATGTTTTGCGCCTGTTCGGCGATGGCCGAAGGCCAGGAATCTCCTCCCGTATCGTTGCTGGCGCCCGAGGAATGCACGTGCAAATCCACGCGGTACCAGCTTCCGGGCGGGTCCGGCGCGTAATCCGGGGGGCCGGATTCGCCGCAGGAGGAGACCAAAAGGCTGCACATCAGGCAGACGGCCATGGATAAGGGACCATGGTGGAATCGTTTCCCATCAACGGTCCTGCGGCTCAAAGGCATCATGGAATCAAAGGGGTACTTAAAAAAAGAGCGCTTGACGCGCGAAAAATACGCCAAGCGACCTGGGCTGTCCGCAACCCGCCTGCCATCCAGCATCAGTTTTGGCGATGCTCCGAAACCTGAAAACCATTGGTGACGATCATGTGGTGGGCCAGGGGAATGATGTCCACCTTGACCCCCTCGTTGAGGTCCAGCGCATTGATGGCCCATTCGATCTGCTTTTGGCTGGTTTGGCGGACCGCCAACCAGATGCGGCCCTGGTGGTCCAGGAAAAATGCCATGAGGCGGCCCACCAGCATTTGATGTTCGAGGGTGGATGCTGCTTTTCGAAGGGTTGAAAATGCATGGGCTTCCGAGGCCGCGGCATCTTTTATGAGCACGATGTAGGACGAAAGAGGCATTGTTACCCTCAAGCTAGGCAGCATGCCCGGTGTGGGTCGACACGGATCGGTACTCGCTTGGACGCTACCTGCATCGTGCGGTGGGCCTTTTTTGTCAGCTGCGCGACAACAGGGCAGGCCGCCAACGGGCAACTCCTCAGCGCATCACCGGGGCAGAAAACGCAGTGTTGTGGTGTAGTTTGGCACTATGTCCGTCCCTCGATTGCCCTTATTTGCCGCCCTTCCATTGGCCCTGCGGCAGGCCGGAATGCCCGTAGGCATGCACGAGTACCTCGGGTTGCTGGAGGGCCTTTCCAAAGGCATCGGCACGGGGAGCCTGGCCCATTTTTACCTTTTGGCGCGTGCGCTGTTTGTACGGCATGAAAGCCAATTGGACCGTTTTGACGAAGTGTTCGACCGCTGGTCGCGTGGACTGGAAAACAGCCTGGACCGCGGAGATGCTCCGGACATTCCCGAAGCCTGGTTGGATTTGAAGGATGTCCTTTCCCCGGAAGAATGGGCTGCCTTGAAACAAAGCGGCAAACTGGACGATCTGGAAAAAGCACTCCGCGAGCGCCTGGCCCAACAAAAGGAACGGCATCAGGGCGGTTCCCACTGGATCGGCACCAAAGGCACTTCGCCCTTTGGCCATTCGGGCAAACACGATAGCGGTATGCGCCTGGCCGGCGAAGGCGGCCAACGGCAGGGCCACCGCCCATGGACAGAACGTTCGTTCCAAAACCTCCGGGACGATGTGGAACTCAACACCCGCAACATCCGCGTGGCCTTGCGGCAATTGCGCCACCTGACGCGGGAAGGCCGCCCCGACGCCTTTGATTTGGACGGCACCATTGCCAAAACAAGCCGCAATGGCGGCCTGCTGGACATCGCCTACCGCCCCGAACGCCGAAACCGGGTCAAGGTATTGTTGCTTTTGGATGTGGGCGGTTCCATGGACGAACACGTGCACGCGTGCGAACAGCTCTTCAGTGCAGCCAAAGGCAGCTTTCGTAACCTGGAGACCTACTATTTCCACAATTGCGTATACGAGCACGTCTGGCCGGATGCCCGACAGGCCTGGAAATCCCGCGTGCCCACCGAACAGCTGCTGCGCCGTTTTGGGCCACAGTACAAGCTCATCGTGGTTGGCGATGCGGCCATGGCGCCCTATGAACTGCTCCAAAAGCGGCTTGGTGTGGGCCTGCGTCAAAGCGGCGCCATTGAGGCCCGGCAGGCCGGACCGCGCTCAGGCCTGGACTGGCTGGGCAAACTGGTGCAGCACTTTCGCCACCACGTTTGGCTGAACCCCAATCCCGATTACGGGTGGTCCTATTTTGAAACCACGCCCCTCATCCGGCAATGTTTTGGCATGCGGATGTGGCCCCTGACCATCGATGGGCTGGGCAAGGCCATGCGCGCCTTGCGGCGAACGGGCGACACCTACGAGGAAATCTGGACCCGGGAATAGGGCCGTTCGTATGACCCCCTCCAGACGTGCACAACAGCACTGGTTTACCGCTGATTGCTGCGGCTTACAAATCCACCCGTTTGGTCTCCGGAATCCCCAAAATCAAATCGGCGCCGTAGGCCGTGCTCGGCGTTTGGTACCCGATGGGGTGCTGTCCGGATTGAATGCGGCGTAGGATTTCCAACGCCGTTTGTGCGGTGAGGCTGTAGCCGTCCGGCAGGTCCAGGTAAGCCCGCTTTGCGGCTTTCCCTTTGCGCACTTCGCCCCAGATGTAGCTGCGGGCGGCCGCACGGCGCTGTTCATCCGGGCCCGCCGGTTTCTGTTTGATGCGCTTTTGCAGAAAGCGCTTGACGGGGCCAAAGCGGGTCAGCGGCGCCATCCAGCGCATGCGGCGCAGGGACTTGGCGGCCGAAGGCGGCATGGCGTTGTAGACCCGGATATTGGGAATGCCCGTGGAGGTCCAGGCCGTGGAGAGGTCGCCCCAGGGAATGGTCACGCCTTGGACCTGCTTGAACCCAAAATCAAATGAACGGGTATCCCAGGCATGGGGCACGTGTTTTATTTTTCCGTTTTCGCGGATGGCCCCGCCATCCGCAGCATGCTCCAACATGGTCAGCGCCGTGCCGTGGCTCAACTGCCCTTTGGGCGAATACAGCGCCAAGGTCAGGGACTCGGCTTCGGGCATCCGCTCGGCCAGGTAGCAGGCCAGGCAATCGGAAGGAACCACGTCAAAACCCGCTCCTGGCATGAGCATGATGCCGGCTTTTTTTGCATTTTCCGACTGGGCTTTGGCGCGCTCAAAGACAGGCATTTCCCCGGTGATGTCCAGGTAGTGTGTTCCGGTCCGAAGGCAGGCGTCCAGCATGGGCTCAAGGGTGTGCACAAAGGGACCTGCTGCGTGAAGCACGGCACTGCATTGCTGCAGGGCCTGATCCAGTGCCTTGCGCTCGTCCAGATCAAAAGCCAAATATGGAAATCCGGTCTGTTCGGCCACAGCTTTTGTCCGTTCGGCATTCCGGCCGGCGAGCAAAGGGCGCAAACCCGCCTGGGCTGCCGATTCTGCAATCAGCCTTCCGGTATACCCGTAGCAGCCATACAGCAAAAAATCGCGTTTCTCCATGCCTGTTTCGGTTTGCTTCATTGGGCCTTATGCTGTCTCGGTCAGCAATTCCTGATACGGCCCTGCCACCTCCAACCCGGCCATGCGGCCTTGTCCCTCAAAGATGCAGTCCTTGCCGACTTCCAGCCGGACCTGCAGGCGCGCGGTCAGCGTCTCGTTTACGCGTCCTTCCATGCCGCCCTGTACGGGCGAAACCAGGTCCCCGCCATCGCTGCGCAAGGCCGTTACCGTAAGGCGCTTTTTCCGGTCCGCCAGCACCACCTCCACCCGTTCGTCGTGCACAGCGGCATGTTCCAGCCGTGCACCGGTATAGGTGGTAAAACGGTGCAGCCGCCCCTCGTACCACAAGCCCGCAATAAAGCCCACAAAGGAGGAACCCATCCAGGGGATACGCGCAACGGACAGTTTCAGCGAACAGGCTTCCCGGTCAAAATGGTTGCTCTGCATCCAAATCCAGCTGCTCGGAAAACTGCGTCCCCAGTCTTTCTCCAAGTACGCCCGACCTCCGTCAAAATCCACGCTGGTCCCCGCCAGCAAGCCAGGCCTTGCCGTTTGCCCGCCTTGAAACTCGAGGCTTCCGCGCAAGCGCGAATCCATCGATACAATGCCGTGGTAACACTCCATGAAGGGCACAAAGGCGTACCAGCCCATGATGCCCGGGCTTAGCGGCTTGACCGGCCAGGGCACCCGGCCCACAATGTCCAGCCGACCCTTCCAGTCCGGAAGGTCCAATTCCAGGCCTTCGGCCGAAAAACGGTTGTCCCCCACTGCTACGGCAAAGCGGTCTGCGGTGGGTTGGAAAGCCTCGATGGGAAAGCGGTGGTAGGTGCTGGTCAGGCCTATGCCGTCCAACACTTGCACAAAGGCATGCCCCTCCCCATGCTCGTCCAGGGCCATCCCGGGAATGAAGGCCAGGGCATGGTCTTCGCCGGAGGCGATGCACTTGAAATACCAGCCTTCAAAATAGCGGCGCCGTTTGGCCCAACCCTGAAACCGTTCGGGCTTCCAGATCAGGCCAAGGCGCTTCAGCGCACCGGGTGGGTTTGGATATGGGAAGCGATCAGCGTTGGGCATAGCCGCCAAACATACGGGGCACAGGTCCCTGTGCACGCGTCGATCCCTGCAAAAGCGCTGCATTGTGCTATGCCTTTATCCCCATTTATGGTGATTTA
Organism: Bacteroidia bacterium; assembly: GCA_030432405.1. Taxonomy (GTDB): domain Bacteria; phylum Bacteroidota; class Bacteroidia; order Chitinophagales; family BACL12; genus WGOA01. The sequence continues at coordinate 7,883 of JAUIHG010000072.1, read as the reverse complement.
TGCTCTTTAAACTAATGTTCAAAATCACGAATCCCTTACATATAGGAGGCAATCTTTCCACATCGCCCCATGTCCGCCACCCGACAAATGGGTTTGCCGGAATCTGCCATGCTGAAGTCCGAGCACTGGAACAAATACAATCACAAGACACTGATAAACAAGCATTTACTGCTACAGCACCACGACTCAGTGGCCATCTTTCCCAATCAGGTATCCCAATCTCCGGCTCTGGACCGCAAAAATGACCGCCCCATGTGTTCAGTTGTGTGGCATTCAATAGAATTAAACATTAACATCCAGCATCATGTATGTTATCATTCTGTTAATTTTCACCCATGGCCGTTAACGCGGTTATCCTCTTTCAAACCTTAACCAAACCGAGCATTCATGAAAAGGATTTTCCTTTCCCTGTTGGTACTTCTGTCGGTTACGGCTGCCTTTGGGCAAGCACGGACCGTCAGCGGGACCGTAACATCGGATGAGGGTGAAACCCTCCCCGGTGCGGCTGTCCTGGTGGACGGCACCAACATCGGTACCATCACCGACATCGATGGCAAATACGTCATCAGCGTTCCCGAAGGCGCCGAAGCCCTTCGCGTGTCCTACGTGGGCATGAAAACCAAAGTGGTCGAGATCGGCAGCGGCAGCATCGTCAACGTGTCCCTGATGTCCGATCTCGTTGAACTCGACCGGGTATTGGTCACCGCCCTTGGCGTCCGCAAGGAAGAAAAAGCCCTCGGGTATTCTGCCCAAAGCGTCGGTGGTGATGAGGTCGCCGGTTCCGGCGAAATCAACGCCATCCAGGGCCTGGCGGGCAAAGCCGCCGGTATTCAGGTGGTGGGCTCCGGTGGTGTTCCGGGGGCCTCCTCCAAGATCCTGATTCGGGGCAACAGCTCTTTTCAGCGCGACAACCAGCCGCTGATCATCGTGGATGGAGTGCCCATCAGCAACGAGACGGAGTTCTCCGTAGCGGGCGATTTTCCGTTCAACGCAGGCCTGAGTGGCGTAAACCAATCCAACCGGGCCATCGACATCAACCCAGAAGACATCGAAAGCGTGACGGTGCTCAAAGGCCCGGTGGCCGCTGCCCAGTACGGTACACGCGCAGCCAACGGCGCCATCATCTACACCACCAAGAAAGGCAAGATGACCCGGGGCAAAGGCATCAATGCCGAGGTCACCTATTCCATTGACTTCAGCCAGGTCAACAAACTGCCGGAAATGCAGAGCACCTATGCCCAGGGTTCAGGCGGTGGCACCTTTGACACCGAAGGCAACTACAACTCCGGCACCTACGATGTGGGCGACCCCGGACCGGACGGCCAATGGTTCACCGCCGACGATGTAAGCCTCGGCACTTCCAACTCCTGGGGGCCGGCCATCGCCGACCTGCCCGGTGTAACGGCAACGGACAATCTGGGCGAGTTCTTCGAAACGGCCACCTCCCACAACGTGGGCCTGGCGCTCAGCGGTGGCAACGAAGTCACGCAGCTCCGTTTCTCGGCCAATTTCACGGACCAAACCGGGATTGTGCCAAACACGGATTTCCAGCGCATGAACGTAGGCCTGAATGGCAATACCCAATTGTCGGACAAGCTGAGCCTCAGCGCCTCGATGAACTACATCAAGTCGGGCGGCACCCGGGCCCAAAACGGCTCCAACCTGTCCGGTGTCATGCTGGCCCTGACCCGTACCCCGGCCAGTTTCGACCTGCTGGGCGGCCCCGGGCCGAACGGCTATGACCTGCCCAACGGCTTGCAGCACCAGTACTTCTACCCCTACGACAACCCCTACTGGTCGGCCTTCAACAACCCCTTCACGGACAACGTCAACCGTTTCTTCGGCAATGCCAACCTGGTCTACGAACCCCTCGATTGGCTGACGGTCAGCTACCGCCTGGGCACGGACGTGTACTCCGACCAACGGAAGCAGATTTTTGCCATCGGTGCCTGGGATCCTGCCAACGCGCCTGGCGGCGAAATCTATGAGAACAAGCAGAATTTCCGACAGGTCTATGGCGACCTCGCCATCACTGCTACCCGTCAATTGACCGACGACATAGGCGCCTCCCTGACCGTGGGCAACAACATCTGGCAACAGAATTTCGAGGACTTGTATTCGCGTGGGCGCGACCTGACGATTCCGGGCTTTTACAACCTCTCCAACGCCACGGACCTCTACGCTTCCGAAGCCACCACGTTTGAACGGTCCACGGCCCTGTTTGCCAACCTGGACCTGGATTGGAAGTCCACGCTGTTCTTGAACGGTACGTTGCGGAACGAATGGTCCAGCACCTTTGGCGTGAACAACTCTAGCTTTCTTTTCGGTTCGGCCAGCGCCTCGTTTGCGTTCACCGAATTGATGAACGAGAGCAACGTATTGACTTTTGGCAAGATCCGCGTTGGTTATGCCTCGGTGGGGCTTCAGCCGGCACCGTACAGCTCGGCCACCTACTTCCTTCAGGAGACCTTCACCGACGGCTTTACCGACGGATTGACCTTCCCGTATCTGGGCGTCAACGGGTTTGGCTACTCGGATGTGTTGGGCAATGCCGACTTGAAGCCGGAACGCACCAATGGCCTGGAAGGCGGTGTGGACCTGCGCTTCTTCAATGGCCGTCTGAACGCGGACATCACCGTGTACCAACAGCGTTCCACCGACATTCTGTTGCAGCGTCCGATTGCCGCCTCTACCGGTTTCCGCTTCATCGAGTCCAACGCGGGTGAGATGACCAATACGGGTGTGGAGGTTGTGTTGTCCGGCGATCCGGTTCGTGCCGGCAAATTCAACTGGAACATCGTCGCCAACTTTGCGCGCAATGTCAACGAAGTGGTTTCGCTGGCCGAAGGCGTAGACGAATTCAACATCGAAGCGGCCTTTGCCTCCGTTGGTCCGTACGCCATTGTTGGCGAACCTTATGGGTTGCTCTACGGCACGCAATACGACCGCAGTGCCGACGGTGAGATCGTCATCGATCCGGCCACCGGCCTGCCGCTCATCGACCCGCTGCGCGGTGGCATCGGCAATCCCTTCCCGGATTGGACGCTCGGTCTGCGCAACACCTTTACCTACGCCGGCCTCAGTGTTTCCGCGCTGTTGGACATCCGCCAGGGTGGCGACGTGTGGTGCGGCACCTGTGCCCGCCTCAACCGCCTGGGCCGCACGGAAGCCACGGCTGACCGCGAACGGACCTACGTCATTGAAGGTCAGGTCTGGGACGGCGGCTTTGACGAAAACGACAACCCCACCACCACGGGTGAAACGAACACCACGGAGGTGGACGCCAACACCTATTTCGTCTCCTTCCTGGGCGACGGTCCGGGTTCGGCCTCCGAGGAAAACATCCAGGACGGCGGTTGGATTCGTCTGCGCGAGCTGACGGTCGCCTACGACTTCAACATCTCCAGCGACCTGCCGGTGCTGCGCGACCTGTCGCTCTTTTTCACCGGCCGCAACCTGTGGCTGCAAACCGACTATGAAGGGGTTGATCCGGAAACGAGCCTTACAGGTGCCGGTTCCAACGCCAACGGCATCGACTACTTCAACATGCCGAACACGAAGAGCTACATCTTCGGTTTGCGCGCCAATTTCTAAGCCACCGATCGGCTACCAAAAAGCACTTCAGATTATGAAAAGCAAACGCATTCTCCTGCTTCTGGTGCCTGTGTTCGCCGTTCTCGGCGGCTGCCAGAAGTTTGTTGAGGGCTATGAAACCAGCCCCAACGACCCCACGGAGGTCACCCCTGCCCTGCAGCTGGCCTCCGCTCAACTCGGTACCTTTTCCTCCAATGTGGGCCAATTGGCCCGGGTCAGCGCCGTGTTGACCCAGGGATGCGCCGGTACGGATTTCCAGATGGTCGATGTGGCCACCTACGACATCCAGGAAGGCGACAACGACAACGAGTGGGAAGGCTTGTACGCCGATTGCCTTATTGACCTGGAATCCCTGATTGCCGGTGCGGAAATCAATCCGCGCTATGCCGGCATCGCCCAGGTGCTCAAGGCGCTCAACCTCGGTTTGTTGACCGACGTTTGGGGCGATGTCCCGAACTCAGAAGCCCTGATGGGTTTGCAAGGCACGGATTTTTTCAATCCGGCTTTTGACGCCCAACAGGACATTTACACCAACATCCAGCAGTTGCTCACCGATGCCATTGCCAATCTGCAAAGCACGGATGAGGACAACCTGGAAGTTCCCGGCGCGGACGACTTCATCCACGGCGGCGACCCACAAGCCTGGATCATCACGGCCCACATCCTGCGGGCCCGCTATGCCATCCACCTGACCAAAAGGGATGCAACGAGCGCAGCCACCGAGGCCCTGGCCGCCTACGATGATGCCGTAGACGCGGGGCTGATTGGCCCGGAAAACGACGCCAACGCCATCTTTGGTACAGCCGGCGTTTCCCTGAACCCCTGGAATGCCTTCATTACCAACCGGGGTGGCTACATCAAGGCAGGTGCCGCATTGGTCGATTTGATGAACACCATCAACGACCCGCGGGTACCCTTCTACTTCACGCCGGATACAGCCGGCACCTATACCGGTACGCCATTGGGCTCCATTGAACAGTGGACCTCTGATGTGGGCCCCTATTTTGCCACCGACAATGCGCCCGCTCCCCTGGTGACCTACGTCGAAGCCAAGTTCATCGAGGCGGAAGCCCATTTCCGCGCAGGCAATACGGGTCCTGCTGCACAAGCCCACAACGAAGCCATCATTGCCCACATCACCCAGGTGACAGGCGCTGCTCCGGATGCCGCCTACACGGCAGACCAGGCCAGCGAAACGGCCGGTTCCATTTCGCTGGAAAAGATCATGACCCACAAATGGGTGGCCATGTTCACCCAGGTGGAGAACTGGACCAACTGGCGCCGTACCGACATCCCGGATCTGACGCCGGATCCACGCGGTGTGGTGGCCGGCATTCCGCGCCGCCTGCCCACACCGCTGTCCGAGCGGAACACCAACAGCAATGCAGAGGTGGTTTCCAACGTCCTCACCCCGGTTTGGTGGGATGAATAAGGCCCTTTTGCCGCGTGTTTTTTCGCTTTTCGATTTTTGAAGCACGCTGCTTGAAGAACGGATTGACACAAGCGGGTCGCCCTCGGGCGGCCCGCTTTTTTGTCCGCCATTGGGTTCTCCGGCAATTGGATGGACCACTCCTGGCCGGCGATTTTGTTCGGCTCCTGTTCCCTCAATGGGATGCCATGGCCCCGCTCGCGGCGCTCGCCTGACCGGCGAACCCTTAACTTGACCGCATGTGCGGACGCTTTACCATCTCCAAAACCGAAGAAGAACTGGAACGGCGCTTTGCGGCCACCTTTTACACCAAGGTGCTGGAGGCGCGCTACAACATTGCGCCTACCCGGCGAACGCCCGTCATCACCAACGCCGATCCCGACCACATCCAGGCCTACCGCTGGGGCCTGGTCCCTTTCTGGGCCAAGGACCCCGGCATCGGCGCGCGCATGATCAATGCGCGCATCGAAACGGTGGGGGAAAAACCGGCGTTTCGTTCTGCTTTCCGCAAGCGGCGCTGCCTGGTGCTGGCCGACGGTTGGTACGAATGGAAGCTGATCGGCAAACGCAAACAGCCCTTCCGGATTCTGCGCAAGGACCGCGAAGCCTTTGCCATGGCGGGGCTTTGGGAAAGCTGGAAACCCAAAAACGAAAAGAACGGATCGGACACCGATGGGGCTGCAAACGGCAAAGCCCAATCAACCGAACGGGGCACCAAATCGGCCAACGCCGCTGGCCTGCCGCTGGACGAGGAAGGCCGCCTGCACAGCTTCACCATCATCACCCAACCGGCCGTAAAGGCCATCGCCCACATCCACGACCGCATGCCCTCCGTGCTCTTGCCCGAACACGAACGCACCTGGCTGGAAGAGGCCCTGCCGGACGAAGACCTGCGGCAAGTGCTCGTACCCTTTCCCGGAGACCAGTTGGAAGCCTATCCCGTATCCACGGCGGTCAACAACGCGCGCAACGAGGCCGAGGAGCTGCTGGAGGAAGTCGATCCCGAGCAGCCTACGGAGGGTTTGTTTGGCTAAGTGCATGGCCTTAAGGCCTGCGCGAGCGTACCCGAAGCGGATCGGCCGGTGCACCGCGGGTACCCCGCATGGGCGTTTCGCTGTTCGGGTTTCCAGCCTTTTGGCCCTGCTGCCTGCTCCCGGACGCCGCCGCCATACCGTCCTGCTGCGCCGCGCTTTGCCCGTCCTGCCGCAGCTCTCCCCGTCCGTCGCCCTGCCCGTCCCGCCCGTCCTGCCGTCCCTTGCCCAGGCCCCTTGGCCCCTGGGCGCTGTGGTCCATATCCGGCCGGCGCGTGAGCGGTGCGTCCGTGTAGCGCGGGTCTGCTTTCCAGGGCAGGCGTTCGAGCTGCTGCACTTCCAGGGTGGGTACGCCGAAGTCCAGCGTCACCTTGCCGAACAGGCGATAGACCCCGCGGCCGGTCAGCGGAAAGCGCTTCAGCGATGGCGGAAAATGCACCGTGTCGTAGACCTCCATGGCCGGATCCAGGAAGGTGCCGAAGAGCATCAGCTCACCGGATGAAGCGCGCACGTCCTTGGTGCAGACCAGGTAGCCGATCGACTGCACGCGCCGCCCGGCATGCTGGTTCAATGCCCGCGCGGGCACATGCTCCGGCAGCGGCTCAGCCAATAGGTCAAAAGGCGGGGTCAGCGCAAAGCCGAGCAGCTCCAGTTCGTCGTAGGCGTCTTCGAGCGCCGAATGCTCCAGGGGCGGCAAGGTGTAGGATTTGGCCTCCGGGGCAAAAAGGGCTTCGCCCGGAGGGCGCGAACGCCCGGCCGCCTGGCCGAAATGCAGGGCCGCATCCCAGAGGCAGCGTTTCTTGCTGCGCCCCGTAGCGCGGAAGGCCCCCACGCGGATCAGGAGGTTGACCTGGTCCAGGCTGCAGGGCAGGCGGCGGATGAACGCCTCCACCCCGGCGTAGGGCCCGTGCTGTTCGCGCTCGGGCACGATGGCCTGGGCCAGCTCGCGCTCCAGCGCCTTGACGTGCTGGAAGCCCAACACGATGCTGCGGTCGTGGATGGCCGTGCGCCACTGGCCGGTGTTCACGCAGGGCGCCTGTATGTCCGCCCCCGCCTGCCGCGCCTCGTTGACGTAGAACTCGGTGGAATAAAAGCCTCCAAAATTGTTGATCACCGCCGTCATGAATTCGAGCGGATAGTAGGCCTTCAGGTAAAGGCTCTGGTAGCTCTCCACCGCAAAGGAGGCCGAGTGCGCCTTGCTGAAGGAATAGCCCGAAAAGCTCTCCATCTGCCGCCAGACCTCCGCGGCAATGGCCTCGGGATAACCGCGCTTGGCGCAGTTGCGGAAATAGGTGTCGCGGATCTGCAAAAAGCCGTTGCGCGAGCGGTATTTGCCGGACATGGCCCGGCGAAGGATGTCGGCATCCCCCAGATCGATGTCCGCAAAATGGTGCGCCACTTTGATGACGTCCTCCTGGTAGACCATCACCCCGTGCGTCTCTTCCATGAGCTCCTGCATCTTGGGGTGCAGGTACTGGAAGCTGTCGGGCGCATGGTGGCGCTGGATGTATTCGCGCATCATGCCGCTTTTGGCCACGCCCGGCCGGATGATGGAGCTGGCCGCCACCAGGGTGCGGTAATCCTGGCATTCCAGTTTGCGCAGCAGCTGCCGCATGGCCGGCGACTCGATGTAAAAACAGCCGATGGTATCGCCTTCGCGCAAGCGCGCGTTCAGTTTGGGATCGGTCTTGAAACGCTCCACCCGGTCGATGTCGATGCGGCGGTCGCGGTTTTCGGCAATCCAGTCCACCGCCTCCTTGATGTGGCCCAGCCCGCGTTGGCTGAGGATGTCGTATTTGTAGAGGCCAACGTCCTCGGCCACATACATG
>JAUIHG010000071.1 GCA_030432405.1 Bacteroidia bacterium | reverse complement strand
CTGCGCCGCCATGCGCCGACGGGCCAGTTCCAGGGCTGCGGCAACGCGGGCAGCCTTGGCCGGACCAACGCCGGGCAGTCGGGCCAGATCGGAGGCGCTGCGTCGGGACAGAACGGTCAGGTCTTCGCCCGTACGGGCGAACAACAAGCGGGCCAGGGCCACGGCATCCCGCCTGCGGTCTCCCGAGCCGAGCAACAGGGCCAGGAGTTCCGGAATGCTCAGGCTGGCAGGACCGTGTTGCAGGAGCCTTTCCCGGGGACGCTGGTCGCTGGACCAGCCGTGGATGGGAGTATGGGCAGGGCTGGAGGCAGCGGTGGAAACGGATGCTGCTGCCGGTTCAGGGGCCTGGCCGGTAACCGGACGGACCGCATCGGGTGCCGTGGAAGAGGGAATCGGGTGCTTCATGGTCCGAAACTGGACCGGCCCAGGGGCGGACGGCACAAATGGGCCGGATTCCTCGTGTGGTGTGGACAAGTCCCGGGAACCGGCTGGATTTGAGCGGGCATGAAAAAACCGCCTTGCCCAAGGGGCAAGACGGCGAAAAGTGGTTTTGGGGCGTTGTGCGAAGGCCGCGGCCGATCAGGCCATGGCTTTCAGCTGGCGCGCCACACTGGACTTCAGGTTGGCGGCCTTGTTTTTGTGGATGATGCCGCGCTTGGCCAGGCGGTCGATCATCGAGATGACCTCAGGTGCGGCCTTTTCGGCTTCAGCCTTGTCGGTCATGGCCCGCAAGTCGCGCAGGGCGTTGCGGGTGGTCTTGCCGTAATAACGGTTGCGCAGACGGCGCACGGCAGTCTGGCGGATGCGCTTTTTGGCGGAAGCGTGATGGGCCATAATCGGTGTGGTCTCCGGTAAGGGATCAGATCGGGAAACAATCCGGCCGTTCCAGCCGGGACCGGCAAAGGTAAGGCCTTTTGGCCATTCCGGTATGCCTGAAGGCGTCTTTTGCAGCTCGAAAACCCAGAAGGCTTGTGACAGGCATCTTTCGGTGTTTTCGCCCGTATAGGGCCCTGAATCCCCTTGCACCGAGGCGCACGAAAGCGCCTGAAGCCTTCCGATACAGCCTCCTGATTGCCAGGGCCTGGAGGGCTGCACCCGCCTGCAAGAATGGCCCGGTAGATGCCCGCCAGGCGCGCGGCATTCCGCCCGTTCAAGTCCACCATCCGGGCTAACTTTGGACGCCAAATTCCGCACCAACGCTCGATCGCGGCATGGACCCCTACTCCTACATCGCCAACGCCGAACCGGCCTACATCGAATCCCTCTACCGCGATTACCAAAAGGATCCCGGCAGCGTCGAAAAGGACTGGGCACAGTTCTTTGAAGGTTTCGAATTTGCGCTTGCGCAATACCCTCCCCTGCCGGACGACGCCTCGGCCAATGGCCAGGCCACAGGTCTGGCCTCACCGAAGGAGTTCAACGTGCTCAAGCTCATCATGGGCTTTCGCGCGAACGCGCACCTGCTCAGCGATACCAACCCGATCCGGCACCGCAAGGACCGCCAGCCCTTTTTGGATCTGTCGGACTACGGCCTCAGCGAAGCCGACCTGGACAGCACCTTTCAGGCCGGTGTGGAATTGGGCATAGGCCCGGCCACCCTGCGCGACATCCTGGCCTTTTTGAAGGACATCTACCTGCACACCATCGGGTTTGAATACAGCTACATCCGCAACCCGCTGGAACGCAACTGGATCAAGGACCGCATCGAAGGCGGTGTACGCAAAATCCAGATCCCCTACGAAAAGAAGGAGCGCATCCTCAAAAAGCTCAACGAAACCGTTGTGCTGGAGGAGTTCCTGCACAAGAAATACATCGGGCAAAAGCGCTTTTCGCTCGAAGGCGGGGAGACCACCATTCCCGCGCTGGACGCCATCATCAACAAAGCCGCAGACAGCGGTGTGGAGGAAGTGGTCATCGGCATGGCCCACCGCGGCCGGCTCAACGTCCTGGCCAACATCATGGGCAAGACCTATGAGCAGATCTTCAGCGAGTTTGAAGGCGTGGCCGTGCCGGACCTCAGCATGGGGGACGGGGACGTGAAGTACCACCTGGGTTACAGTTCACAGGTCAAAACGCCCTCCGGGCGAAAAGTGGACCTCAAGCTCAGCCCGAACCCCTCCCACCTGGAGGCCGTGGCACCGGTGATGCAGGGTTTTTGCCGGGCAAAATCGGACATCTTGTACGGCGAAGACCGCAGCAAGGTCCTGCCCATCGTCATCCACGGCGATGCCGCCCTGGCCGGCCAGGGTGTGGCCTATGAAGTGGCACAAATGAGCCAATTGGCCGGGTACCGCAATGGCGGCAGCATCCACTTTGTGATCAACAACCAGATCGGCTTTACCACCAACTTCGACGATGCCCGCAGTTCGGACTACTGCACCGTGCTGGCCCGCACCGTCGATGCGCCTGTTTTCCACGTCAACGGAGACGATGCCGAGGCCGTGATCTACGCGGTGGAAATGGCGGTGGAATACCGCATGACCTTCGGAAAGGACGTCTATGTGGACATGGTCTGCTACCGCAAGCACGGCCACAACGAAGGCGACGACCCCAAATACACCCAGCCGGGCATGTATACGCTGATCGGCAAGCATGCCAATCCGCGCGAATCCTATCTGCAGCACCTGCTGGCCACCGGCGTACTGGAAGACCGCAAGCTGGCCGAAAACATGCAGAAGGCGTTTTGGAGCCAGCTGCAGGAACGGTTGGAAGAGGTCAAGGAGAAGCCCCTGCCCTACGAATACCAACAGCCTGAGAAGGCCTGGCGCAAGCTCGAAAAGGGCAACAAGGGGAAGGACTTTGAACAGCAGCCCAAAACCGCCGTCCCGAAGAAAAAGCTCGACGCCGTGGCCAAAGGCCTGCACGAAGTGCCCGAGGGCTGCCACCCCCTGCGCAAGGTCCAGAAGCTGTTGGACAATTCCTGGAAACTCTACCACGACGAGGGCCAGGTGGACTGGGCCTTGGGCGAACTGCTGGCCTACGGCACCCTGCTGGTGGAAGGCCACGACATCCGCATGAGCGGCCAGGACACCAAACGGGGCACCTTCAGCCACCGCCACGCCATGATCTACGACGCCAACACCAGCGAGGAATACAACCGGCTGGACGATTTGGGCAAGGATCAGGGCCAGTTCCGCATCTACAATTCGCTGCTTAGCGAGTTTGCCGTATTGGGTTTTGAATACGGCTACAGCATGGCTTCGCCGGAGGCGCTCAACATCTGGGAAGCCCAGTTTGGCGACTTTGCCAACGGCGCGCAGACCATCATCGACCAGTTCATGGTCTCCGGCCAGAGCAAATGGCAGCGCATGAGCGGCTTGGTGCTGCTGCTGCCCCACGGCTACGAAGGCCAGGGGCCGGAGCACTCCTCGGCGCGGCTCGAACGCTTTTTGCAGGCCTGCGCGGAGTTCAACATCGTGGTGGCCAACTGCACCAAACCGGCCAACTTCTTCCACCTGTTGCGGCGCCAGCTCAAGTGGCCTTTCCGCAAGCCGCTGGTGGTGATGAGCCCCAAAAGCGGACTGCGCCATCCCCTGGTGCGTTCGTCCGTGGACGAATTGGTCAAGGGCCAATTCCAGCCGCTCATCGACGACGATTTTGCGCACAAAGACAGCAAGAAGGTCGAAAAGATCCTCTTCTGCTCGGGCAAGGTCTACTACGACCTGCTGGAGCGCCAGCAGCGCGACAACCGCAAGGACATCGCCATCGTGCGGCTGGAGCAGCTTTATCCGCTGCCCATCGAAGCCATGGAAGCCGTGCTGGACCGCTACCCCAACGCCATCCGCACCTGGGTGCAGGAAGAACCGTCCAACATGGGCGCCTGGACCTATATGCTCAGCCGCTATCCCGACATGGAGTGGGATCCGGTTTGCCGCAAATCCAGCGCCAGCCCCGCCACGGGCTACCAGAAGGTGCACAACGAAGAACAGGAAGCCCTGGTGGACCAGGCTTTTGCATAATACGCTCGAACGTCCCGTTTCAACCCTCCCCCATGATCCTCGAAGCCAAGGTGCCGGAAATCGGCGAATCGATCACCGAAGTGACCCTCAGCCAGTGGCTGATTTCCGACGGCGACTACGTGGAGATCGACCAGAGCATCTGCGAGTTTGAATCCGACAAGGCCACGCTGGAATTCCCGGCGGAAAAGGCCGGCAAGGTGACCTTTGTGGCCGAGGAAGGCGCGGACCTGGCCATCGGGGACGTGGTCTGCAAAATCGATACGGATGCGGAAGCGCCCGCGGACAGCGGAGCCGGAAAAACCGAATCCAAATCCGAGGCCAAGGCGGAAGGCAAATCGGAAGAAAAGCCTTCGCCGGAACCGGCGAAAAGCAAAACCAAAACCGCGGAGAAACCCGCGGCCTCCTCTTCGAGCAACGGCCAGACGTCCGGCGGCAAAAGCGCATCCAAAAGCGACAGCCACGCCGCAGGGCACGCCTCGCCTGCCGCGGCCAAGATGCTGCGCGAAGAAGGCATCGATGCGGCACGGATTGAAGGGACCGGCAAGGACGGCCGCGTCACCAAAGCGGACGTGTTAAAGGCCATTGCCAACGGCCTTCCGGCCGAAGCCGCCGTGGCCAGCCTGCGCGCCTTCAGCCGCGAACAGCGCGCCGAGAAGATGAGCCGCCTGCGCCAGACCATCGCCAAGCGGCTGGTCAGCGTGAAAAACGAAACGGCCATGCTCACCACCTTCAACGAGGTGGACATGGGCCCGGTCATGGACCTGCGCTCCAAGTACAAGGAAGCCTTTGCCAAAAAACACGGCGTGGGTCTGGGCTTTATGAGCTTTTTCACCCGCGCCTGCTGCAATGCCCTGCTGGAGTTCCCGGCCGTGAACGGCTTCATCGACGGGAAGGAGGTCAAGCTGCACGACTACTGCGACGTGTCGATTGCCGTATCCACGCCGCGCGGTTTGGTGGTGCCTGTGATCCGCAATGCGGAATCCTTGGGCATGCACGAAATCGAGTTGGCCGTCAAAGACCTGGCCACCCGCGCCCGCGACGGCAAACTCGGCCTGGAGGAAATGGAAGGCGGCACCTTCACCATCACCAACGGTGGGGTCTTTGGTTCGCTGCTTTCCACGCCCATCATCAACGCCCCGCAGAGCGCCATCCTGGGCATGCACAAAATCGAGGAGCGCCCCATTGCCGTCAACGGCAAGGTGGAAGTGCGCCGCATGATGTACCTGGCCCTCAGCTACGACCACCGCATCATTGATGGCAAGGAAAGCGTCTCCTTCCTGGTGCGCGTCAAGGAACAGCTCGAGAACCCGGAGCAGCTCCTGTTCGGTGCCGATCCGGTGAAGCTGTTGTTGGATTTGTGATGGGCCGAGCGGCTCCGCAACACGGTCAAGCCCCACCGCACAGGCGCGGTATCTTTGCCGCGCCATGGCATACGACGTTACTGTAATTGGTTCCGGACCCGGCGGCTACATTGCCGCCATCCGCTGCGCACAGCTCGGCATGAAGACCGCGCTGATCGAGAAGTACAATACGCTGGGGGGCACCTGCCTGAACGTGGGGTGCATCCCCTCCAAGGCTTTGCTGGACTCCACGGAGCACTACCACAAGGCTGAAAAGGAGTTCGCCGAGCACGGCATCGGCGTAGGCGAACTCAGCCTGGATTTCGGGCAGATGATTGCGCGCAAGGCCGACGTGGTGGAGAAGACCACCGGCGGCATCGACTTTCTGATGCAGAAGAACAAGATCGACGTCCTGCGCGGCGTGGGGTCGTTCAAAGGCGGTCAGGAAGGCGCATTCCAACTTTCCGTAAAACCGGAAAAGGGGAAGGCTGAAACGGTGGAGACCAAAAAGGTCATCATCGCCACGGGTTCCAAACCCTCCAGCATCCCGGGCGTGGAGATCGATAAAAAGCGTGTCATCAGCTCCACCGAAGCGCTGAGCCTCAAAAAGCTGCCCAAGACCATGGTGGTCATCGGCGGTGGGGTCATCGGCTGCGAGATGGGCTCGATTTTCGCCCGACTGGGCACCAAGGTGACCGTGCTCGAATACATGAACCGGCTGATCCCGGGCATGGACGGCGCCCTGGCCAAGGACCTGCAGCGCAGCCTCAAGAAAATCGGCATCGATTTTCATCTTGGGTGCAAGGTGGAAGGCGTGAGCGCCACCAGCCGCAGCACCACCACCAAGGCCACCAACAAGAAGGGCGAAGCCGTCGAGTTCAAGGCGGAATACTGCCTGGTGGCCGTCGGCCGAAAGCCCTACACCGAGGGCCTCAACCTCAAGGCCGTTAAGCTGGACACCGACGAGCGTGGCCGCATTGCCATTGACGATCATTTCGCCACCGGCGTGCCGGGCATTTACGCCATCGGCGACGTTGTCCGCGGGGCCATGCTGGCCCACAAAGCCGAAGAAGAAGGTGTGGCTGTGGCAGAAATCATCGCCGGCCAGAAGCCGCACGTGGACTACAACCTCATTCCAGGCGTGGTCTATACCTGGCCGGAAGTGGCCGGTGTGGGCCAGACCGAAGAGCAGCTCAAGGAGGCCGGGCGCAAGTACAAGTCCGGCGCCTACCCCTTCCGCGCCAGCGCCCGCGCCCGGGCGAGCATGGACATCGACGGGCAGATCAAGGTCCTGGCCGATGCCGAAACCGACGAGCTGCTTGGCGTGCACATGATCGGCCCGCGCGTGGCCGACCTGATTGCCGAAGCGGTCGTGGCCATGGAATACCGGGCTTCCGCCGAAGACATCGGCCGCATGAGCCATGCCCACCCGACCTATTCGGAAGCCTTCAAGGAGGCCTGCCTGGCCGCCAGCGACAACCGCGCGCTCAACATCTGATGGCCATGCAGCACCTCAAACCGGTCCGAAGCCTCGTGCGCGTTTTGCTGTTGGGGATGGTGTTCGCCGGGCAGGCGGTTGGATTGGGTCCGGCATTGCTGGCCCAAGCGCAAGAAGACACCAAGGCCCTCGGCACCGAACAGCATCAGCGTCTGAAAACCGCGCCTGAAGGCAAGATCAAGGCCGCGCACACCGTGCTGTTCTACAACGTCGAGAACCTCTTCGACACCCTCGACACGCCCAACCAGATCGACGAGGAATACCTGCCCGGTTCGGAGAAATTGTGGGGCACGCAGCGCTACAACGCCAAGCTGGACAGCCTGGCGCATGTGATCGCCGCGGCCAGCGGCGCCAGGCCGGATCCCAAAGGAAAGCAGCGCTATGCCACCGCTTCCCTTCCCCTGCTGATCGGTTTGGCGGAAGTGGAAAACGCGGCCGTCTGCCGAGACCTGGCCACGCGCCTGGCCGGCGAAGGCGTCTACCGCGTGGAGCACGTGGAAAGTCCGGATGTGCGCGGCATCGACTGCGCGCTGCTGGTGCGCACGGACGCTTTCAAAACGGGGTCGGTGCGCGGCATCCGTCTGGAGTTTCCCGAATCCATCAATCCGCCGGACATGGAGTCCGGCGAACGTTACACCAGCCGCGACATCCTCTATGTCCAGGGCCGCATCAAGGGCATGAAGCAGCCGCTGCACGTCTTTGTGAACCACTGGCCCTCGCGCCGGGGTGGGCTGGAAGCCTCGGCGCCACGCCGGGCGGTGGCCGCACGCGCTTTGCGTTCGGCCGTGGATTCGCTCCGTGGAGCGGAAGGCCATCCCTACGTCCTGGCCATGGGCGACTTCAACGACGAGCCGGAAAACGGCAGCCTCCAGGATGTCCTTGGTGCCCAAATCCACGGCTATGTGGAACCGACCAGCCTGGCCAACGCCATGGGGCTGCTGGACGCCGAAGGCGGCGGCAGCTACAACTACCGCGGCAATTGGAACATGCTGGACCAGTTTGTGATTACCGGTGTGCTCATGCCCTTCAACGGCGCGAAATACGGCAAGGCCAAAGGCTGGCAGATCGGTTCAGTTTCCGCGTTCCGCGAAGACTGGATGATGTACTTCTCCGACCGCTTCGGCGCCACGCCCAGCCGCACCTTCGGCGGCCCGAACTACTACGCCGGGTACTCCGACCACCTGCCCATCGTGGCCACGCTCTACCGTTACAAGCCCTGAGCCGGAAAGCATTGGCCGCGGAGCCCGTTTAGTTTTTAGCAATTCGTTCCAAAATGGCTGCTCCCGCCAAATCCGTCAAGCGCGTCCTGATCACCGGGGCCACCGGTTTTCTGGGTGGGCACCTGCTGGCCGTGGCTCCGGAACACTGGACCCTGGTGGCCGGATTGCGGGACTGGGAAAAAGCCGAGGAATGGGGCGGCATGGAAATGGACCTGGCCGATCCCCTCTCCTGGCGCAAGCGGCTCTTTGACCTGGCCCCGGACGCCATCCTGCACGCGGCCGCCCTGGCCGACACCGGCGCTTGCGAAAAAGATCCGGATCAATCGTTCCAAATCAACGTCAAGGCCACCGAGGCGCTGGCCAAATACGCCGGATCGCGGGGGATTCCCTTTGTGTTTTGCTCCACCGACCTGGTCTTTGACGGCACGGCGGCACCCTATGCGCCTCAGGCGGCGCCCACGCCCGTGAACGTGTACGGGCGCCACAAAGCCGAGGCCGAGGAAGCGGTTCGCCGGGAGCATCCCGGCGCCACGATTGCGCGGCTGCCCCTCATGTACGGGGCTTCGGCCAACCCCAAACGGGGCCTGATCGGCGGCTTGCGGACCGGTCTGATTGCCGGCCGTCCAATGACCCTTTTCCACGACGAATACCGGACCGCCGCCCATGCCCTGCGTGTGGCTGAAGGCCTTTGGGCCTGGCTCCTGGCCGCCGCCTCCGGCGAACACCGCTCCGGCACCTGGCACTTCGGCGGCCCGCAGCGGCTCAGCCGCTACGCCATGGCCCTGGAAGTAGCGCAAACCTGGGATCTGGATGCTTCCGCCGTGCGGCCAGTGGCGCAGGCCAGCGTCAATACCGGTTCCCCCCGCCCCGCCGACGTCAGCCTGGACAGCAGCGCCACCGTGGACCAAGGCTGGAAGCACGGCAGTCTGGACGAGGAGTTGGCTGCGATCAAAGGGGCGGACTGAGCTCGGACCGATCAGCGTCCAACAGATGCAGGTAAGGCGTGAACCCGAACTTCTTGTTTCGCGATCTGGACGATTGCTGGTGCACAAAATCCATTTCCACGAAGTCGTCCATCAGCTTTTTGGCAGAGTTGTAGCTCCGCTGAGACCATTCGGCCGCATCGGCTATGGTTAAAATCGGATGCTCGAACATTCGTTCCAAAACATGCTTTGCAGCCATTTTCATGGATGTACTCATGGAACTGGATTGAATGCGGAACAGCAGATCCGATTGAAGCCTTTCAATGGCCTTTGCCCGGACCAGGGCATCTTCTGCACCGACACCCACCGCTTCCAAAAAGAACAAGATCCAAGATTCCCAATCGCCGTGTGTTCGAATACCATCCAGGACCTGGTAATACTGCTGCCGTTGCTCTACCAAAAACAAGGAGGGATAAAACAGCGGCTCCGACAAAATGCCCTCTTGAACCAGGATGAGCACAATGAGCATTCTCCCGGTTCGGCCATTGCCGTCCAGAAATGGGTGAATAATCTCAAACTGTGCATGCGCCATCCCTGCTTTGACCAAACCAGGGAGCTCGTCATCGCCATTGATGAATTGTTCGAGGTCCTTCATCAACCCATCCAATTGGTGGGCAGGTGGAGGCACCAATTGGCCTACACGAACGGGAACACTTCGGTATACGCCAGGCGACTTCCCAGATTCCACTGTTCCCTCCAACAACGCGCTATGGCAATGTATGATGACCCGTTCTACCAAGGGCAATCTTTCCATCCGCATCAATTGCAATGCGCCGTCAAGTGCCACCATGTAGTTGGCGACACGACGCGTTTCTGAACGAGGGCGGTGTGTATCCGAATCAAACAGTTCAATCAATGTGGTATGAATCCCCTCAATCTCACTAGACAAAAGGGACTCCTTCATCACGAAGGCTTGTAAAAACCTTTGGGCATCGGGTATGCGGGCAATAGCTTCATCCAGACGGCCCAGGTGCAACATCGTTTCCGAGAAGCGCTGCAGCAGCGCGGGGCTCCACTCCAAAGGTGGGTTTGGAGGCAGTGGATATGGAACAAAGTAGCGTTTGTCCGCTAGTTGCTGATAGTGACCCGATCGACGTGTAGGCATGCTCTATTTCAAAAATCGGTGTGATTTTGAAATATACAGCCAAGAACCCCGCTTTGTTGCAAAAAACCAGCTTATTATGAAATAAGGAGAACGAATTTGGGCCTTATTGCAAGAAGCTGCCCTATTGCATGCAACAGGTCGCCGAAGCCCCTACTTAGCCGCCGGATACTCCACAAAATTCCGAGGCGTCTCGTAGAGCCGCAGATGCAAGCCCAGGCCCGAGTGCCCTGCGGCATCCAGCCCTTTGCGCAGGCGCTGCCAGGCCATGACCGCAATGTTTTCCGCGGTGGGGTTGAGCTGGGCAAACTCGGGCAGGTCTTCGTTGAGGTTTTTGTGGTCGTAGCGGTCGGTGACCTGTTCGGCGATGATGTCCTTGAGCACCTTGAGGTCAATCACATAACCCGTTTCCGGATCGATCGTTCCAGTCACCCGCACGATCAACTTGTAGTTGTGCCCGTGCCAATTCGGGTTGTTGCACAGGCCAAAGACCGCTTCGTTGCGTTCCGGGCTCCAATCCGGGCGGTGCAGGCGGTGCGCGGCGTTGAAATGCGCTTCGCGGAACACACTTACCCGCTGTTTGGTGGCGGCCTGCGTCCCGTCCAGGGGCTGGGTTTCAGCGGCGGGCTGTTCGCCGGCAGGCGAAGGGTCGGAAGGCGTATCGGCGGGGTGCAAAAGCCGGTGCAAAAAGAGCGGATCAACCATGGTGCGGCATTGAAGGAATGGCGGGCAAAATCAGGCCGTAGAACATACGCTTTTGCCATAGGCGAAGAACGGGCTCCCGCGGCAACACGCCACCCTCCACAGACCCCATTTTGGTTAGCTTTGGGGGATGCGCTTTGCCGAGCTCCCGCAGCACCTGCGTGCCGAAGATGGACCTGCCACCGGGCTGGTCCGCAGCCACCAGCATGGCCGGCTGCCGCACGCCATGCTGTTCCTCGGACCGGAAGGCAACGGGGGCCTGCCTTTGGCCCGCGCAATGGCGCAGTACCTCAACTGCCAGCAGCCCACCGAGGCGGATTCCTGCGGCACCTGCCCGTCCTGTCAGAAGGCCGCCAAGGGCATCCATCCGGACATTCACTACAGCTATCCTTTTCTGTCGGTGGGCAGCGGGCCCAAAAGCCAGCAAAAGCGCCAGGCCGGGGATTGGGCCGCCGAATGGCGAAACGCCTTGGCCGAGACGCCCTATATGGGCTACGCCGACTGGACGGCCCGCATGGCCGAAGCGCTGGGTTCGAGCAACAAACAAGCCAACATCCCCGTCGAGGAAGTGCAGGCCGTGCAGCGCAAGCTCAGCCTGAAAACCTTCGAGGGGGGCTACAAGGTGCTGATCCTCTGGCTGCCCGAATACCTCGGCAAAGAGGGCAACCGCATCCTCAAACTGATCGAGGAGCCGCCCGCCAAAACCGTGTTTTTGCTGGTGGCCGAGGACGCCGACCGCATCCTGGGCACCATTCTTTCCCGCACCCAGATCCTGCGCGTGCCCCGCATGCCGGAAGCCTCCATGGCCGACGCTTTGGAAGCGCGTGGCCTTTCGGCCGAAGCCGCCGCAACGGCCGCAATGCTCAGCGACGGCAATTTCCGCAAGGCCCTGGAAAGCGTGCGCGGCCAGGACGCCGAAAGCGTCAACGCCGCCGCGGATTTCTGGCGGCAATGGCTGCAATCCGTCGCGCAGTGGAACGTGCTTCGTTTCTTTCCCCTGCTGGACGATTTTCACAAAATGGGCCGCGAAGCCCAAAAACAGGTCTTTGCGTTTGCCATCCAACGGGTGCGCCAGTGCTGGTACCGTTCCCTCGGCGTGCCCGAGGCGGTACCCGGCGGGGCTTCAATCCCTGGAGCTGCCGGCGCGGAGGCCTTCGCCGGAGGCGGTCAAACGGCATCGGTTTCCGACGCCGAAGCCGCCCTCCTTCCACCGGCCGGCTGGGAACGCCTTCGGGCGGACCTGGAAAAGGCCCAACATTACCTTGAACGCAATGCGCATGCCCGGCTGGTGATGACCAACCTGGGCATCCGTTTAAGCCGACAGATGCAGCAGTACCGCCATGCCCAAAAGGCCTCCGGCCAGGCTGGCGCAACCGCCCATTGAACGGCCGCATAAATCCAACCCCCATGTCGTGTGCCTCCTGCGGATCCACCACGATGGGCAGCCCCAAAGGCTGCAAAAGCAACGGCTCCTGTGCCACCGGCGGTTGCAACCGCCTCAACACCCACGATTGGCTCGCCGATCTGCCCATACCCGAAGACCAGCGCTTTGACCTGGTCGAGGTCAGCTTTCACAACGGCGGCCGCAAGGCCATTTACCGCAACCCCTCGCGCGCGGACATCCTGACCGGCGACCTCGTGACCGTGGAGTCCGACGGGGGCTTTGACGTGGGCCGCGTAAGCCTGTCCGGCGAACTCGTCAAGCTGCGCATCCAGCAGACCAAACGCCTGCGCGAACGCCGCCGCCGGGATTTCCGGCGCATCCTCCGCAAGGCCCGGGAAAACGACTTGGACAAGCTCACCGAAGCGCGTGCCCGCGAAGGCGCTGTGATGATCCAGGCACGCCAGATTGCGCGGGAGATGGGTGTGCCCATGAAAATCTCGGACGTCGATTTCCAGGCCGATGGGCGCAAGGCCACCTTTTACTACACGGCCGAAAAGCGCATCGACTTCCGCGACCTGGTTAAACGCTACGCGTCCGAATTCCGCATCAAGGTGGACATGCGCCAGATCGGCGCGCGGCAGGAAGCCGGCAAAATCGGCGGCATCGGCTCCTGTGGCCGTGAATTGTGTTGCTCCACCTGGCTGACCGAGTTCAGCTCTGTGTCCACCGCCGCGGCCCGCTACCAGAACCTGGCCATCAACCAGGACAAGCTCTCCGGCCAATGTGGCCGGCTGAAGTGCTGCCTGAATTACGAGCTGGACACCTACATGTCCGCCATCAAAAAGCTGCCCAAGGGTGCCAAGCGGATCAAAACCGAAGAAGGCGAAGCCATCCTGCTGAAAACCGACATCCTGCGCCTGCGCATGTACTACCGCGTCAAGGACATCGACGACGCGGAAACCTACGCCCTGGAACCGGACCGTGTCCGCGACATGCTCGAGCTGAACAAGCGCGGGGAGCTCGCCCCATCCCTGTCCGGCATGGCCATTGAAGAGGAGGAAATCGAAGAAGAAAACACCGAGTTTGTGGAGGAAGCCCACGTCAGCCTGCGCAGCCTGGAACGCAGCACCCGCAAACGCCGCAGCAAGGGCGGCCGTGGCCGTTCCGGTGGACCTTCCGGCGGCAAAGGCGGTGGTCAGGGCAGCGGACGGAGCGGTGGCGGCAAAGGCCGCAAAGGCCCGCGCAGCTCGGATTCGGACACCCGTTCCGCCTCCGGCGAATCCACCTCCACCCGCAGCAAAGGCGGCAAAGGCCGTGGCCGCTCGGGCGGCAAACGCGGCGGCGGCGGATCTGGAAACCAACCACAGAACGAGGGTTCAGGCTCTAAAGACGGCAGCCAACGGCGGTCCGGCCGACGGCGCGGTGGGCGCCGCCGTGGCGGAGGCTCTGGAGGCGGTGCAGGAAGTGGATCCGGTAGCGGTTCGGGAGGCAGCTCCGGCGGCGGATCGGGAGGCAGCTCCGGCGGCGGATCGGGCAATTGATGCTCGGCCAAAACCACCCGCCCATCGCCCATTCCCTCAACCGCTCACCAAGCCTGTTTCATGCCCTCTTCCCGCTCCACTACGCTGCTCTACGCCCTGCGCCTGATCGTATTGTTGGGCATCGCGGGCATGCTGCTGCAGGCCTGCGAACCCGGTCGGGTGTACGAGAACTACCAAGCGGTCGGCAAGGACTGGTCCTGGGATGAAGCGGCCCGCTTTGAGGTAGACATTCCGGATACCAGCGCGCTGTACAACCTCTACATCGGCCTTCGCCATGAGGCGAACTACGGCTACATGAACTGCTGGCTCCGCATCCGCACCATCCTGCCCTCCGGCGACACCACCGTCAACCGCCTGGACATTGCACTGGCCGAGCCCGACGGCACCTGGCTGGGCCAATGCGCGGTAGACCTCTGCACCCAACGGGAGCTCATCGGCGACCGCCGCCGCTTCCCAGAACCCGGCACCTACGTCTTCGAACTGGAGCAGGACATGCGCGAAAACCCCCTGCCCGGCATCCGGGACATCGGCATCCGCATCGAGCGGCTGGGGATTGAGTAAGGAGGGGGGCGTACTCCATGTACGTGACCCGACTGAGGGAGGGTCGCAACAACGCCATGGGCCGCGTCACGGCCTCGGAGCACCTTTCAAGAGGCATTGATCCGCATCTATAACAAACCCATCCTGCACAGTCAGCACCTCATAATCGATGGTCAGTTCCTGACCGTCTGAAGAGATGCTGCCCGAACCGCTGAACTCGTAGCGCAGGTCCGGCACCGATGAAATGATGGCGTCCTGCACGGGAATGACAAAACGCGAACCGGTGACGGTGGCGTCCACAACAAAGCCGATGCGGTACAGCCCGTCGCCTTCCAGGCTGATGTCCTCCCCGAAACCGCCGTCTTCAAAAATGTCGAGGCGGTAATTCTGGGTATCGGCCAGGCAGCGGTCGGTCACGTCCCAGGGACCGAGGAATACATCGCGGTCACGGGGACCGTTGTTGATGTCGCAGGAAGCCATGGCGGCGGCAAAAAGGGACAACACCACCAATAGGGTCGGGGAAGTTTTCACGGGCAGGTCAGGTTTGGGTACGTTCGGTCCATACCAAAAGTGCGCCAACACGATCAGCGGAGCCGCTCTTTCAAATCGAGCCTATGCTGCCGGGCAGTATCCTGGGCAATGTCATAACCCGCATCCATATGCCGGATGACCCCCATGGCGGGATCGTTGTGCAGCACGCGGCGCAGGCGGGCGTCGGCTTCGGCCGTTCCATCGGCCAAAACCACCATGCCGGCATGCAGGGAATAGCCCATGCCCACACCGCCGCCGTGGTGGAAGCTCACCCAGGTGGCGCCACCGGCGGTATTGATCAGCGCGTTGAGGATGGGCCAGTCGGCCACGGCATCGGAGCCGTCCTTCATGGCTTCGGTTTCCCTGTTCGGCGAAGCCACCGAGCCGGTGTCCAGGTGATCCCGGCCGATGACCACAGGGGCCTTGAGGCGGCCGTCGCGCACCGCTTCGTTGAAGGCCAAACCCGCTTTTTCACGGGCACCCTGGCCGATCCAGCAAATGCGGGCGGGCAGTCCCTGGAAGGCAATGCGTTCGCGGGCCATGGTCAGCCAACGCTTCAGGCCGGTGTTCTCCGGAAAGAGGTCCAGCAGGATCTGGTCGGTGGTGTAGATGTCCTCCGGGTCGCCGGAAAGAGCCGCCCAGCGGAAGGGGCCTTTGCCTTCACAGAACAGCGGCCGGATGTAGGCGGGCACAAAGCCGGGAAAATCAAACGCGTTTTTGACGCCGCGCTCCAAGGCTTCACCGCGCAGGTTGTTGCCGTAGTCAAAGGTCACCGCGCCGCGCTTTTGCAGGTCCAGCATCAGCCGCACGTGGCGGGCCATGGTGTCCTTGCTGCGCTCGATGTAATTGTCGGGATTGGTCTCGCGCAGGGTATTGGCCTGTTCCACGCTCAAGCCTTCCGGGAAATAGCCCACCAGGGGATCGTGGGCTGAGGTCTGGTCGGTCAGGGTATCCGGTGTGATGTCGCGCTCGATGAGGCGCTGCAGCATATCCACGGCGTTGCCGATCCAACCGATGGAGACGGCTTCGCCGCGTTCGCGCGCCTCCAGCGCGCGATCAATAGCGGCATCCAGGTCCTCGATGACTTCATCCAGGTAGCGGGTTTCCACGCGTTTGTGGGCGCGCCAGGCTTCCATTTCAGCCGCCAGGCAGACCCCGTGGTTCATCGTGATGGCCAAAGGCTGGGCTCCGCCCATGCCGCCCAGGCCTGCGGTCACGTTCAGGCGGCCCTTGAGGCTGCCGTCGAAGTGCTTTTCGGCCAGGGCCAGGAAGGTTTCGTAGGTGCCCTGCACGATGCCCTGGGAACCGATGTAGATCCAGGAACCGGCCGTCATCTGGCCGTACATCATCAGGCCTTTGGCCTCGAGTTCGCGGAAGTGCTCCCAATTGGCCCAGCGGCCCACCAGGTTGGAGTTGGCAATCAGCACCCGCGGTGCATCGGGATGGCTGCGCAGGATGCCCACGGGTTTCCCGGATTGCACGAGCAGGGTTTCGTCCGACTCCAGATCACGCAACGCCTTGACAATCAATTCGTAGGACTCCCAGTTGCGCGCTGCTTTGCCCAGGCCGCCATAGACGATCAGTTCGTCCGGGCGTTCGGCCACATCGGGGTCCAGGTTGTTCATCAACATGCGCAAAGCGGCCTCCTGGGCCCAGCCTTTGCAGTTCAATGCCGTGCCCGTGGGGGCTTTGATGCTTCGGACGGTTTGCGTATCCCTGTTCATGGCCCGAAAATTACGGCATTCCGGGCCGCAGGCCGCCATTTGTGCCGGAAACGACGCTTGCTAAGTCCTTGATCAACAAGGCTTGGACGCCCCCTGACCCCGCCGTATCTTGTTCCGTCATGCGCAAATACCTAGCCCACTCCCTCCTGCTTGCCGTCCTTTCCGTGTTCGCCAGCCATGGCGCAACGGCGCAATCCATGTCCCAAGCCGACCTGCAACTGCTCCAGGCCGAATGGACCCTGGACCAGAC
>JAUIHG010000295.1 GCA_030432405.1 Bacteroidia bacterium | reverse complement strand
CAGTGGTGTCCGAGCCGTGGCATACCTGGCAGGTACCTGCCGTGGCAAAATGCCCGTCGAAGGCAATGGGCAGGGGTTGATCGCTTCGGGCCGATGCGCTACCGTCGCCAAGCACGCGGCCCATTTGCGTCCAGGAGAGCAGAAGCCCCGCAGCAGCCATCAGGATCAGCAGGGTGTGCTTGCCCGGACGTAAAAAAGCCAACGCTGTGTGGCGCTTTCCGGTTTCCTGGCGGGAAGCGGTGTCGCCCATTGGCGAACCGTCATCGGAAGCAGCATGGGGTGCGTTGGGCATGGCATCAAGGCTGTATTCCAAAAGGCCGGGGACCAAGCTAGTGGCCCAAACCCACTGCCACCATGACGCAGATCACATTCTGGTGACGCTTTCAGCACAAGATGATTGATCAGCGGCCGTGCCAGGTCCATAGGCAGAAAAATTCTGCAGCAGGATGTTCAAGAACCCTGCAGCAACACCTACCGCAACACGAAACAAATGCAATAGGGCCTCAGTCGACCTTGCAGAAGCTGCTGGAGTGCTCCACGCCATCGATGACGGCAAAGACGGTGTACACCCCGGTTTCTACTTTCTCAATATCGATGACCAAGGGTACACCATC
Organism: Bacteroidia bacterium; assembly: GCA_030432405.1. GTDB lineage: Bacteria > Bacteroidota > Bacteroidia > Chitinophagales > BACL12 > WGOA01. The sequence goes on along the minus strand of JAUIHG010000295.1, from coordinate 2,459 downwards.
TTCCACATATACATTGCCCTGAAGCAGGACATCGCCGTATTCGTTCTTGACACCCATCCAGTAGGTGCCGGAGGGGATACCGGATACCCGGATGTTGATGGTGGTGGTGGCCATCTTGGGAAAGGCAACCAAGGTGGGTTCGGCAACGGAACTGCTCAAGGTGGTATTGCCGTCATGCTGGCTTCTGTCGTTGCCAGCACGTTGGGCTTGGGCTTCCGAGCCAATGAGCATCAGACCGGAGAGCAAGGCTGCGAACAAAAGGCGGGGCGAACGCATGGGATTCAAAAGCTGAGGGTTTCTGGGACGGGTGGTTTGAAGTGCAGCTGATGCAAAAAGAGCGGGTGTTCAGAGGGATGACATACAACCGCACATCCGAAGACCGTGCAATGGAACGGTTTCCGACAAACCGAAGTGGGTGGAGGTTGCTGTGGCATGCGGAGCGGGGTCATCGTTCAAGGGTACCGCAAGCATACCTATGCCCATGAAAGTTACGGCATCAAGGGCAATTTGTGCTGGCGTTTGTGTCCTTTTTTGGCCATGTGGAAAGCGCACGTCAACGGTGTACATGCTGCTTCAAAACAGGCAAAAGGCCTCAAACGGCTCCCTGCAGGCGTTACAAGGCCCCAACGCGTGCCCCTCAGACACTGCACGCAGTTCCTGAGTGTTGAGGTCCGGTCGGCCGGATCAGGTGCGGTGCATGGACTGGCGGAACGCCACTTGCCGGACGCGTTTGCCAATGGCATCTTCCAGCACCATGGCCCGGGCGGCGTTTTCGTCAAAGACGGCATCCAGGCTGCGTACGGCACCAGCAGGCACCCCTGCCGCATGCAGCCGGGCAAGCCACAACTCCCTGGGCTGCTGCGCAAACGCAGGTGCCAGGGCCGCTTGCAGCGCTTCGCGGTGCTGGACGCGCTGCGCATTGCTGGCAAAGTCCGGTTGCTCGGGCAGGGCATCCAGATCCAGGACCCGGCACAGGGCTCTGAACTGCGCTTCGGCACCCACAGCCAGGACCAGCAATTGCCCATCCGCGCAGGGGAAACATTCGCCGTAAGGCGCAATGTTGGGATGCAGGCTGCCCATGCGTCCCGGACAATGGCCGGCCTGAAGCCAGTTCGAGGCCTGGTTGGCCAGGGCGGAGAGCGAAGCATCGTACAGGGAGACCTCGACCAAGCGCCCTTTGCCATCGCGTGCGCGCTGCCAGAGGGCCAGCAGAATGGCTTGTTTGAGCTGATGGGCGGCGAGGATATCGACCAGGGCCACAGGCAGTTTGGCCGGTGGGCCATCCGGAAATCCGGTCATTGACATCCAGCCGGTTTCGGCCTGCAGGACCAGGTCGTAGGCCGCCCGGTTGTCATCGGGGCCGTAGCCGGTAATCCGGGCCACAATGAGCTTCGGATAGGCGGCAAGGAGGCTTTCGGGATCCATGCCCAGGCGCCGGTCAGCGCCTGGGCGAAAGGAGCTGATCACGATGTCTGTTTCCGCCAGGGCATCGCGGACCCGGGCCGCATCCCCGGCGCGTTTGAGGTCGGCCATCCAAACCCGCTTGCCGTAATTGGCCGCAGCGTAGTAGGCCGATGCGGGCCCCATTTTGGTCGGGGTGGGGGATTCGCCGGGCAGGCGCCAGCCCCGGGTCACGTCTCCGCCGGTAGCCGGATTTTCCACCTTGGTCACCTCGGCGCCCAATTCGGCCAGGAAACTGCCCACACTGGGGCCCGCCAGGACGGCGGCCAGTTCCAACACACGGATGCCGGCCAATGGGGCCGAATCGGTCGTGGACGCAGGCGGGCGGCTCATGAGCGGGGCTTCAGCACCTGCTCAAGGCGCTTCCGGCATGGTGTAGATGCCGCTGAACGTGGCAAAGTCGAGGTCCTCGTGGTAGCCCTCGGCATAGTACACCAGTTGGGGGAGGAGCTTTTCGGCCGTTTGGTAGCCCTGCAGCACGGCCCAGGTTTCGCCTTCCGGCGAAAGCAACACGATGGTGGGGTAGCCGATCCGGCCGCGGTTGCTGGCCAATTGCAACGCCAGGCTGTGCGTTTTGCCTTGCCGGGTCAGCGTCTCGCCCTTGAATTCCACCGGCGCGCTGCCCTCAGCGTCGAACTGCACGGCGTGGAAATGCTGGTTGAGGTAGGCCACCACACGCGGGTCGCGGAAGGTGGTGGCGTCCTGGCGCTTGCACCAGCCGCACCAGTCGGTGTAGAAGTCCACCATCAGCGGGCGCTGAAGTTTTTTCTTGCCTCCGGTGTTTGTCTGCATGGCTTCGCCAAAGGCGACCCAGTCCACGGCGTCCCCACCGGCTTCCGGGGTATGAATGCCCGTAGTCTGCACACCAGCAACAGCCTGTGCGGGTTCAGCCGACAGCTGTTGGGGGGATGAAGCAAGAAAGGGAGCGATGGCCAAAAGCAGGGTCCACATCATAGGGCAGGAGGGGGCAGAAACAAGGAATCGCGCCGTGTTGGCGC
>JAUIHG010000294.1 GCA_030432405.1 Bacteroidia bacterium | reverse complement strand
GGTGTCGAATTCGCCGAAGGCGCGCATGCCCACCAGGTCGATCAGCAGATTGGAGACGGCCATGAAATAAGGTTCCGGCTGGCGTTTGCGGTGCTCCGGAAAGCGCGTATACAACTGGACCAATTGCCGGGAGGCTTCCAGAGACTGCGGGTAGCGGCAGACAATCTGGTGCAGGATCTTGTTGATGCTGTGCAACAGGTATTTGGCCATGAAGCTGTGGGCCCGCGCATCGTCCTGAAGCAGGGGTTCGGCCAGCAGGGCATCAACTTCGGCCACATGCTGGGGGTCCCGCGCAATGACCCCCCATTTGCCCACCAGAGCCGTCATGCGGGCATACAGCATCCGGTAGGCCGTCCGGTTGCCCAATATGTCGGCATGCTTGGCTTCATCGGCCAACAAATCCATGCGCTGGATCTGCCCGTCGGGGGTGTAGGGCAAGAGCATGCCGCCAATTTGGAATAGCGGTGTGGTGAAGACGGGATCGTCGAGCTCTGCGGCCAGCTTCCAGGCCTGTTCGAGGCGCTTGGACGCCAGGGCATCAAGGCCGCGGGCCTGCAGAAACCAAGCCTCGCGGGTGCATTGCAGCAACCGGTCTTCCAGGTTTTTGCCGGCGTGGTAATCCATCAGGGCCGCCAGGATGCGTTCCTGCAGGTGCCGTTTGGCGGCGGGAAAAGACCGGAAACCCGCGCCTCCGGCGAAGCGCTTGCGCAAGGCCGGCTCGTCGTACTCCGCCTGCCGGTCCATGGCGTCAAAAAGCTGCCAATAGGCCTTTTCCCGAGCCTGCTCCTTGTAGCCGTATCGCTTGACGTAGGCTTTTTCCACCGCCGTCATGCTGCGGATCAGGGTCCAACAATCCGAAGTATAGGCGGCCATGGAAAATGGGCGGTGCGGTGGGTGCGCTCAAGCATGCCGGCCATCACGGCCTTCGTTGGAACCGGCTTCAGGGGGACGGTTTTCCGGCTTTTGTTCCCCGGGTTGATGTCCTGCAGCGCTGTGGTCTTCCGACGGAGGGCCTTCAAATGCACCGTCTTCAGTTTGCTGGCTTGTGAACTTTTGTTTGCGGCCCTGGTCCTTCGCAGAATCATCGGCTCCAGCATCAATGCTGGAACGATCGATCTGGTACTGCCCGAGCCCGCCACGTTGATCCTCAGAACGATCGTTCTGGATTTGATCCGTTCCGGATCGATCGTTCCTGACCACCTTGTCCTGAAGGGAGGAAGCCTCTGAATTCCACTGGGGCGCCCCGGTTGCGTTGGTCAGTTGTGGCGATGGATCGCTGGTTGAATGGTTGCCCACGGGGGCTGCATCATCTTTTCCATCCGCCTTCCCATCGTTTGAGGCGAGGCGTTCCCCAGCCTGTTCTCCCAGAATCTGCCGAACATCTTGCACAGCGGGCGGTTCGGATTGGGCAGGTCCGTCCGTAGGAGCAGCATGGGCCTGATCGGAATGGCCGTGCATGGGGCTTCCGTTTTCGCCGGAAGGCGAATGGCCCGGGATCTGACGTTCGTTCTCCAAGCCACGGTCCGTCAGTGGTGCGGTTGGGGATGGCGTGTGATGGGCGTTTGCCTGCGGGTCCTCCTGCTCCTCTGCCACAGGGAAAGGCTCCGGTGGTGGCGTGCTGTAGGCCTTGTTGAGGGCACGGCGCAGTTTGGTGGTGTAGTCTTCCAGCAGCCAGCGGAAAAAGTTCTCCGTGCTTTTGGCAATGCAGGAGGTGTCTTGCTTGAGCGGCCACTGGATTTCGTTTTGCAGCACTTGCTGCAAGCGGATGGCCTCGGAAAACGAGGCTGCATTGGCCCGGATGAGGCGCACGTGGTTGTCCACCGAGAATTCCAGGGTCTTGCTCGGGCGTTCGCCTTTGCGCACCCGTTCCAGGTAATGGTCGCGGATCGAAAAGGAAAACAACTCCTGTTCCAGCGGAAGGCGGTCCTTGACGTCGTCGGTGAGGATGTATTCCTGTTCCAGCACCGCTTCCTCTTTGGCGTAGAGGGTTTGCTCCAGGAATTTGCGCGGGTTGGCAAAGACGTCCTGCCAGTCGATGGGCGCTTCCCACAATCCGAGCCGTTGGGCGTTCATCCCCAGGTCGATGATGGTGAAGCTGTCCTTGTTGGGCAGCACCCGGCTGCCCCGGCCGATCATCTGATGGTACAGGGTCAGCGAACGCGTGGCCCGGTTTAGGATGATGGTTTCCACCGAAGGCTCGTCAAAGCCGGTGGTGAGTATGGATACCGAGGTGAGGATAGCGTCGTCATTGGTGCGGAACCAGTCCAGGGTGTCCTTGCGCTCCTGCTCGGAGAAGGTGGAGTCGAGATGCCGTACGGGGTAACCCTTCTGTTGGAAAAGGCCGAAGACCCGTTTGGAGGTGGCAATGCCCGAATTGAAAATCAGGGTCTTCTTGCCGAGGGAGCGCTCCTCATAGGCCTGTACCAGCTTGTCCTGCATGTGGTAAAGGCTGTAGAGGTAATCGAGGGAGGAGATGGTGAAATCCCCGTCGATGCCCACTTTCAGCGTCTGCAGGTTGACGTCGCAGGTATAGGTGGTCGGCTTGGCCAGGTAGCCCATCGAGATCAGGTCCGCGATGCTCTGTCCCACAATCAGGCGGTGGTAATTCTCGTAGAGGGGCAGGTTCTTGTTGGAGCTCAACGGGGTGGCCGTCACGCCGAGGATGGTCACCTTGTCGAAATACTGGAAGATCTTGCGGAAGGCGTTGTAGTGGGCTTCATCCACAATGACCAGTCCGATGTCGGTGAGGTAGCGCGCGTTTTCGGTCAGCCGGTTGTTGAGCGTCTCCACCATGGCCACAAAGCAGCCGTACTCCGTCTGGTCGTCAAGCTCCTGGACCTTGCGGTCGATGATCTTGTTCTGCACCCCGATGGAACTCAGGCTGCGCGAGGTCTGATGGAGCAATTCCACGCGGTGCGTCAGGATGAGCACCTTGTGCCGTTTGACCTTGATGTAGTGCGCGGCAATCTCGGAGAAAATCACCGTCTTGCCGCCGCCGGTAGGCAATTGGAACAGCAGGTTCTGCCCGTCTTCCAATCCGTTAAGCCCGGAGGAGATGCGCTCGATGGCCTCCAC
>JAUIHG010000070.1 GCA_030432405.1 Bacteroidia bacterium | reverse complement strand
CACCGCGTAGAGCAGCGGAAAGCCGGCAAACAGCGCCCCGCCGCCGATCACCAACCAGACCTCGTTGCCGTCCCATACCGGTCCAACGGCGTTCAAGGCAATGCGCCGGCTCTGTTCCTTGTTGAAAAACAAATGCCAGGCTCCGGCGCCCAAATCAAATCCGTCCAACACGGCGTAGCCGCTGAACAGCGCCCCCACCACCAGAAACCAGAGGGTCGGGTAGTCGATGCCGAGAAACTGCGCCTGCGCCAAGATGCTCGCGTTCATGGCTTGGGGGTTGGATTTGGATTGGCCCGTGCCAGCCAGGCCCCGCTCTGTTCCTGGAACGGACGTTCCAGTTCATCATCCTCGTTGTCGTCGTCGCTGTAGGGGCCGTGCACGATTTTTTTGTTCAGCAAGTAGAGGAACAGCACCAGCAAGAGGGCATACAGCAGGGTGAACATGATCAGGCTGAAGAGGACCTGTTCTGCCGTCACCGCTTCAGAGAGCGCATTGGAGGTACGCAAAAGGCCATAGACCACCCAAGGCTGGCGGCCCATTTCCGCCGCGTACCAACCCACCTGGTTGGCCACCTGGGGCAGGATGACCGAAAAGACAAAAAGCCACAGGAGCCAACGCTGCTCAAACAGCGTTCCCCGGAACCAGAACCACACCCCGAGCAGGCTGAGCGCAATCAGCGCCATGCCGATGGCCACCATCAAGTGGTAAAACTGGAAAATGGCGTTGATGGCTGTGGGCCGTTCGTCTTCCGGAAAGGCCTCCAGTCCCGGTACATCGTGCTGGAAGTTTCCATGCACCATGAAGCTCAGACCGCCCGGCAGCTTGAGGCCATAGACCTTGCCGGTCTTCTGGTTGACCCAACCAAAGAGGTAGAGGTCCGCCGGGCCGGAAGCAGGATAATGGCCCTCCAGGGCCGCCAGCTTGGCAGGTTGGTTTTCCGCCACGCCTTCGGCCGCATGGTGGCCGGTCAACAATTGGCCCAGGGAAAAGACCGCCGCAACCGCCAAGGCCAGGGGGAGCGCTTTGCGCGAAAGCGTGACAAAACGGCCCTTGAGCAGGTACCATGCGTGTACGCTCAGCACCAGAAAAGCGCCGGCCAGAAAGGCGCCCAGCCAAACGTGCGTCAGGCGTTCCATGCTGGAGGGGTTGAAGACCATGGCCCAGAAATCGGTGATTTCCGCCCGGGCCTCCATGCCTTCGCCGACCACATGGAAACCGGCGGGGGTCTGCTGCCAGGAATTGGCCACCACGATCCACACGGCACTGAACATGGAGCCCAGCCAAACGCCCAGCGTGGCCAGGAAATGCACGCGCGGTGAAACCCGGTTCCAGCCAAAAAGCAGCACCCCGAGAAAGCCGCTTTCCAGCGCAAAGGCAAAAATGCCTTCGGCCGCCAGGGCCGACCCGAATACGTCCCCCACGTAGCGCGAATACACGGCCCAGTTGGTGCCGAATTCAAATTCCATCACAATGCCCGTTGCCACACCCAAGCCAAACGTGAGGGCAAAAATCCGCGTCCAGAACCGCGCCATGCGGTCATAGTCGGGGTCGCCGGTACGCAGGTGCAACAGTTTCATGAGCACCATGAGCAAACCCAGGCCGATGCTCAGCGGCGGATAGATGTAGTGGAACGCAATCGTGAAGGCAAACTGAAGCCGGGACAGGATTTCAACGTCCATGGGTTGGGGCCTTGGGATCAGATGCGTGCCGGATGCGGCGCGCCGGTAGGGGGCACTATGCTGCGGTAAATCAACGCCTCACGGCGAATCTATCCCCGACCAAAAGCGCTGATGGTGATCAGCGTCGCATTTCTGGAAAGGGAATCCGACAAATCCGATATTTTGGCACCTCCACCACCCCATTTCTACCTACATGGAGCGCTACAACGACATCCTGGACGCCAACCAACAGGCCCAAGAGGCCTATCAACCCCATTACGCCAGTTTCTGGGAGCGCCTTGGCGCGTATGTGATCGACAGCATTGTGCTCAGCATTCCCTCCTACCTGGTGATGTTCCTGGTGATGTTCGGCATGGGCATGAACGATCCACAGGCGCTGGAAAGCGGTGAAGGCGTGGGTGCAATGATGGCCATGTATGCGGTGCTCTTTGTGCTTGTGATTGCGTATTTCCCCTTGATGGAGTCTTCGAAACACCGCGCCACGCTGGGTAAAATGGCCCTCAAGATCCAGGTCAACAACGCCCAGGGAGGACGCATCAGCACCGGCCAGGCCTTCGGCCGCTTTTTCGGCAAGATCATTTCCGGCCTGATCCTCTACATCGGCTACCTCATGGTGCTCTGGGATGACGAAAACCAGGCCCTGCACGACAAAATGGCCAAGACCTGGGTGGTGCGCCGATAGTGGTGTTCACGAGTTGGGCGGCGTTAAATCCGGTTAAGGGGGTATTCGCCGGAAGGCGAAAAAACACCCCGAACGGCGCTGGCGTTATATCTTTCGAGCATGACCGAAACGCTCGACTACGTACAGGAAGAACCCGTCTACAAGCAGGCCGGTTTTGGACACCGTTTTGCCGCCTACCTCATCGACATCATTTTGCTGGGCATCATCAATGCCGTCATCAGCTTTGCCTTCAATGGGCCGGGCGCCTTTTCCGACATGTTCAACCAGGACCCGGAAGCTGCGCGCGAAACCATCCTGGCCCAGTACAAAAGCCCGGTGGCCTACATCGGTTTTCTGATCTACTTCCTCTATTTCGCGCTGATGGAAGCCTCGGAGCGCCGCGCCACGCTGGGCAAAATGGCCCTCGGCCTGATTGCGGTGGACCCGAACGGCAAACAGATCCCCAACAGCGTCAGCTACGTGCGCAGCGGCATCAAATTCCTGGAAGCCAACATCGGCGGCATCCTGTTTGCCCTGTACGTGGCCTTCGGCATCAGCGGCACCATGACCCCGCAGCAGTCCATGCTTGCCATCCCCTTCAGCATCATCGGCTGGATCGGCTTTTTCATGGCCCTGGGCTCGGCCAAAACCACCCTGCACGACCGCATTTCCAACACCTACGTGGTGTTCAAGGACCGCTGATCCCCGACCGTTCAGATCAAGCCCCGCGCCTTCAGTTCGAGGTACTTGTTGACCACGTTCAGGCTCAGGTCCTGCGGTGCGGTGTAGACCACCTGAATGCCGTGTTGTACGGCGCGGGCGGCCATTTGCCGCTTCTGGTAGCGGAACTCGGAAGCGAGGGTTTGCCGGTAGATTTCCGGAATGCTGTGCGCCGGAGTCTCCGCCGCCTGGGCCACCTCCGTGTTCTCGAAAAGGATCAGCAGCAGCAAGTGCCTTCGCGCCAGACGGCGCAACATGGGCAAGGCCCGGTCCAGCGCATAGGGGCTTTCGAAATTGCTGAACAGCACCACCAGGCTGCGCGCCGGACTCAGGCGGTTGATGGCGGGATACAGGCCCTCGAAGTCGGCCTCGTAGTCGCTCTCTTTGAGGCGGTACAGGGCCTCCAGGATGCGCGTGCGCTGGCTGCGGCGCTTTTCGGCCGGCACGGCCGCCACCATGCCCCGGTCAAAAGCCAACAGGCCCGCCTTGTCGTGGCGCTGCAAAGCCACATTGGCCAGCACCAGGCCCGTGTTGACCGCGTAGTCCAGCAGGCTCATGCCTTCAAAAGGCAGCGTCATGGTCCGCCCGCAATCCAGCAGGATGTACACCGACTGCGAGCGCTCGTCCTCGTACTGGTTGACCATCAGCTCCTGGCGGCGGCTGGTGGCCTTCCAGTTGATGGCGCGGCGGTCGTCGCCGGGCACATAGGCTTTGATCTGTTCGAATTCGTAGGAATGGCCGATGCGCCGGATTTTGCGCAAACCCTGGCCCCGCGAGGTCTGCGGCAACGCCAGCAGCTCGTAGTGTTTCATCTGCTCTACGGAGGGGTACACGGGCACCTCGCCGGCCGTTTCCCCACTGATGCGCCGCTCCAACAGGCCCAGCTCCGTGCGCAGAAAAGCGTGGGTGCGGCCAAAGCGGTAGACACCGCGGCGCAGGGGACGCAGTTTTTGATCCACGCGTTCGCGCGAACGCGCCTCCAAACGCAGGGCTTTGCCGCGGCCCCGCTCCTGGAATTGCGCAGGCAGTTCATCCAGCACCTGAACGCGGAAGCTGCGGCCCGAGCGGTTGTCGATGTGGATGGGCAGGCGGTTTTGGTCGCCGAGGTTCAACAGGCGCGGCAGGGGCCGCGAAAGCACCACCCGCACGTCGCTTCCCCATAGCAGGATGCCGTCGAGCAGCAACAGGCCACCCAAAAGGGCCAGGGCGGCCAGGCCGACCAGCAGCAAGGGGTCCCACACAAAACCCAGCGCGGTCACCGCCACAATACCGCCCCAAACCGCAAAAAAGCGGTCGGGCAAATAGAGGCTTCCAAACCAGCGGCGGATGCCCGCCGTGGCCCGTACCCCTATACTGGAACGATCGGTATTGGTGCTCACAAAAATCGAATAAAACGTCTGAGCTTGCTTTTCACTCGATCGTTCAACGCGGCAATTCGATGCCCGCCATGATGTCCCGGACCACGGTTTCGGGCTCCAGGCCTTCCAACTCGCGTTCGCTGGTCAGCAAAATGCGGTGGTTGAGCACCGGCAGCGCGGCGGCCTGCACGTCTTCGGGCAGCACATAATCGCGGCCCTCCATCAGCGCCATGGCCTTGGAGGCTTTCAGGATGCCCAGGGAAGCCCTGGGCGAAGCCCCGAGGTAGAGGCTGCCGTGGTCGCGCGTGGCGTGCACAATAGCGGCGATGTAGGCGCACAAGGCATCGGTGGCATGCACCCGTTCCACCATGGCCTGGCAGGCCAGCAGGGTGGCCGCATCCAGCACCGGGTCTACTGCATCCGGCTCCTGTGCGCGGAAATTGTCCTTGAAGCGGCGCAGCAGGGCCTCTTCGTCCGCCAGGCCGGGATAGCCCATTTTGATGCGGAACAAAAAACGGTCCAGTTGCGCTTCCGGCAGGCGGTAGGTGCCCTCCTGCTCAATCGGGTTTTGTGTGGCCACCACAAAAAAGGGCGCCTTCATGGCATGCCGCACGCCATCGTAGGTGATCTGGCGTTCCTCCATGACCTCAAAAAGCGCCGCCTGCGTTTTGGCCGGAGCGCGGTTGATCTCGTCGATCAGCACCACCTGGGCAAAAACAGGGCCTTTTTGAAATTCAAATCGACGCGCCTCCATATTGAACACCGAGGTTCCGACCACATCGCTGGGCATCAGGTCGGGGGTGAACTGGATGCGCGCATAATCCAATTCCAGGCAACGCGCCAGCAGTTTGGCCAGCAGCGTCTTGGCAATGCCCGGCACGCCCTCCAGCAGCACATGCCCGCCGCTCAAAAGGCCGCACAACAGCGCATCCAGGGCATCGTCCTGGCCCAGCACGATGCCGCCGATGCGGTCCCGCAGGGCGTCCAGGGCCTGTTGAAAGCGCTCCAGGTCTTCGGGCGGCACATGGCCGGTGCTGGGTTCGCCAGCCGGCGCAGGTTCCGGGTTTTCGCCTTCCGGCGAATGCCCCGTCTCCGGCGCTTGCGGACTATGCTCGGATGCCTGCTCGCCCTGCCGGGATGCCGGCTGTCGGGGCTCTTGCTCGTGCTCGGATGGGAATTCGCTCATCGGTTGTCGCAATGCTGGTAAAAGGCCTGCAGCCGCTGGTGCAAGCGGATCAGGCCATAATCGTTGCTTTCGCCGGCCTTGGCCGGCGCTGTTCCCGCGTCCCGCACCAGGCGCAGCAGGGACTGCACTTCCTCTTGCTCAAGATCGGCACGCAAAGCCAGGGCGCGCGCGTCCCGGGGGTCGGGCGGCAGGAGCTTCCCTTCCGGATCTCTTTTGGGACGCAGGTTGATCTGGAAACGCCGCAGCACGGCGTCGTAAAAATGGTTTTGCAGCATGGCCAGGGCATCGCCGTGGCCACCGCGCTGGGCAGCGTGCAATTGCGCCACGCTGTCCACAAAGGCCAGGCTGTGGTTCTCCTTCGGATCCACCAGGGGAATGGCCGCCTGCCGGCGACGGCTTCGGAATAGCACGTACAACAACAGCATGGTCAGGAGCAGGTACCAGGCCTTGCGCAGGGCTTCATTTTCCAAGACAAAGCGCAATGGCGTGGTATTGGGTGGTGGCGGCATGCCCCCCATTTGGGATCGGTGCCCCCGGTCCCAGTATACGTCGCCAGTGGGCAGGTAGCTGAGGATGCGTTCGGCCGCATCACGGCCCTGGGCCTCCGTCAAACTGCGGTTGCTCAGCAGTTCGGTGGTGGTCAAAAAGTAAAAATGCCCATCGCCGTAATCCATGCGCAACAGCGGACATCCCAGCTCGGTCATGGCCAGGGGCCGCGCACCGGGGAAGGACCAATACAGATACGCGGTATCAATGAGGTTCCAGTGCACTTCCGGTCGCCGATCCTGCACGCGGTGGTGGATCACATGCGGCTCCTGAAGGACCATGCCCGAATCCAAAAAATTGAGGTAAAGCTGTCTGGCCCGGAACCAGGTCCATATATCGGGGTCCGGTGTATTGGCGCCAAGCTTGATGCTCAGCGAGTCGGCCCAGCGGGAGCTGGCGTAGAACGCGGTATGGCCGCTGGCCACCCAGGCCAAAAGCGAATCCAATTCTCCAGGGAGGTACCTGGGGCGGTGGCCCATGAAAAAATAGGTGCCGGCTTCGGCCGAAAGGCCGCTTTCGGTGATCGGCTCTTCCACGCGGATGACCTCGCCTTCCACAAACCCGGGCAACAGCTCATGCAAAATGGCGGTGCCGTAGGGCTGATAGGAGTCCGGATCCAGGGTATTGCCCCAATCCCATCCGGAACGCCTTTGGTTCATGAACAGCAACACCGCCAACACCAAAACAGCCCCGAAAACGAGGATCAGGGTACGGCGACGGGATGTCGATGCAGCACTCACCGCTTGCTGCCTGTTTTGCGTTTGCCGCCCTGGGCCCGCTCGCGGAAACGTCGGATGTCGGGCAAAACGGCTTCAAATGCGGATTGATCCAAAACCAGTCCGCCGTAACGGTACCGCTCAAAGGCCTGCGCTACCGCGCGAAACGCGCTTCCCCACTCCGCATCAGCATTGCGCCGCAATTCCCGATGGTAATGCCGGTTGGTCTTGTCCCGCGTCCATTCAATCCACCCGCGTTCGGAAAGGCCCTGGAGCACGGCCAGAAAGTGCCAGCGCAAGGCCTCGGCCCAGTCGCCGCGTTCCCGCGCCTGTTCGGCCAGCGCATCGAGGTCCAGTTCCTCGAGGTGTTCAGCCGTTTGTGGTTCGACGTCCGCTTCGGTCGTCTTCGGACGCGCGGGCGCCTGCAGCCATCGGCGCATGGCGAGGTACAGCAGCACCAGGGCAAGGCCGATCAACAGGGCGTAAATCAGCACGGTTACCCAGACGGGTGTTTGCTGATTTTTTTCCGGGTCCACTTGTATGTTTGACTCCCTGTGCGGGGGGCTGGGCTCCGTGTAATCCAGCCCGTCTGTGGCCTCGACCCAGGCATCCTGATCCAGACGCCGCAGTTCCGGAACGTCCGTTCCGGTTTCTTGGACTGCTTCATCCAATCCGTTGGACAGCCAGTCGTCCTCGATATCGTCATAGACCATGATCGGTGCCTCATCCGCTTGCATCTGGGCATGGAGCGGGAAACCCCAGATGCCCAAAAGCAAAACAAACGCTATGGTGCATCGCCCCATCATGGATCACACCCAGCGGTTTTGGCGTTCGCCAAAGGCGTTCCAGGCACGCTTGAGGCCTGTAGCCTCCCGAACCTCCCGGGCATGGAAAAAAACCCCTACCAGGGCAGCGAGGCTCAAGGGCAAAAGCGAAACAAATGCAGCCCAGGCTGTGAATACCACGGTGCCCACCCGGAAGCCAAAGGCGGAAGTTTCATCCAACAGGAAGTTTTGTTCCAAAGCATCCCACCACAGCCCCATCAGGGGCGAATTGATCAGCCAAACGCCGATGAAACTGATCAACGCCGAAGCCACATAGGCCCCCAACAGAACGCCCCAGCAACAGTTGTACAGCGCAAACGCCCGCCCGAAGGCCCTGCCCAGAGCAGCCGCCTCAAACCAGATGGCCGCAGCGCTCAGCGCTGTAATCGGCAGGCAAAAAATAAAGGCCAGTTTGCCCCATGGTTTGGGCAACAACAGGAGCAGGCATTGCAGCAACACCAAAATCAAAAGCTTTCCGTGCCGCCACCAACGGGCATGGCCTGATTGCGGCCTCATGCCGTTTTGCGGAAGGCCGCCAAATTGGCGAAGCACCACCCACAACGCGGCATAAACGCCGAGCACGTGGAGCAGCAGCAACCAGGGTTCCGCATAGCTGTTGCCAAATTGGGCAGTGGCGTTCAGGTAATCGCCCATCTGGCCGAGGAAATAGAATGGATCGGCCGCAAAGGGCCGCTGGTAAAACCACAGCGACGATTGGGCCAGCCATTCCGAAGCCCTTGCCGCGGCAAGCCCCAAACCCAGGCACACCAGCAATACCCGGGGCAGCCAGAAGGGCAACAGGCGCCGGTACACGGCAAAGGCCAGGGTAAAGCTTTCGCCCGCGGAGCGGGTCTGGTCCAAGCGCACATCCTGCGGACGCGGTTCGGGCAAGCGGGCGTCCGCGTCGGGGCGGGACCAACCCTGGCGCGCCCGCAAGCGGGGATACCACCATACATAACCAAGCACCAGGAAGAGCGATACCCCGATGGACATGGCGCGCAACAGGTCGGGAATTTCGGTCATCCGGGTCAGCCAGCTTTCGATCACCGCGGCCGTCAAGGTCATCGGTACCACCAGGGCCATGATGCGCACGGCGCGCCGCGCGGCCAAACGGAAGCCCTGCATGCGGGTATACGTACCGGGAAAGACCACACCGCGGCCCATGGCCATGCCGGCCGCACCGGACAGCACCGCCGCGGACATCTCCAGGGTGCCGTGCTGCCAAATGGTCAAAAAGCTTTCCCGGAACAGGCCGAACTCCACAAAAAAGTGCTGGAAGGCCCCGACCATGATGCCGTTGATCAGCAGCACAAACATGGCCCCCACGGCAAACACGGCGCCTGCGGCGAAGGTGAGGGCGTCGACAAAGAGGTTGTTGAGCGCAATGCGCACAAACATGGGAAAGGGTGGCGAGTCCTTGTAGACGGCCATGGGATCGCCTTCTTCGATGTTGGCCTCGGTCATGGCCACATATTGGTCGCCGAGGATCAACTGGGCAAAGGTGTTGTCCTGTGAGGCGCTCAACACGCCGATGCCCACCGACAGCAGAAACACGATCAGGGCCAGCAGGATGTCCTTGCGCGAATCGTAAAGAACCCGGGGCAGGGCCTCGACCCAGAAATGGCGAAAGCCGCTTTCGCGCCAGGAATATCGGCGCTTGCTGGCACCGTGGATGCGCTGCACCACCCGCTGCGCCAGGTTGTTGAGGTAAACGCGGACCGTGCGGTTGGGGTAGAAGGTGCGGGCGTAGGCCAGGTCCTCGGTGATCTCCACATACAAGCGGCGCAATCGGCCCGGATCGTTTCTACCGGTGGACTTTTGACCGACGGAGGCTTTGTTTTCAAACAAAGCCTCAAATTCCTCCCACTTGGCCTGGTTCTGTTCGATGAATTGACGCTCGCGCATGTAGGCAGCTCGCTTGGCGTTCGCCGGAGGCGCATACCCGCAAGTGCCGCCGACCCGGCTAAAGGTACGCCCAGCCAACGGCCAAGCCTATTTTTAACCCATGCGTTCCACGGACATCCGAACCGCGCAACAGGTCCAGATCCACTACCAGCTGGCCAATTTGCGCGACCGTGGCCTGGCCCAATTGCTGGACCTGGTTTTCTGGTCGGTGGGCAGTAGCCTGATCATGACCATCCTGGGCGTACTCGGGGTGCTTCGAAGCGAGGTGCTCAGTTGGGTGTTTCTCCTCCCCCTGGTTGTGGTGCTGTACACCTACAGCCTGTTGTTTGAATGGTTGTGGCGCGGGCAAACGCCCGCGAAACGCTTGATGGGCCTGCAGGTGGTCAAACTCAACGGGGCCGATCCCGGATTCTCGGATTATGCCACGCGCTGGGCTTTCCGCCTCATCGACTTGTGGTCCAGCCTCGGCGCGGTGGGCGGCCTGTTGATCGGCACCTCCGAACGCAGCCAGCGCCTCGGGGACATGTTGGCCGACACCATCGTGGTGCGCCTGCGCCCGGACAATGTACCGAGCCTCGACCGGCTGCTGGCCATGCACGCCAACGACGCCGTCGACCGGGTACGCTTTCCGAATGCGGCCCTGGCCTTCAGCGAACAGGACATGCTGCTGGCTCTGCAGGTGCTGGACCGTTACCGCCGTTTTGCCAACGAAGCGCACATCCGCTTGCTGGAAAATCTGGCGGAGAAACTCGCCAGCGGCCTGGGCATTCCCGATTGGCGCTATCCGGATGTGCGCGGTTCCGGCGCGGGGCCGGCTGGTTCAAAAACAAAACAAAAGGACCCCGATTTCCTCAGCCAGCACGACCGCAACACGGTAGGCGGCAGTGGTGCAAGCGGCAAACCGGGCGGCAATGCAGCCCGGTTTGTGCAAACGGTGCTGCAGGATTATGTGGTGTTGACGCGCTGATGGAGCGCTGCTGGTTGCACGTATATGGTGCAACATGCATGGGTATGGAAGAAAATAGGTAGCTTGAGGAATGCGCCACCTCAAGCTTTACCCCGTTGTTTCGTTTTTCCTGTTGTCTTTTTTTGCGTTTTCGCTGGAAGCGCAAAACACGATTGGGCTGACAACCTTTGACCACGACCGCTCTTTTGCGGGATACAATTTGATGTTCCCGCACGGCCAGGGCACGGTCTTTTTGCTGGACAATTGCGGGCGCATCGCGCACAGTTGGCCGGATACCATTTTCAAGCCAGGCAATGGTGTATACCTGATGGAAAACGGGGACCTCTACGTGTGCAAAGGCCGCAATGCCGCGTCCAATCCCATCATCCATGCCGGCGGTGCCGGCGAACTGGTCGAGGTCCGCGATTGGGACAACAACCTGCTTTGGCAATTTGTCTACAACGACGCTTCGGTGCGCCTGCACCACGACATTGCCGTGATGCCCAACGGCCATGTGCTGGCCATTGCCTACGAGCGGATCGACAGCGCCACGGCCGTTGCTGCCGGGCGGAATCCCGCCGCCCTCTCCGAGGGCGAACTCTGGCCGGACAAGGTGATTGAGTTGCAACCGGATGGCGCGGGCGGAGCCAGCATCGTTTGGGAGTGGCGGGTGTGGGACCACCTGGTACAGGATTTTGATCCGCTGGCGCCCAACTTCGACAATCCCGCCATGCGGCCGGAGCGCATCAACATCAACTACGGCATGGATGCCTCAGCCGATTGGCAGCACAGCAACAGCGTATCCTACCATCCGGAGCTGGACCAGATTGCGCTGTCCGTTCCGCATTTTGACGAGCTGTGGATCATCGACCACAGCACCACCACGGCGGAGGCGGCGTCCAGCAGTGGCGGATTGAGCGGCATGGGCGGCGATTTGCTGTTCCGCTGGGGCAACCTGGCGGCCTACAGCATGGGCGGTCCGGCAGACCAGCAGCTGTACTTCAACCACGATGTGCACTGGGTTGGGCTTCGCCGGGGCGACGGCGTCGGCCCGGCAGACCCGGATTACGGCAAGCTGGCGGTGTTCAACAACCGCGTGGGCAGCGACTTCAGCCGTGCGCATTTGCTGGTGCCCGTGTTTGACACGGTATCGTGGAGCTATCCGCTGGGCGGCGACGGCACCTGGGGACCGGCGGATTTTGACTGGACCTACGAGCGCACCCCGCCGCAGGACATGTATTCCACCGGGCTGAGCAGCGTGCAAAAGCTGCCCAACGGAAACAGCCTGTTTTGCGTGGGCCGCGAAGGCATCTCTTTTGAAGTAGCACCGGACGATTCGGTCATCTGGTCTTATACCACGCCGCTGCAGGGTGGTGTGCCGCTCAACCAGGGCGATCCGGATCCATCCACCGGGGCCAACCTCACCTTCCGCATGACGCGCTACGGGACGGATTACAGCGCCTTTGACGGGCGGGACCTTTCGCCGAAAGGCTACATCGAAGGCAATCCCGACACTACGTTCTGCAACCTGCCCGAGCCGCCTTCCGGTACGGGTGGTCCGATGGTGGACGAAGACTGGCGCGCCTGGCCGGTACCCGCCCGCGACCGCATTTTCCTGCGCGGCGATTGGAAACCCGGCACCGAGATTGCCATCTACAACACGGTGGGCTTCAAGGTCTGGAGCGGGATTGCCTACGCAGAAATCATTGAAATCGACCTCAGCGGCTTTGACCGTGGACCCTATTTGGCCGTGGTGGTCGGGGATACCCGGATTTCGCGGATCCGGTTTTTTGTGCGGAATTGAGCCAGGCCGGGGTCCGCAGTGTTGCGGCAACCCGTTGCTCATGCCGTGCGGCACGGGGTCAATGGATGACGCCCGACGGAGCACACCCGGTGAGTTGAGGCCGATCGATCATGGCAAGCTGGCCGGTTGCAGCGCTTCGCGCCGTGCGGCGTTGCGCTCGGCCATGGACAGGCCCCAATCGTAACCGTATAATGCCCCCTCCCAGGAACCGTACAGCGGGTTGGGAAAGACAATAAAACGACGGCCGAAATCCGCACGGGCGGCGTCGGCGCGTTCCGCGCGAACGGCAACGGGCTGCTTGTCCCAACGGGCGTCAAAATCGCCCAGGTTGTCGCCGAGGTAGAGCAATACGTCGTAGCCCAGGGCCTCGATTTTTTCCCGGCGTTCGGTTTTGTCCGAGGTGGTGGTCTTCAGGAAAAAATGCGTGGTGTCCAGTTGCGGCAAACCGAGCTCGGCCATGTTGCTTATGGTGGCGGGACGCTCGTTTTGTTTGCGGTTGGACACGTAGAAAATCTGCACGCCCAGGCTGTCGGCCAAATGCAAAAAATCCGCGGCGCCAGGCACCAGCGGTGCTTCGGCCAGGGCCGTCCACTCCGCCCAGGTCTCGGGCGTGTAGGGCTTTTCGTTTTCAATTTGCCAGGCCGTGTAGGCGCTGTTGTCCAGCACCGTTTCGTCCAGGTCGGTGATGATGGCGGGGCCGGCCTTGCCTGCTCCGGTTGGCCTGCCCGACCGGGCGCCGTGGTCGGCTTCCCAGGCGTGCAAGTGTTCTACCAACCGCTGCTCCGCCAGGCTGTAGGCCTGGTAGCACAGCGCGCGGTACTCGGCCGCGGTCTGCACAAAAAGTGTGGCACCGACCAGGTATTCCTGGGTGGGGCTGGCGGAGGAGCCAACGGTGGTGGGGTCGGTGTTTTCGCCCGTTCCGGGCGAAACGGCCACGCTGCCCTGGCAGGAGGTCAACAGGGACGCGGTACCGAGCAGCAGGGCGGCAAGCGGAAAAGCGGGAGCGCGAAAAATGGGCGCGAAACAGGCGGAGCGGATGGACAACATGCCGCAAAGATCGGGGATGCCGCTTGCGCTGGAATCCTGGGCCGGAATACGTGGCCGGATTCCGGCCACGTGCCGGTCTTAGCCTCCGATCCGATCCTGCGCGTCGTCCAGGCCGGTTTCGCGGTTGCGCTGGCGCTTGACATCGGAGCTGCCAAAGCGGTAGCTCAGGTTGATTTTGAATTGGCGGGAGTCACTGCCGCCGGTGCCGTCGATCACGAGGCCGCCAAACTCCATGTCGGCCACCCAGGGCGAGGTGAAGAAAATGTCGTTCGCCGCCAGGCGCAAGGACCAGCGGTCGGCAATCGATTTCTGCACCGCTACGTTCACGGCCCCCAGGCTGTTGGTCCGATACGTCCCGCCCCAGATGGACGGCGACTGGAACCAACCGCTCAGCTCCAGGCTCAGGTCCCAGGGCAAGGTAAAGGTGGTTTGCGCATAGCCGCCACCGGTCCAGCGATCGATCGCCTGAAAGGCGGGATCGGTGGCCTCGTAGGACTGGTAGTAGGCATAGACGTTCACGTAAGCACCCCACCAATTGGTGATGTTGACCGGCGTGGACACCCCGATGTTGTAGGTGTTCTCGTTGGCCACGTTGCGCGTGTTGATGAAGTTGCGCGTTTCGCCATCGGGCTCGGTGACCTGCGCAAAAAAGTCGTTGACCCGGCTGTAGCTCACCGAGGTGGTAAACGAGTATTTCCAGGTGTGCGAAAAGCGCACCTTGTTGATGTACTGCGGCTGCAGGAAAGGATTGCCCTTGCCATAAGTAAACTGATCGAGGAAAAAGAAGAAGGGATTGAGGTTTTGATAAGTAGGGCGGTCTATCCGACGGCTGTAAGATAAGCTCATCTGATTGTTTTCATTGAGGGTGCGACTCAGGTTGACGCTGGGAAACAGGTTGATGTACTTGCGGTTGACCAATTTGTCCCTACTGGGTGAATCGCCGGTGGATTGGGTGTTTTCCATGCGCAATCCTGCCTGCAATTGCCATTTTTCCCAGTTTTGGGAATAATTGGCATAGGCAGCAAGTATTTGCTCGGAATACATAAACTGATTGGAGAACAAAGCATCGTTTTCCCAGGTAGCTGTATTGCCTACCCATCGGTCAAAAACCAGGATATTGTCTGTGTTTACATCGCTGTATTTCATCCCGAGATCCAGACTGGCCTCTTTTTCGGATAAAGGCAGATTATAATCTACTTTTAGTGCTTTGATTTCTACCCGACTGTTGTTGAGGTTGCGGAAATTGTTTTCCGGAGCAACTTCGGCACCTTCATTATCCAAAAAATAATTTTCATAGTACTGATCGGCGGGGTTTTCAAAGGAAGAATAATCCGCATCGAAGTTAAGCGATTGTCCTCCTGTAAGTTTTTGCGACCAATTGAAATTTCCTGAGAGATTGTCCCAGGTTTCAGACATGGCGCTGGTGGCGCTTACCCTATCGTATGGAACGGGGTTGTATCCGAGAATGTCGGATCGGGTGGTGGCATTCATGCCCCAATCACCGGTATTCCCTTTCAGGAGAATGCCCAGGGTTGCGTTGTCATTGACAAACCAGTCTGCACCGGTCTGGAAAGAGTGGCTGTGGTTATTGTTGGTCTCTTGCCCATCCTGGTCGATGACATTGGTTCCCGCAGGGAATGGAATGGATCTGGAGAAAAGGCGATCCTGGTAGCGTTTGTTCTGGTAGTAATTGTAATTGCCAAACAGGTTGAATTTCTTTTCGCGGTAATTAAGCCGTAAGCCTCCATTGCCGCGGGTGTAGCGTCCCTGTCCCAATCCGAGTTGGACACTGCCGTTGAAGCCCAGGTTTTTGTCTTTTTTCAGAACTATATTGATAATGCCGGCATTGCCTGCTGCATCGTATTTTGCAGGAGGATTGTGCATGATTTCAATGCTTTCAATGGATTCAGCCGGCATAGAGGCTAGCATGCGAGCCAGTTCTTCGTTGGAAAGGTAGGAGTTTTTTCCGTTGATAATGACCAGCACACCTTGTTTGCCCTTAAGGCTGATGCGGTCGTTTTGATCCACTGTGACTGCCGGTGCGCGGGCGAGTACCTCCAGTGCGTTGTTCCCGGTATTTACAGGGCTGTTCTCGACATTCATCACAATGCGATCCCCTTTTAGCTCTATGAATGGTTTTTCGCCTTTAACTTCCACCGTGGCGAGTTCAATCTGGGAGGCTTTCAGCACCAGCGGTTCCAGTTGCCGGGTACTTTCTCCTGCGTTTAAAGAGAAAACGGGGGTCCAGGTGTTTTCCATACCCACCATGCTGGCCATAATCAGGTAGTTTCCGGGGGTCAGGGCCGTAAGGCTGTAATCGCCTTTCTCATCGGTTAGTGTTCCGTGCACCAGGCTGGAGTCCTGGGGATTGAGCAGCAGGATGTTGACATAACCCATGGCGGCCAATTGTTCGTCAAGCACTTTGCCTTGGACACTGCAAAAAGAGTTTTCCTGACCAAATAAGAGGGTGTTTAGGAAGAGTAGGGTGAGTAATCCGGTAATTTTTTTCATAATCCTGTCAGACTGTTTGTTTGACAGATAGACGAGGAGTAGGTGAGAGGAGTTACACTTGATGTTTTTTTTACGACGCAGGGAAGATCTTGCCCTATGAATGGTGATTTTTGACAGATCAGGGAGTTGCCTCAATTTTTTGGGGACATGCTTTCCTGATCTGTCAGCGATTGGGAAAGGGGGCAATCAGGCCACCTTTTTCAAAGCTTCTCCCAGTTGTTTGGCATGTACCTTGTGGTGGGAGGTATCGTAAACGGCCTCGCCGTTTTTGACTATGATCATCTGAGGTGACTGGTGGGTGACCCCCAAGGCGCTTGCTATGTGGTTGGATATGTCGCGGTGATGAATCAAGTCGAGGTAGTAAAAATCGAAATCTCCGGGGGTGAAGTTCCAGCCATCCATGAGTTGGTGCAAGGCCATGGAACTGATGCCGCAGCGCACGCTGTGTTTGAATAAAACAACCGGTCTGTTGTGAGAATCCTGCATGATCCCTTCCCATTGATTCAGGGATTCCAGGATTTTCCAGTCAGGGTGAATTTCCGGGCTGTGGGCGTGAAAGATATTATCCAGTAAGCTCATTTTTTTCTGTTGTATCGGGTAGTGAACAATTATTTTCTAAACGCTGAACAGGGTATAAAGTTTAATTTGCTTCCACCCACATTGCCTTCATAAAGTTTACTGCATTTTCATATGCAAGGGCCTTGATATGGGAAGTTGGCAACTTTGATTCCAATCTGCCCAGGATGTAGGGGTAGGAAGAAGCGTCTTTGTGTTCATCATAAAAAAACGGAACGCCGTGGGTATTGCCGTATTCTCGGGTAGCAAAGTAATCGGCACCCATCGCGAGACAGTGCCCTGCACCCTGTTGGACTCCATAAGCTATGTGGTCATCCAAAACATCGGGATTGTCGGGGTGAATATAAGGGCGCAGGAGGTTCATTCCGATCAGGCCTCTGTTTTGAGCGATAACTGCTACCAGGT
>JAUIHG010000293.1 GCA_030432405.1 Bacteroidia bacterium | reverse complement strand
CAATTGGCCCGCCGTTCCGCCCTGAGCTACAAGGCAAAGGCCGAAGCCATTGTCGTTCTGCAGGACTGGAACATGGAAGCGCCCAAAACCAGGGAGTTTGCCGGCATGCTGTCCAGCCTCGGTCTGGACAACAAGAAGACGCTGCTGGTCCTTTCGGATGCAGACCGCAACATCTTCCTCTCCGGGCGCAACATGCCCAATGCCCAGGTGACGGCAGCAAACCGCCTGAGCACTTACGACATCGTCAATGCCCAGACCATTGTACTGGCTGAGGGTGCCGTGAACAAGCTATCTGAACAACTCGCTTAAGCCCGCGTCATGGAGATTCTAGTACGTCCCATCATCAGCGAAAAGCTGACCGAGCAGGCAGAGACCCTGAACACCTACGGGTTTATCGTGCATCCTCGTGCCAACAAGATCCAGATCAAGGATGCCGTGGAGAAGATGTACGACGTCTCTGTGCGCAGTGTGCGTACCGTACACCACCCTGGTAAGCACGGGTACCAGCGCACCCCTTTTGGCATCAGCATCGGTACCAAAGGCAAGAAAAAGAAAGCCTACGTGACCCTGGAAGACGGGGAGGCGATTGATTTCTACAGCAACATCTAAGTCCAGCGCGCCATGGCCCTTAAGAAATTCAGCCCGATGACCCCCGGCACACGCTTTCGCGTGGGTAATGCCTTTGCCGAGGTCACGTCCGACGCTCCGGACAAGCGCCTGTCCAGCGGCCTGTCCAAATCCGGCGGCCGCAACAGCCAGGGCCGCATGACGGTCCGCCAGCGCGGCGGTGGCCACAAGCGCCGCTACCGCGACATCGACTTCAAGCGCAACAAGCACGGGATTCCCGCTACGGTCAAAAGCATCGAGTACGATCCCAACCGCAGTGCTTTTATCGCCTTGTTGGCCTATGCCGATGGCGAAAAGCGCTACATCATCGCCGCCCAGGGCCTGGAAGTGGGGCAAACCCTGCTCAACGGTCCCGGTACGGCTCCCGAGGTAGGCAATGCCCTTCCCCTGGCTGAAATTCCCCTCGGCACGGTTGTGCACGCGGTGGAAATGCAGCCCGGCCGGGGTGCCATCATGGCCCGCAGCGCCGGCTCCTGGTGCCAATTGGCCGCCAAAGAGGGCAAGTACGCCGTACTCCGCCTGCCTTCCGGCGAAACCCGCCGCATCCTGCAGGCCTGCATGGCCACAGTGGGCACGGTTTCCAATTCCGACCACAGCCTGCAGGTGCTGGGCAAGGCCGGCCGCAAGCGTTGGCTGGGCCGTCGTCCGCATACCCGCGGTGTGGCCATGAACCCGGTTGATCACCCGATGGGTGGTGGTGAAGGACGGGCTTCGGGTGGACACCCGCGTTCCCGGACGGGCTTGTTTGCCAAAGGCAAGAAGACCCGCCATCCGAAGAAGCTGTCCAACAAGTACATCATCAACCGTCGCAAGAAATAAACGCGCATCATGGCAAGATCCGTCAAGAAAGGACCCTATATCTCGTTCAAGCTCGACCGCAAGGTGGACCGCATGTCAGCGAGTGGGAAGAAGTCGGTGATCAAGACCTGGTCCCGCCGTTCCACCATCACGCCGGAGTTTGTGGGGCACACCTTCGCCGTGCACAACGGCAAGTCCTTCATCCCCGTGTTTGTCACCGAAAACATGGTCGGGCATAAACTGGGCGAGTTTGCGCCCACGCGGAACTTCCGTGGTCACGCCAAAAAGAAGTAAACCGAAATGGAAGCTTCAGCCCAATTGCGCAACAATCCCCGCACCAACAACAACGCCGGCTCTTCCCGCAAGGCGCGTTTGGTAGCGGACCAAATCCGCGGCTTGCCGGTCGACAAGGCACTGGCTTTGTTGCAATACAGCCCCAAGGCCGTATCCCGCCGTGTCGAGCAATTGCTTTTGTGCGCCGTGAACAACTGGCGTCAGAAGTATGACCTGGATCCTGCGGACCACGACTTGTTTGTCAAAACGGTGCACGTGGATGCCAGCAAGACCATGAAGCGCTTCCAACCCGCTCCGCATGGCCGGGCCCACCGCATCCGCAAGCGCACCCACCATTTTTCGATTACCGTTGCCAGTGCCAGCCCCGTTCAGATGGATCCTGTGGCCGGCGATGAAGCCAAAAACAGCGCAGAAGCCTAATCCATGGGACAGAAAGCACATCCAGTAGGCAACCGCCTCGGCATCATCCGCGGTTGGGACAGCAATTGGTACGGCGGCGACAGCTTCCCCGAGAAACTCGTGGAAGATGAGAAGATCCGCAACTACCTGAAGGCGCGTGTCACTAAGGGAGGCATCTCCCGTGTGATCATTGAGCGTACGCTCAACCGCATCACGGTGACCATCCACACCTCCCGTCCTGGCATCATCATCGGCAAGGGTGGTGCGGAAGTGGACCGCATCAAGGAGGAACTCAAAAAGATCACCGGCAAGGAGGTCCAGCTCAACATCGTGGAGATTCGCCGTCCTGAACTGGACGCCGGCATCGTCGCTGAAACGGTGGCCAAGCAGCTGGAAGCCCGGATCAACTTCCGCCGCGCCATCAAAATGGCCATTGCCAGCACAATGCGCATGGGGGCTGAGGGCATCAAGATCCGCGTCGCGGGTCGCCTCAACGGTGCGGAAATGTCCCGCTCCGAAGAATACAAGCAAGGCCGCGTGCCCCTGCACACCTTCCGTGCCGACATCGACTACGCCCTGCGTGAAGCCAAAACCATCTACGGCACCATCGGTGTGAAGTGCTGGATCTGCAAAGGAGACGTGCTCGGCAAACGGGACCTTTCGCCGAATGTCGGCGAACGCGACCAGGCCCGCCAACCCCGTCGTCGTCGAGGACCCGGCCGCCGCAACTAATCCGATCAACGAACCGATTTCAACGCGATGCTTCAACCCAAACGCGTCAAATTCCGCAAGGTCCAGAAGGGCCGCATGAAGGGAGTCGCCCAGCGCGGCACCCGTCTTGCCTACGGTTCATTCGGACTGAAGGCCATGGAGTCGCATTGGATCACGAACCGCCAGATTGAGGCGGCCCGTGTTGCCATGACCCGTCACCTCAAACGGGAGGGACAGGTTTGGATCAACATCTTTCCGGACAAGCCG
>JAUIHG010000069.1 GCA_030432405.1 Bacteroidia bacterium | reverse complement strand
CTCCAAAGGATCTGCCTGGCCATTTTTAAAGACGATGCTTTCAAGAAATGATGTTGATCGCATCTATTATGTTACCATTGAGCGAAATGAAATCAGTGATATTGATTTGCCAAAGTGGATGAATGCACGAGTTACACATGTTCCTATATCTGTTCCTTTGCGGTGGCCTGAAGGTGTTTATAAGATCATCGAATTCTTGAGAGTCCGGCAGCTTCTATTGAAACGGATTAAGGATATCCAAGTTCATTTAGTTGTTGCTAGGTGTTCTCCAACGAGCATTTATGCGATTCCCACAAGCCAGAAGACTGGAGTCCCCTTAATCATGGAGTCTTTTGAACCGCATACCGATGACATGATTTTAAGTGGAATATGGAAACGTTTCAGCATGCGATCGTTAGTGTCAAAACACTATGAAGAACGAGCGAAGGAGTATGCATCATTTCTAATTACAGTATCACACTTGTATGCAGATCATTTGGTGAGTGAAGGGCTTTCTGCCTCCAAAATTGAGACGATTCCATGTACTGTCCCATTAAATAAATTCAAGTTTGATGAGGGGGACAGATTGGAGGTGAGGAAACGGCTTCACATTCCTCTGCACGCTACAGTTGGTATCTACTCTGGAAAGTTTGGTGGGCGTTACTACGATCATGAAGCATTTGATGTGTTCAAGGGGGCGTTCGAGCAGTCCATATTTGATGAATTCTACCTAATCTTGCTTACATCTGATTCTATTGATGCCATATATAAGAGATTAGAGCGTTTTCATATTCCCAAGGAGCGTGTTCATGTTTGCTTTGTAGATCATCAAGAAGTACCTGCATACCTTTCGGCTGCTGATTTTGCATTTTCTATGTTAAAGAGTAATTCCGCGCGCAAGTATTGTTCTCCTATTAAGAATGGAGAGTATTGGGCAAGTGGTTTACCCATTTTTTGTACTGACGGAATAGGTGATGATGTTGACATAATCCAATTGAATCGTGCAGGTGTTGTGCTTTCTATTGAGCGTTCAAGTGAAGTGCACAAGGCACTTCTTGAAATGAAGTCCTTGATTAAGGAGCCAGGCGTACGACAAAGGATGATGGAAGTCGCTTTAGAACATCGATCTGAAGAACAGATTGAGCGTATCTATGACGGCATCTTCCAGCGCTTGGGCGTCGCGAATGCAGAACATCATATATGAGGTGATTTCGTTGTAATAATTTGTGCTTGGATTGTGGCTACTGGGCATTTATACACATAAGTACAATACCTATATAAGGTATTATTATTACTGTATTCTGCTCTTTTGATATTAGAATATCGCATTTAGCTCGAATAGGCTGCAGCTTGTATCTGTTTGGCAAAGCTTCCGTTCTTTTGATTCGCAGCTCAAACTCGTATGCTGAGCGCTGGGCAAATGGTAGGTAAAAAAATATATTTAGGTCGCATGTTGTAGTTCTCATTCGATGTTGTTTTATGATGCTTTATCCTGCTGGTTACAGCCTCCTAAGACAATCTTTGCCAGAACACCGCAGCCATTCTATTGCTTTGGTTGGATTTGCTTCAATAATCTCAATCTGATGCCCCGCATCCTCCGCATCATCAACCGCCTGAACCTGGGTGGGCCCACGTTCAACGCATCGTATCTGACGCGGTATTTGGAGCCGGAGTACGAGACGCTGCTGGTCAGCGGGATGAAGGATGATTCGGAGGCCAGTTCGGAGTTTATCCCGCAACGGCTCGGCATCCAACCCCGCTACGTGCAGCACATGCAGCGGGCTTTGCACCCGCTGAAGGACTTCCGTGCCTACCGGGAATTGCGCGCCATCATCCGGGAATTCAAGCCGGACATCGTCCATACCCACGCGGCCAAACCTGGAACGGTGGGCCGCCTGGCGGCGCTGCACGAACACGTGCCCGTGGTCCTGCACACCTTTCACGGCCATGTGTTCCATTCGTATTTCGGCAGCGCGAAAACCCGGCTGTTCATCGAAATCGAGCGCTACCTGGCCAAGCGTAGCTCCGGCATAGTGGCCATCAGCCCGGCCCAGAAGCAGGAGTTGACGGCTGATTTCAGGATCACCGAACCGGCGAACACACACGTTGTCCCCCTGGGCTTTGACCTGGACCGTTTCCGCACCGATACCGGGGCAAAGCGCAAAGCCTTCCGGCAACAGTACGGCCTGCGCGAGGACGATGTGGCCATCGGCATCGTGGGCCGCTTTGTACCGGTCAAAAACCACCGCCTCTTTCTCGAGGCTTTTCTCCGTTCGTGGACCCATTGGCGCGCCAGGCATGAGCGGGAAGCCCACCAACCCAGCCATCGCCAGCCTGCTATGGCCGGGAATCCCGATGCCCTGGTCCCGGACCCCCGCGACCCCTCCGAGCACGCGCCCCGCCTGGTGGCCTTTTTGATCGGGGACGGGGAGTCCCGTCCGGAGATTGAATCGGCCTGCCGAAGCCTGAACCTTCCTTTCGCCGATGCGGCGGACGAACAGGGCCATCGGCCTCCCGAAGACGCCGCTGTGGTGCTGACATCCTGGATCAAGGACGTGGACCGGGCCTTTGCCGGGCTGGACATTGTGGCGCTCAGCTCATTGAACGAAGGCACACCGGTCAGCCTAATTGAGGCGCTCGCTTCCGCCAAGCCTTGCGTCAGCACGCGCGTAGGTGGGGTAGAGGATGTTTTGCCCAAGGCCATGCACCCATACCTGACCGACAAAACCGATACCGAAGCCTTTTCCGATGCCCTGACCGCGTTGGCGGATAGCCGGGAGCTTCGGCATGCATTGGGCGCGGAAGGCGCCAAAAATGTCTTTGAACGCTACGGGTATCAGCGTCTGGTTGCTGATATGGACCGCCTCTACAAGGAGCTCCTCAGAGGCTGACCCGAAAGCCTACCTTCACTCCATGAACTGGCTGGCGATCGCTTTGGGCGGGGCTTTGGGCTC
Organism: Bacteroidia bacterium; assembly: GCA_030432405.1. GTDB lineage: Bacteria > Bacteroidota > Bacteroidia > Chitinophagales > BACL12 > WGOA01. Next base: position 14,153 of record JAUIHG010000069.1, on the reverse strand, counting down.
CGTGTTGCGCTATGCGGTCTACCGCGGGAGTTTGCAGTATTCCAGTGCCCATCCGCTGGCGGGAGGCTTTCCGTATGGGACCTTTGCGGTCAACGTCCTCGGGGCCTTCGCCATAGGCGTGTTGTGGGCCTGGCAGGCGCAGGGGCATCCGGAGGGCCAGAGCGCCTGGTCCGCAGAAGCGCGGGCCTTTCTGTTCACCGGCCTGCTGGGCGGCTTCACCACCTTCAGCACCTTCAGCCTGGAGGGCGCGCAACTGATCAAAGGCGGTGCGCCGGGCATGGCGGCGCTGTACCTCCTGGGCAGTTTGGCGCTGGGCCTGGTGGCCGCGCTGGCCGGCATGGGCCTGGGCCGTCACCTGGCCTGAACCGCGCAAGGGACACCAGGAAGGTTCCCCGCATGAAGGTCCAAACCCAGCATCACGTCCCCGTCCTGCAGACCGCTCGCCTGGTCCTGGAACCGGCTTCGCCCGTACGGGCGAATACCCTGGCCAACTTTTACCGCCGCAACCAGGCCTTCCACGGCCCCTGGGAGCCCACACGCCCGCAGGATTGGGCCACCGCCCCCAGACAAAGAGGCGTCTTGCAGGCTTGCCAAAAGGCCATGGAGCAAGGCAACAGGGCCGTATGGCTGTTGTTTGCGCAAAACCGCGGGGAGGCCAATGTTTCCGGTGCTGCATCCGTGGCAGGGGCTGCGGATGCTGGGGAGAAAGGCGCTGCCGCGGCCACCAAACCTGACGCCACAGCGCAGGTGCTCGGCCGGATTGCGCTGTCCAACATCGTCCGCGGGGCCTTTCATTCCGCCCACCTGAGCTACAGCATGGATGAGGCCCATGCGCGCAAAGGCTTGGCCACCGAAGCGCTTGAGGCCATCGTTGCCTGGGCCTTTGGCCCGGCCAACCTGCACCGGATTGAGGCCAACCTGATCTCGGAAAACACCGCGTCAAAAAACCTGGTCCGGAAGCTGGGCTTCCGGTGTGAGGGAGTTTCGCCAGACTACCTGCGCATCGGCGGACGTTGGCGCGACCACGAGCACTGGGTACGCCTCAATGCCGAGTGGAAGGAGAGCTGAGCCCATCGCGCAGCAGCTGCGGACGATTGTCCAGATCCCGTATGTGCCGTCGGCCTACACCGGACTCTCGATGAACGCCACCGTCCGCTTGAAGGCCACCTCCATGTCGATGGGCAGCTCGTCGGATTCCCAGGGGTGTTTGCCGCCGAAGGCGTGGTCGCCGCCCATGACGGTTTCCAGTTGCGAGTTCTGCGTGTTTTCGTAAAGGTGCAGGGCAGCGGCGTAGTCGACCGTTTGGTCCAGCGAGCCGTGCACGACCAGGTAGGGTTGCGTCAGGCGGCGCAGGGTGCGTTCCAGGTCCAGCCGTTCGGGGTTGTTGGCGATGTCCTCGTGCAGTTGGAAATACAGGGGCATGCGCTGTCCGGTGCGGGCATTGTCGATGTAGTGCACGCCAGCGGCACGCCATTCGTCCACCTCCTCGGCGCGGAAATAGCTTTTCAGGCTGCCCACGCCGGCCCAGGTCACCACGCGCGTCACGCGTTCGTCTTCGACGGCCTTGAACAGCACCGTGGCCCCGCCGCGGCTGTGGCCAATCAGGGTCACGTTGTCCGGGTCGATGTGGTGGGCTTCGAGCTGGTCGCCCGCCAAAATCCAATCCAGCGCCCGCTCCAGGTCCTCCAGCTCTTTGGAAAAATTGTTGTGCCCAAAGGCCTCCAGGTCCGCAAAGTTCAGGGGATCGTCCACCGTGGTGCCGTTGTGGCTCCAGTTCAGCTTGGCAAACGCGTAGCCCTCCTCCACAAAAGCCCTGGCCAGCAGGTCCCAGCAGCCCCAGTCCTTGAAGCCCTTGAAGCCGTGGCAGAACACGACCAGGCCGTGGTGGCCTTCTTCCGGGGCACCGCGCGGATGTTCGCCTTCCGGCGAAAACACGTCCATCAAAAAGGGGCGTCCATCGGCGCCTTCCAGGCGAATGTTGCGTTGTTCCATATCGGGCAGGAGCGGGGTTTTGGCCCAAGGTCCGGACTGGGCACAAGCACGGGCCCGGACCAAATGGGAGGGGCTGGGCCGACCCTGTCTGTAGGTTCCAGCCCGGCGGCAAGATCGGTCTTTTGCGGATTAGCTTTGCCCCGCATGGCCAATGCGCTCACCGCCATACAGCAGCCCATCCAGGCTGAACTCCAGGACTTCGAACGCAAGTTCCGCGAAAGCGTGAAAAGCGACGTGGCCCTGGTGGACCGGGTGATGCTCTACATCGTCAAGCGCAAGGGCAAGCAGGTCCGGCCCATGTTCGTGTTTTTGGCCGCCAAGCTCTGTGGCGGCACCGGCGAGGCCACGCACACGGCCGCCAGCCTCATTGAACTGCTGCACACCGCCACCCTGGTGCACGACGATGTGGTGGACGACGCGGACCTGCGCCGCGGTTTTTTCTCCATCAACCACCTCTGGAAAAACAAGATCGCCGTACTGGTGGGCGACTACCTCCTGAGCCGTGGCCTGTTGCTGAGCCTGGAACGCAACCAGACCCGCATCCTGGAGATCACCTCGCGCGCGGTCAAGGAAATGGCCGAAGGCGAACTCCTGCAAATGGAAAAGGCGCGCCGCCTGGACATTGAGGAGGCCGTCTATTACGACATCATCCGACGCAAAACCGCCAGCCTCATCGCGGCCTCCTGCGCGGCGGGTGCGGCCTCGGCCACCGAAGACCAGGACTGCGTGGACCGCATGCACGCCTTCGGCGAACACATCGGGATCGCCTTCCAGATCAAGGACGACCTGTTCGACTACGGGCCCATGCAGGCCAGTGGAGCACCCACGGCCAGCGCCAACGGCACAGCCCAATCCAAGGGCAAAGCCAGTGGCATCGGCAAGCCCACGGGCATCGACATCAAGGAGCGCAAAATGACCCTGCCCCTGATCTACGCGCTCAACCAGGCCGGCGCAGGCCAGCGGCGGCGCATCATCCGCCTGGTCAAGGGTGGCGGCGACGACCGCGCGAAGGTCGAAGAGGTGATGGCCTTTGTCCGCGACAGCGGCGGCATGCAATACGCCGAAAAGGCCATGTACCGCTATCAGGAACAGGCCTTTGACATCTTGCGCAGCTTCCCCGCCTCGGAGGCCCGGGACAGCATGGAGCAACTGGTGCGCTACGTGACGGAACGCGAGAAGTAGGGGGCAGCCGCCAGGGCTGCGCGGTACGCCACCCGCCTCGCGCGACAGGTCCGGCGCCAAAAGCGGGCACCCCGCGCCGCCTCAACCCATCACCTCCACCGGCACCCGGGCCGGATCGTGCATAGGCAGGGTCACGTGGAAGGTCGTGCCGCTGCCGGGCACCGAGTCGATCCAGATGGCGCCGCCGTGGCGGTCCACAATCTTGCGGCAGAGCGCCAGGCCGATCCCGGCCCCTTCGTATTCGTCCTTGGAGTGCAGGCGCTCAAAAAGCCCGAAGACCTTCTCCCGCGCGTTTTCCGGAATGCCGATCCCGTTGTCGGTCACGGTCAAATGCCAGCGTTCGCCTTCGGCGAAAGCCTCCACCACCACCTCCGGATAGGCCTTGTCGTTGAACTTGATGGCGTTGGACACCAGGTTCTGCAGCAGTTTGCCGATGTCCAGCGGGAAACCAGAGACGGTGGGCAGGTCCGTGTAGATGACCTGCACCTGCTTTTCCCCGATCTGCTGGGCCAGGTTGTGCAGCACGTTTTCCAGGCACTCGTTGAGCGCCACGGGTTCGGCGTCGGGCGCTGCGGCCGCTTCGCTGGCTTCGCCGAAGGCCATCATGCCTTCCACCATGGCTTCCATGCGCTTGGAGCCCTGGCGGATAAAGGCCAGGCAGTCGGCCAGGTCGGCGGGCAACACATGGGCCTCGGCCTCGGGCTCCCGCTTTTTGAGGTCCATGACCAGGCGCCGTTCGAGCAACTGGGCAAAGGAGTGGATGCTGCGGATGGGCTGCTTGAGGTCATGGGCGGCCGAAAGCACGGAGCGCTCCAGCTCGCGGGTATCGGTCAGGCACTGGCGCAGGGTCTCGTTGTCCTCGGCCAGGTCCATCATCTGCTGTTCGAGCTGCTCCTGGGGCTGCACATGGCGGCTGATGTCCATGAGCACCTGCAGACCGCCGATCACACGCCGGCCCTGGGGTGCAGCACCTTGCAGCAGCATGGTCAAGGCGTCCGTGGGGTCTACCGAAGCACGCTGCGGTTCGGCGTACAGCGGAATCAGCGACAGCGCGTAGACGCTTTCACCCGCGTGCAGTTCCAACTGCTGGCGTTCGCCGCGCAGGCATTGGCGGTAGCGGTCTTCGGGAATGCGTCCGGCATGGCCGGGCAAGCCCGGCGAACCCACCGCCCGGCCGATCAGCGCTTCGGGATCCCCGCCGCAGGCCTGCAGGTCGGCGCCCTCCACCAGTTGGATGATGCCGTCCTGGTCAAACTGCATAATGCAAGCCTGGGGCATGGCCGCCAGGATGCGGCGCAGCATGTGGCGCTCGCGCTCCAGCGCATCTGCGCGGTTTTCGGCCTGCATGGCCGTGGCGTCGCGGCATTCGGCGCAGCCGATCAGGCGCTTGGGGCTCCCGTCGGGATGGCGTTCCAGCACGCGGTCGTAAAAATGAAAACGGCGCCATTCGCCGAGCCGGTGGCGCAGGCGCATGACGCTGTGGTGGACTTTCTGGTCGTCCGAGGCCCGCAGGGCCTCCAGCACCCTGTCCCGGATGCCGCGGTCTTCGGGGTGCACGAGCGCCGCCCGGCGAAGGCGGTCCAGCTGCCCGGGCGCATAACCCAGCAGTTCGTCCATCCGGTCGTTGTCCAGCAGCGTCTCGTTGCGGTCCACATCGATGAGGTAGACCGGAATGGGCAGGGTATCGGCCAGGGTGATGAGCGTGGAGCTGCCGTCTGCGGCGTTTTCGCCGGCCAGGCGTTCATCCAACTGCTTTTGCTGGGCCACCTGCCGTTTGAGTTGGGCCAGTTCGGCCTTCAGGGCCGCGTTTTCCGCTTCCAGCGAAAGCAAACCCTGACCGGCCGGCAGGCCATCCGTGGGCTGCACATCGGCAGGGCGCACACCGGGAAGGGCTTCGGCGGCGCTCAGGGCCTCCACCAAAGCCTCCGGGCTTGGCCGGCTAAAAGCACTGCGCCCACGAATTGGGGATAGGGGACGCAGCCGGCGGTGGGAAGGGAGGTCTTGTTCGGAGTTGGGATCAGGTAGGAGCATAGAAAGGCCTATGCTGTAGAATTACGGACAGTCTGTGGATAAGTTGCAGTTCGGACCCAAAAATGACAGGATAAGTCCTGAAAATGACCGGAAATGGTGGCGCAAGCTCCTGTTTTTCAGGGAGCTAGGGCCTTTGGAAGTTATCCACCAAGGCCCGCCTGCGCCTTGAGTTTTTCGACCAATTCGCGCCCATTGGACAAACGCGGCACCTTGTGTTGTCCACCCAGCTTTCCGCGCGCTTTGAGCCATTGGTGGAAACTGCCTTCCGGTAAGGCATGCACCGTCGGCAGGCGCAGGGCCATGTCCTTGAAGCGCTTGGCGGCGTAATCGGTATTGACGGCCTGCAGCCCCTGGTCCAGGGCCTCTACAAAGCCGCCCATGCCACCCGCGTTTTCGCGCGGGGGCTGCTCGAACTCGATCAGCCATTCGTGCGCGCCTTTCTGGCCGGCCTCAAAATAGACCGGGGCGGCGGTGTATTCGCGCACGTGCGCGCCGGTGGCCTTGCAGGCCGCGCGGATGGCGGCATCGGCATTGTCCACGATCACCTCTTCGCCGAAGGCGTTGATGAAATGCTTGATCCGCCCGGCCACCTGCACGCGGAAGGGCGCGTCGTCCGTGACCCGGATGGTGTCCCCGATGCGGTAGCGCCACAGCCCGGCGTTGGTGCTGATGACCGGCGCGTAGATCTTGCCGACCTCCAGCTGGTCCAGGCCCACCGTCGGCGGATTGGCGTCTTCGAGGTGGGCAAAAGGGATGAACTCGTAAAAAATGCCGTAGTCCAGCATCAGCAGCATGTCCTCCCGGTCCAGCTTGTCCTGGATGCCAAAAAAGCCCTCCGAGGCGTTGTAGGTCTCCAGGTAGCGCATGGGCTGGCTGGCCGTCTCGCCGGCCGTAAGCCCGGAGCCTGCCGCACTGCCCGCACCCTTGGTGGCGCCGTTTTTTTCGCCCGCCAGCGGGCGAATCAATTCCGCAAAGCGGTCCCGGTAGGGCTGAAAGCTCACCCCGCCGTGGATGTACAATTCGAGGTTGGGCCAAACCTCGCGCAGGTTGTCGGCCCCGGTCAGTTGAAAGATCCGTTCGATCAGCACCAGGGTCCAGGTCGGCACCCCGGCCATGTGGGTGACGTTCTGCTTGATGGTGGTCTCGGCCATGGCCTGGATCTTCTCCTCCCAGTCGTCCATCAGCGCAATGGACAGGTCCGGGGTGCGGATGAAGCGCGCGGCCATGGGCATGTTTTGCATCATCACCGCCGAGACGTCGCCGAAGTAGGAGCTTTCGTTGAGCTTGTTGACCTGGTGGCTGCCGCCCATGACCAGGCCCCGGCCGGAGAAGACCTGGGTGTTGGGGTAGCGCAGGCAGTAGATGGCCATCAGGTCCCGGCCCGCCTTGAAATGGCAGTCGTCCATCGACTCCTTGCTGACTGGGATAAATTTGCTTTTGGCGCTGGTGGTCCCGGAGCTTTTGGCAAACCAGGTGATCTCCGAAGGCCAGAGGATCTGCTGTTCGCCGGCCATGATGCGTTCGATCCAAGGCTGCAAATCCGAATAATCGGAAATGGGCACCTGGTCCTTGAACCGTTCCAGCCCGTCAAAGCCCGGTTTGAGTTCGCCGTAGCCGTGTTGTTTGCCCCAGGCGGTGCGCCGTCCTTTGCCGATCAGGTAACCGAACAGTTCTTCCTGCGTTTCCTGGGGATGGCGCATGAAGTGCTCAATCTGGCCAAAACGCTGGCGCAGCATCCAGGAAAAGACGCTGTTGAACACGCCGCGGGCACCGTCTCCGGAAAGGCGGGGCAGGGGCGGAAAGGGCGGCAGTTGGGGCAGGTTGGGTTTTCGGGCCACGCTTCAAGATAGGCACGGGACCCGATTGCGCGGCACCGCAAATACACGGCGCTTGCCCAAAAAACGAGGGCGATCAGGGCAATACATCGTCCGCCGCGGGCGGCACCGATCCAGGCGGCACCACACCGCTGGGCACCTTGCGGCGCAGCTCGAAATTCTGGCCCAGATAGACCTTGCGCACCTGCTCGTCTTCGGAGAGTTCTTCGGCCGTTCCGGCCTTCAGAATCCGGCCTTCAAACAGCAGGTAGGCCCTGTCGGTGATGGACAGGGTTTCCTGCACGTTGTGGTCGGTGATCAGCACGCCAATGCCGCGGCGCTTCAATTCCGACACAATGCCCTGGATGTCCTCCACGGCGATCGGATCGATGCCCGCAAAGGGCTCGTCGAGCAAAATGAACTTGGGATCCACGGCCAGGGCACGCGCAATTTCGGTGCGGCGGCGTTCGCCCCCGGAGAGCACATCCCCGTTGGAGCGGCGGACGTGCTGCAGGCCGAATTCGTCCAGCAGGGTTTCGAGTTTGCGTTCGCGCTCCCCGCGCGAAAGCCCGGTCATCTCCAGCACGCTGGCGATGTTGTCTTCCACGCGCATTTTGCGGAACACCGAAGCCTCCTGCGGCAGGTAGCCGATGCCCAATTGAGCGCGCTTGTACATGGGCAGGCCGGTGATGTCCCGGCCGTCGAGGCTGACGCGGCCCTGGTAGGGTTTGATCAGGCCCACGATCATGTAAAAGCTGGTAGTCTTGCCCGCGCCGTTGGGGCCGAGCAGGCCCACGATTTCGCCCTGGGCCACGCGCACGTCCACGTCGTTGACCACTGCGCGGCCTTTGTATTTCTTGACGAGGTTGTGGGCTTCGAGGACCATAGGGGTTGGAGCAGAGGCGGGCAACCGAGGCGAGACAACAGGGACGGCGCAGCAGAGGCCAGCAGCAAGCGCGGGCAGCGGCTCAGCCTTTGCGGAAGCGGTACACCAGTGAAGCCTCCACGTTGTTGCGCTCGATCACAAAGGTGCCGGGCGTGTAAAGGTAGCTGCCCCGCAGCGTGAGCACATCCGCCACCCGCAGGCCGGCCGTGGCGATGATCTGCTGAAAACGCTGGGCCACTAGGGGATTGGAGGGGTTGGGAATCGGCCTGCGGCTCAGGTCGATCCGGTAGCCCACGCCTGCCTCAAAACCGCCGCCGAGCTCCGCGTCCACGAGGAAATCGCTCAGGATGCCGTTGCCGTTGACATAGCGCGTCCAGATGGCCGGGGTGACCAAAAAGCCGTCGCCGGGGACCTCATAGGCCACCAGCACGTAAAAGCGCTGCTGGATGGTCCGGGTGGTGTTGGCCCCGTAGTCCACCGTGGGGTTGCCCAGGTGCGTGCCGCCGGCGCCAAAGTGGAAGCCCTGGTAGCGGTACCACAGCCCGGCGTTCAGGTTGGGGTAAAAGCGGGTGGGCTGACCCAGCGGGTCGGGTTGTCCGCCGAAGTTGGTGATGAACTCCCGGCTGCCAAGGCCAACCGTACCGCCCACCCATACCCGGTGTTCGGATTCGTTGAGCACGCGGTAGGCAAAACCCACGTTGCCGGTCACGTAACGCGCCACAAAGGGCACGTAGCTGTACTGCACGTCGGCGGTGAAGGTGAGCGGAGGTGCAGTGGCCAGGGCTTTTTGCCCGGGCTCTTCCGTGCTGTTGCCGATCGGTGCGCGCACGCCCAGTGTGGAGGAACCGCCGCTGAGCTCGTCGAGCACGCCGACGAGGTTCTGGCCGCCGAGGAACAGGGTGCCTTCGCCGGAGGCGCCGGCCCAGGCGGGATTGAAGGCACTGCCCTGGTCGCGCCAATGCGCGCTGATGGGGTCCTCGGCCAGGGTGGAGTTGAGCACCTGGGCCTGCAGTCGGGTGGAAAAGGCCGTGCTGAAGACCAGGAGCACCAGCAACACGGTGCGCTGGCGCGCGAACGCTTCAAATGGGGGACGGTGCAAGGCGGGCATGGGCAGGCAATTGGACAAAAGCATGGGCTAGCGGTGCGTGGCGCTGATGCTGCGCGGCCTATTGCGCGGGGCTTTGCGCGGTATGGGATTTGCCGCGGGTTTGCCGCGGGATTACCGCGCGGCCGCGCGAAGATCCTTCACCTGCAGTTGCAATCGGGTTTTGCCCTGCCAGGTGTTCTCCTCCAGCTCGAAGGCCAGCTCGAGGGGATGGCGGCAAAGGTCCGTCCATTCGGCCCCACGGCCGAAGGCAATGCCGCTGCCAAAAGCCCTGGGAAGCCCGCTGCCTGGCGCCGATTGCACCTCGAGCTTGAGGTGGCTGTTGTCGCGGCCCACACAGCGGGAACGGCCGGTGTCCTGCACCGGTCCCGCGCGGAACACCGGGGCCGGATTGCCCGGACCGAAGGGCGCAAACTGGCGCAGGATCTTGTAAAAGCCGGGTTGCACCTCGTGCAGCGGCAGTTCGGCGGCAATGCGCAGTTCCGGTTCGAGGTGCTCGGGCCGGATGCGCGTGCGCACGGCGGCCTCGAAGCGTTCGCGGAACGCGGGCAGGTTTGCATCCGGGAGGCTTAGGCCGGCGGCATGGGTATGGCCGCCAAAACGGTCCAGCAGGTCGCCGCAGGCGGCGATGGCTTCGTGCAGGTCAAAGCCGGGCACCGAACGCGCCGAGCCCGTCCAGCCTCCGGACGCATCCCGGGTGAGCACCACGGTGGGCCGGTGCACGCATTCGATCAGGCGGCTGGCCACAATGCCTACCACGCCCTTGTGCCAGTGCGGCGCGTGCACCACGGTGCTGACGCGCTGGTCCAGGTCCGGCCAGGCGGCCATCTGCGCGAGGGCCTCCTGGGTGATGCTGCGGTCCTGGTGCTTGCGGTCTTCGTTTTGCTTGTGTAGGCCCTTGGCGGCATCGAGGGCGGCGTTTTCATCCTCCGCCATGGATTCGGCCAGCAGCAGCTGCACGGCGTCCTGGCCGTGGCCCATGCGGCCGGCGGCGTTGATGCGCGGCCCCAGGCCGAAACCCAGGTCGCGGGTGCTGATGGGCGCTTTGATGCCGGCCACGTCCATGAGGGCTTTGAGGCCGGGCCGGGGTTTTTGCTCCAGCCGCTGCATGCCGTGCACGGCCAGGATGCGGTTTTCGCCGGTCATCGGCACAATATCCGCAGCGATGGCCACGGCCACCAGGTCCAGGTAGGCCTGCCACTCGGAATCCGGGCGGCCATGGCGTTGGCACCAGGCCTGCACCAGTTTCAGACCGATCCCGCAGCCGCAGAGTTCGGTATAGGGATAGGGGCAGTCGGCGCGTTTGGGGTCGAGGATGGCGTTCGCCGGAGGCAATTCCGCCGGCGGCAAATGGTGGTCGCAGACGATCACGTCCATGCCTGCAGCCCGGGCCTCGGCAATGCGCGCGTTGGCCTTGATGCCGCAGTCCACGGTCACCAGCAGGTCCACACCCGCTTCGATGGCGTTTTGGATGCCGCGCTCCGAAAGGCCGTAGCCTTCCGCGTAGCGGTCCGGAATGTAGTAGTCGATCCGCCCGCCGTGCTGCTGGCGGAGAAAACCGTAGACAAGGGCCACGGCGGTGGTGCCGTCCACGTCGTAATCGCCGTAGATGCGGATGTGCTCCCCGTTTTGCAGCGCCCGGTCCAGGCGGTCCAGGGCTTCGGGCATGCCGGCCATGCCCGCCTCCGGCGAAAGCGGATCGTGAAGGTCGTCCAGGCTGGGACGGAAGAAGCGCCGCGCGGCGGCGTAGTCTTCGATGCCGCGCTGCACCAAAAGCCGGCAGAGGATGGGGTGGATCCTGAGCTGCTGCTGCAGGGCCCGGCTAGCCTCGGCGTCAAAAGGCTCGGCCACCCAGCGGGCGCTGGCCCTGGTGATGGCATGAGGCGCGCCTGTGCTGGCGCTGCTGGCGGTGGTCTGCGGTGCGGCAGTATCCTGTGCGCTGTCCGCTGGCGCGGCTTCAGGGGCCGAAGTTCCGGAAGGGCGCGAGGCCGAGGGGCTGGACGGGCGGAGGGAGGCTGGCGGAGAAAGCGCGGAGGGGTCGGCGGGCATCGCGCCAAATTACAGGGCTGTCCGCGCCCGGCAACAACGACTTGTGCAGGTTCCGGTCTGTGGCTGTGGAAAACGGCGGAAAACGACGCGCCTCGGCGCTTCACCACGCACAATACCACGCTCCACAAAACACACCAGGGCGTCAACCCGCGCGCAGGCTCAGGGCCGCAGGAGCTTGCCCACGTGCCCGCGCGCATCGCGGATCAGGTAGCTGCCGCTGGGCAGGGCGCCCGGATCCCAGCTGAGCTGCGTGGTGCCGGCGGGCACCCGGCGGCGCTGCAGCACCCGACCGGCCAGGTCCAGCAGGACCAGCTCGCTTTCCTCCAGGCGGCTTTCGGACCAGGCCACCTGAAAGGCACCTGGTGCGGGGTTGGGCAGGATGCGCCAGGGCATGCTTTCGCCGGAAGGCGTGCCCGTGCTGATGCCGCCGCTGGCGCGGCAGTAGTTTTCCAGCATGCTGTCGATGGCCTTGAACACGTTCAGACGGCCGTCGGAAACGCTGCGCTCGTGCAGGTCGGCCACCGGATCGGCAGCGCTGAGCAGGTAGTGTTTCATCAACAGCGCCATACCGGGCGGGTCGAGCGCATAGTCGTTGGCAAAGCGTTCGCACGCCGCAGCGTGCATCAAGGCGATGGTTCCCGCCACGTGCGGGGTGGCCATGGAGGTGCCGGTGTTGAAGCCGTAATTGTTGCCCGGCGTTGTGGAATACACGCCGGTGCCGGGTGCGCCCAGGTCGATGGTCGTGGCGCCGTAACCGGCGCTCTGGAGGTTGTCGTTGTCGTTGGTGTTGGTCACCGCGATCATGAAGGGGCTTTCGCAGGCCGTGGGCACATCGCCGATCGCGTCCACGTTGAGGTTGGCGTTGATGGTGGCCGCGGGGCTTAGGATGCCCAGCGCGCCGAGGCTGTCGTACATGGCGCACCAAATCGGGTAATCCGCCGGATCGGCGAAGTCCACCCCGAACGAGGAATTGGTCACCACCACATAGGCGCCCTGCGCGCCACCGGTCTGGTCGTAGCGCTTGCGCATGGCGTGCACATAGGCGTAGGCGGCCACCACATCGTCCTCTTCCAGCGTGGAATAGACCGGCAGCACGGCCGTGCTCCAGTTCACGCCGCTGACCCCGATGCCGTTGTTGCCCCGGGCGGCGGCAATGCCGCAGACGTGGGTGCCGTGCAGGGCCAGGGGAAGGTGGCTGGTGTCCTGGACCGGATTCCAGCCCACGTAGTCGTCGGTATAGCCGTTGCCGTCGTTGTCGAGCCCGTCACCGGGGATTTCGGAACGGTTGGTCCAAAACCAAAGGTCCTCGTGGTCCAGATCAAAGCCGTCGTCGATCACGGCAATGACGATGCTGTCCCCGTTGGCGTTCAGCCCGCCGGTGGTGATGTCCCAGGCTTCGGTGGCGTCGATGTCCGCGTCTTCCGTGCCGCTTCCGCCGGGATTGAGCATGCCCCACTGCAGGTTGAAACTCGGGTCGCTGGGAATCTCGCGGCGTTGCAGGCGGTGGTTGGCCTGCACGCGCAATACGGCATCCTCGCGGCCCAGTCCGTGCAGGAAGGTTTGGCGGGATTTGGCGTCGGGGCAGGCTTCGCCGTCCAGGCGGTACAGGCCCAATCCAGCCGAAAGCGCCGTCCAGGAATGGATGCGCGGATGCCGGGCCATAAGCCCTTGCAGGAGGGCTTCCGCCGATGGGCCATCGGCCGTGGCGGGAACCAACTGCACGAGCCACTCTCCGGGGATGATGCGCTGCTGTTCCGGCAGCGGGTCGCGGGAGGTTGTCTGGGCGTTGCTTTCGCCGGTCCCGGCGAACACCACGCCAATCAGCACGCCCAGCACGAGCAGCCCTGTCCTCAGACGGGCAGCGGGGCCCGGGCCAAAGCCGGGGCAGTTGCAGCGGGAATGCAAGCGGAGCACCCTTAAAATTAACGGATTTGTCCGCATCTTTTAACGATGCCTTAACAGAAGGCCGGATGCCGGACCGATCGGCGGCCGCAACGGGACCTTTCAGCGCGTCAATTCCGTGCGGCATTGCAGCACGGTGGCGCCGTTGTCCACGGTCCAATCGACCTGCAGGGTATCGCCGCTGCGTGCGGCACTGCCGGTCCCGGCCCAGGTCAGCGAGGAGGTGCTGCGGGAAACGTTGAAACGTTCCAGGAAATCGCCCGCCAGGTCGAGGTCCACATAGCTGCCGGGGCCAAAATTGCCCAGGTTGAAGAGCTGGACCTGGTCTTCTGGGCAATCGCAGTCCTGGATGCCGGCCGTATAGCTGAACATGCTGCCGTCTGCACAGGAGTCCTGCGCACTCCAGGCGGTGCTCCAATAGCTGCGCGGGGCCATGGTCACAGTGATGCTGAAGCTGGTGTCGGTGCTGTTGCCGGCGGCATCCGTGGCCCGGTAGGTGAGGGGGTAGTCTCCCCAACGGTCCGGATTGACCTGCCCGTCCACCACCACGCGTTCGGCGATGTCAAAATCGCGGTTGTCTTCCGCCAGGACCTGGAACTCGGGCAAGGGATCGCCGAGCACAATCACGCTGGGTGGGGCTGGATGCACGTCCCAGCGGGGCGCCAGGGTGTCGGCGGGTTTGCAGGAGGCGGCCAACAACAAGGTCAGCACAGAGGCGAGAGGCAGATACAGCGTTGGGCGCATGGTGGGGGGCTGGAGCAGCAGGGTGCAGGGCCCAGTGTAGCGCACTGGGCAGCGTTCGGTCTAGGGCTTGGTGAAACGCGCCGTACACGCGCTGAAGTTTTCCAGCGTATCCGACTCGTCGAAGACCAGGTCGAAGGCAAAACCCAGGTCCAACGTGGCGTAACGACTCAACCGCTTATGTTCCGGCGCCATCTTGCCGGTCCGATTGTTGAACTGCCAGGGCGGATCAGCAAGCACTGTCTTGAATCCGCCGTCGACCGCGGGGAGGGCTGGGATCCCCGAGAGGGGCGGTGGCATGTCGATGGTCGCAGGCATGGGAACATCGTAGCCGAAAAGATCTAGTTGATCGAGATTGGATCTTTTCGCCGCGTGTGTCGCAAAGCTCATGGCTCCTCCTGGGGATCGTGGTCGATCAGGACATGGTGCCGTACGCCTCTGACATTCCAGG
>JAUIHG010000068.1 GCA_030432405.1 Bacteroidia bacterium | reverse complement strand
GCCGCGGCGGTGTGGGCATGGACAACATCGACGTGGATTACGCGCGTGGCAAGGGCATTGCGGTCCACAATACGCCTGCGGCCAGCTCCGAGAGCGTGGCCGAGCTGTGCATGGCCCACGCCTACGGCCTTTCCCGTTTTTTGCACCAGACCAACCGCAGCATGCCCGGCACCGACTCGGCAGGCTTCAAGTCCCTCAAAAAGGCCTGCGGCAAAGGCCGCGAACTGGGCGGCAAGACCATGGGCATTATCGGCTTCGGCCGGATCGGGCAGGCTCTGGCCAGCCTGGCCCTGGGCAGCGGCATGCGCGTCCTGGCCCACCGCCGAACGCCCGGCAACGTGTCCGTGCCCGTCCACATCCACGGCATGGATCCCCTCCAGGTCTCGGTCGACGTGGTCTCCATGGACCAACTGCTGGCCGAAAGCGATGTGGTCTCCCTGAACCTGCCTTTCAAGGCCGGCAATCCCGCCATTTTGGGTGCCGCTGAACTGGGCAAGATGAAACCCGGAGCCCTGGTGCTCAATGCCGCCCGCGGTGGAGCCATCGACGAAGCCGCCTTGCTGGAGGCCCTGAACAGCGGACACATCGGCGGCGCGGCACTGGACGTGTTTGACGGGGAGCCCGAGGTCAATGCAGCCCTCTCCCGCCACGAGCGCGTATCCATCAGCCCGCACATCGGCGGCTCCACGGTGGAAGCCCAGGCCCGCATCGGGCTGGAAATGGCCGATCACCTGATTGCGCATTTCCAGGGCTGATCCAGCCCGGGTACCGGCGCAGACAAGACCGAACAAGACCGATCCGGGGTCCCGCAAAACCCTACCTTTGCCGGCGCCAATGTGCAGGGAGCGCTTATGCTCTCGCGCGCATCGTGTTCGCCGGCTGGCCGGCGAACCATCCCCTCCTCTACTCCACCTTTAAACGGAAACCACGATGGCCATCATCCGACCTTTCCGCGGCCTGCGTCCGCCCGAAGAACTTTCCGATGCGGTTGCCGCACGCCCCTACGACGTCCTCAACAGCACCGAGGCCCGGCAGGAAGCCGCCGGCAACGAAAAGTCCTTTCTCCGCATCACCAAACCGGAGATCGATTTGCCGGAAGATACCGACCCTTACAGCCAGGCGGTTTACGACAAGGCGCGTGAAAACCTGGAACTGTTCATCCAGAAAGGTTGGTTGGTCCCCGACCGTAAGGAAGCCTACTACGTCTACCGCCAGATCATGGGTGCCCATGCCCAGGTTGGCCTGGTGGCCTGCTCGAGCAATGAGGACTATTTCAACGACGTCATCAAAAAGCACGAGTTTACCCGTCCGGTCAAGGAAAACGACCGCATCAACCATATGAAAACACTGCGGGCGCATCCCGGCCCCGTGTTTTTGACCTATCCGGGGGTGCACGAAATCGACAACCTGATTGAAGGTGTGCTGGCCGACCAGGACCCCGACGCGGATTTCATGGCCGACGACAACGTGCGCCATACCCTTTGGGTGGTTGACGACCGCTCCCTCGTGCGCGACCTGACCAGCCAGTTCAAACGCATGGTTCCGGCCACCTACATTGCCGATGGCCACCACCGCGCGGCCTCTTCGGCCAAGGTGGGCAAGACCATGCAGGAAGCCAACCCAAACCACACCGGAGAGGAGGAATACAACTTCTTCCTCAGCGTGCTCTTCCCGGCCGACCAGCTGAAGATCATCGATTACAACCGGGTGATCGTGGACCTCAACGGCCTTTCGGCCGAAGGCCTGCTGGAGGCGCTGGGCAAGGACTTTGACGTATCGCCTGTCGGCGAAGCCTATGCCCCGGAGGACAACTACTGCTACGGCCTGTACCTTCCCGGCCAGTGGTACCGCCTGGAGCTCAAGCCCGGCCTGGCCAACGAAAGCCATCCGATTGAGTCCCTGGACATCCATGTGCTCAGCGAACGGGTCATCGATCCGGTTTTTGGCATCACCGACCAACGCACCGACGACCGCATCGACTTTGTGGGCGGCATCCGCGGATTGGGCGAACTCGAGCGCCGTGTGGACAGCGGAGAAATGGCCTGCGCCTTTTCCATCCACCCCGTTTCGATCGGTCAGCTGATGGAAGTGGCCGACTCCGGCGACGTCATGCCGCCCAAGTCCACCTGGTTTGAGCCCAAACTGCGCTCCGGCCTGGTGGTGCACCAGTTCTGACCCGCATGCCCAAAAGCAAAAGCCCGGCACGGTCTCCAAAGATCCGTGCCGGGCTTTTTTTATGGGGGCTTGCCGTCAGGGGCCAAGCCACAGGATCAGAACAGCGGACAGTCCACCGGCGAAGGGCAGCTGGGCCGCTTGTCGCGGAACAGGGCCTTGGCCAAGGAGATTTCCAGACCGCCCGCACCGTAATTGGCATCCGTCAATTTGCCGGTGGTCACGTCGTAGCTGATGGTCAGGTAATAGTGGTTGAAGTCCAGCCTGCCGGCCACCAACAGCGCATCCTTGAGGCGGTAGAAGGCTCCGAGGTGCACGGCATTGCCGCGTTCGGCCTTCGGCCCGGTGGCCGTTTCAAACTTCAGGAAGCTCCCGGCCACCGTTTCCATATGCGCGCCCTGGCGTTGCCACATCACCGACGGGCGCAGGTGCCAGCGCTCGGTCAGGGGAAAACTGCCTCCGCCGTGCAGCACATAGCGCATGTCCAGCGGCTCCCCGATGCCGGTCGGTCCACGGCTGCTGTTTAAAAAGCCTTGCTCGGGCGTATTGAGGTGGAACATGGAGCCCCCGGCGTACCAGTAGGCCTCGCGGTTGATCATGTGGCTGTAAACCAGGCCTGCCGACACGTCGGCAAAGCCGAAACGCTCGGTGGCCAGGGCTTCGCCCGGTTCCAGGAAATCTGTGGCCGGATCGTAGTTCAGGCTGCGTTGGGCCACGCCACCCGAAAAACCGAGGCCGAGAAATCGGGTGCCCCGGCCGTTGAGGGATTTGTAATAGGCCGCCGACACGTTGGCCTGTACGGTGCCGAAGGACAGGGCTCCGGCGCGGTCGGCCAACAGGTCAAAGCCCAGGCCAACGTAATCGCAATCCGCAAAACGCGGATAGACTTTCATGCTCCCCGCTGCAGCAATCGTGCTGTAGGGATTGTCCATGACAGACCGCCACTGGCTGCGGTAGTTCAGAGAGACTTGGTAGTCGCCCTGAAACAGGCTGGTAAACGCGGGGTTGACCAGTTGCGGGGTCGTGAAAAATTGTGAGAAGCGGGCATCCTGGCCCATCACGGGCAAGGATGCACCACTTATCACGACCATTGTCAAAATCAGGAATTGGGAACAAATGCGGTTCATGGTCTCCAGGGTTGTGGCGGGGTTATGGCCGCCGGTATCGAAGGCATGAGGATATATGGTGGGGTTGATGGCCGGCCGCAAGGCACGGCAGCAGCAACCCGATATGGGATGAGTGAAGGTACCGGCTTACTTAATCAGGGTCACGTCCCCGGTTCTCAAAAAAGGTTCGCCGTTCAGGCAGGTGCCCCGAATGGCCCAGGCAAAGACGGCCGGGTTCAGCGGATTCCCGCGGTGGGTCCCGTCCCAGAAATCGTTGATCTGTCCGGTTTCAAAGACCAGTTCGCCCCAGCGGTTCCAGACCCGGACATAGTCCACGTCCGCGATCGTCTCACCCCGGAAGGCAAACGCATCGTTGAGGCCGTCGCCGTTTGGCGAAAACGCCTTGCCGACTTCAAAGTCCTCCCCGAGGCAGTCGGTGTACACCCGCAGGTAGACCGAGTCCTGGTCCACACAGCCCTCCTCGTCCACCACCGTGACGGTGAACCAGCGGTCGCCGCCGGGGGTGGCGCGCGGATCGGGGCACTCGGTGCAGCTCAATTCAGGTGTCTGCGCCCACTGGTAGCCCAAGCTGCCGGTGCCGCCTTCGCCGGAGGCGAACAAATCCACGCTGCTGCCGAGAATGAGCACCGTGGTATCGGCGCTGGCCTCCACGGCCGGTTGCGGCAATTGCGTGACAAAAACGGTTGTGGCTTCTTCCAGGTCACCGCAGGTGGCGGTAAGGGTGAAGGCCGCATCTCCGTTAACCGCCGCATAGGGCGTCAGGGAACTCGGGTCGTTGAGGCCCGTGGACGGGCTCCAGATCCACTCCACCCCATCCAGGTTGGTGTTGAGCGTGGCGCCCAGCTGGACCACCTCGTTGAGGCAGATGTCGTGGTCGGGCCCCGGTGCCAGATCCAGGCTTTCGATCACATGCACGCGCACGGAATCCTGCGAAGCGCAAAAGCCGTTGTCCACCGTCAGCACAAAGCTGGTTGAAGCACTGAGGCTGGCCGTGGTCACGGCCGAAGACGGATCGTCCACCGCCGCGGCCGGTGCCCAGCTGTACGTGGTGCCGGCCAGGCTACCGCTGCCGTCCAACTCGGCCTCCAGGCCTCGGCAGACCTCGGCCGTGCCATCGGCAATGGCCAGGGGAACCGTGTTGACGCGCAGCATCTGCTGGGCCGTGTCCACACAGCCCTGGGTATTGGACGCGATCAGGTAGACCGGGAAGTCCCCGGCATTGTTGTGGGTGAAGGACACCGTATCCAGGCTCGGTCCCGATGCAATGAGCACATCGTCGAAGTACATGCGCAGCTCGTCGATGGGATTGATGCGCAGGTCGGCAACCGTGTCCACGCTCTGGTTGATGAAGTCAAAGGCCTCGCGCTGGCACTGGCTGGTGTCCGGCACCATCAGGCGTGCCTCCGGCTGGTAGGCCACCACCACCGTATCAACATTGTCCACGGCAAAGGCGCAGCCGTTGGTGTTCAGCAATTCCATGCTCGGCCGATACAGGCCGGGTGTAGCGTAAACGTGGTTGGCGCTTCCTCCGGAGACCAATTCCCGGGTGCCATCGCCCCAATCCAGCCAGGCGCTGTCGGCCGACAGGCCGAGCAAGTAAGCGTCCGCATCAAAGGGGGCACAGCCCATGCCATCCGCCACAGCGTAATTACCGCTGGGACGGCGGTTGACCGTCACTTCAGCGCGAGCGGTATCGGCGCAGCCGTACTGGCTGGCGGCCACCAATTCCACCTGAAAGGTGTCGGCAAAGGTGGTCGGATGCCACACGCTGTCCATGCCCACGCCGCTGGCAATCGGCAAGCCGTCCCAGAAGAGCACCACCTCGTCCACCGGGTTGATGCTCGGATCGGAGACCGTGTCCTGGGTCAGGTTGAGCATCAGAACCGGGTCGTTGGCACAAACGTTGGTATCCGGAATGGCCAGGGCCGCCGTGGGGGCATAGCCCACCGGAATCGGGAACCCGTTGACCACCACGATTTCGCAGCCCGTGGCATCGCGCAGGATCATGCGCGGGGTATAGCTGCCCGGCACCGTGTAGGTGTGCATGGCCAGGCTATCGGTATAGTCCACCGTGCCGTCGCCCCAGTCGATGAAGGCCGAATCGGCCACCACACCGGTCAACAGCATGCCGATCGAAACCGGCGCACAACCCGCACTGTCCAGCGGGATGAACCCACCTGTGGGCAGCGGGCCCACGCCCACCTCCGCAGTGGCCGTATCGGTGCAGCCCGCTGCATTGATGGCCACCAGGGTTACGGTATAGAAGCCATTGGCGGCATAGGTGTGCGCAATGGAATCAAAGCCACCGGCAAAGCCATATGTCGTGCCGTCCCCGAGGTCCAGCAGCACGCTGTCCATCGGACTGGCGCCTGCGGCGAAGGAAGTATCGTAGACCCACAGCTGACCGCCGTCGCAGATGGACGGATCGCCGACCACCAGACCCGCCTGCGGCGCATCGTAGACCGTGATGGTGCTGGGGCAATTGTAGGTGGTCTCGCAACCCAGGCTGTCCAGCAGGATCAGTTGCGGGCAGTAAGCCCCCGGATCGGTGTAGGTGAAATCAAAGTCCCCAAAGACCTCCAGCGTATCCCCGTTGCCGAAGTCCACAAAAATCTGGTCGGCGATGATGTTCTCCAGGTCGAAGGAGACGGTATGGGGGGCACAGCCCTCCGTCGGGCTGAGGTAGAGTTCGCCCGTAGGGCCCGGAATGAACACCGTGTCCACCCGCGTCAGGGTATCCGTGCAGCCACGGGCGTCCATGACCACCATGGTGATGTCCCAGGAGCCCGACTGGTTGTAGTTGTGGAAGGCCGAGTCGCCGGTCGGCATCAAAATGCCCGATTGGCTTTCGATGAACCACTGGACCGAATCCACGCTGCCCAGGGAGGTGTTGTCGAAGCGCACCGGGATGGGCGGGCAGACGGCCGTGCTCAGGTAGGTGATGCTGAAGTCCGGCACCACATCGCCCATGACCACGTTGACGTTGCGGGCACGCGGATCCGTACAACCGTTGCTGTCGGTGACCAGAAGGCGCACAAAATAGGTGCCCGTTCCGGGGAAAACGTGTTTCGGGTTCAGCTCCGTGGACGTGGTCCCGTCGCCAAAGTCCCAGAACGCCGAGGCAATGCCATTGGGCGAGGTCGACACGTTGTTGAAGTAGGTTGTGTCGTTGCCGCAGACCGGGGCCGTATGGCCGAAGGCGGCATTGACGTTGTCCGCTCCGATGGTGAAGGCCCGGCCATAGGTTTTCACGCAACCCGCAGCATCGGTCACGCGCAGGTAGGCCGTGTAGTCCCCCGGATTGTAGGTGCAGGGCGGCGGATTCTGCCCGTCGTAGTTGGGGCACATCGGGTTGTCAAAGGTCCACTGCCAGCGTGTGATGGCCAGGCGCGGGTCGTTGGCGTAGTTGTAGCTCGAGTCCCGGAAGTGCACGGTAGCCGGCACGCAGCCCGTGATCGAGTCGATCATGAAAAAGGCGCGCAGGTCGCTGATCACGATGGTGTCCGTATAACCCGCGTTGCACAGGCTGCTGTCGCGGGGCAGCATGCGCACCGGATAGATGTCCGGCACGGTGAAGGTGTAGTTGAAGGTGTCGCCGGGCACGTAGACTTCGTCTTCGGTACCGGTGTAGAGGCCGGGGCCGATCTGCCAGACGTAGGTCAGGGAATCGAACAGCGGATTGGGGTCGGCGTTGCCGAAGCCCACACTCAGGCTTTCGCAGCCCATGCTGTCGCTGGCCGACCAGTCCGCCTGGGCATCCACGATGGGAATCTCGAAGAAGTCCTGCACGCAGATGGTGTCCAGGAAGGGGTTGTCCGGGTCGCGCAGATAAACCCGATAGATGCCTTCGCCTGGAAAGGTGATCGTGACCGGGTTCTGGTCGCAGAGGGTGTCGCCATTGCCCACATCCCAGCAGAAACTGCCCACCAGGATGGAGGAATCCACCTGGAGCGTCACTGTGTAAGGATCCGAGCAGTCGCGGCTGACCATGCGCTCATAGCTCACGGGCGGCAGCACCACGATGTCCCGTTGCACCATTTCCACACAGCCGTTGAAGCTGGCCGTCATGGTGATGGTGAAGCGGGTAATGGTATCGATGCCCGCATAGAAATAGCTGTAGTCGCCCAGAGGATCGGTCAGCACGGTGCTGTCTCCATTGCCCCAGTGCATGATGGTGTAGTCGGAGTACTCGGTATAGTTCAGCACATTGGCCACCGAGCAAACCGTATCGTTGACCAACTCAAAATCGGCGTTGACCTGCCCCACGAGCACCGTTTGTGTAAGCGTATCGTGGCAACCCAACGGCGTATAGGCCACCAACTGCACGTTGTAGGTGCCCACACTGTCGAAATTGTAGGAGAACGTGTCCGCCGCCAGGGCCGTGAAGCTGGTGCCATCGCCCATGTCCCAGACAAAGGAGTCGATGGGAATGATGGGCGAGGAACTGCTGTTCATCACCGTGGTCTGGAACGGGGCACAGCCGAGTGGCGGATCCAGCGTAAAGTCGGCGCGCGCCGCGCGAACGCGGATAAGGCTGCTGGCCAAAATCGTGTCCGTGCATCCCGTGGCATCGGTGACGATCAGGCGCACGTCGTAGGTGCCCGGGCTGTTGAAGGTCGGGGTGATCACCGATCCCACATACGTGGACCCATTGATCTGCCATTCGTAATTGATCGGGGCCACACCGGTAGCACCGATGGCGCTCAGGGTGGGCTGGAACGGCAGGCTGCAGGCCGTCGAATCGCTGGCCACAATGCTGCCGGCCAGGGGCTTGTTGCGCACTTCCACATTGCGGCTCAGGCAATCTTCGCAGCCGTTGGCATAGCGCACGCAGTGGTTGATGGTGTAGGTGCCCGGCGCGGAATACACAAAACCGGAATTGTTGCCGTTGTCGTTGGTGGTGGGGTCTCCGGAAATGAACTGCCAGTAGCTGGTTCCGCCTCCCGGCGAAGACGCATCGCTGACCAGCAGCACTTCACCGGCGCAAACCGTATCCGCGCTCATGGTGAAATCCACCGTGGGGCAAAACAGGTCCACCGCACCAGGCATGCTCTGAACTACCGTACAGGCGTCGTTGTCCGTAACGGTCAATACCACATCGTAGCTGCCACAGCCGGCATATACATGGTTGGCCAGGGGACCGGCACCAGACGAACCGTCGCCAAAATCCCAGGCATAGGTATAAGGACCACTCCCGCCGCTGGCGGCGGCGGTGAAGTTCACAGCCAGGGGACCGGGGCCGCAGGTCAGAGCGGTGTCGAGGCTTACGGCCACATCAAGCGGGGCCGTGGGGTTTACGTCAATGGCCACATCATCGTGGCAGCCGTTGGCGTCCTGTACAAACAACGTCACGGAAAAGGGACCTCCTGTGGCTGGAAATGCATGGCCCGGGTTGACCCCGCCATGTCCGCCGCCGTCGCCAAAGTTCCAGTTGAAGCCGCTCAGGGGTGCATCGCCCGGAGCGGTGAGGTTGAGAAACTGGTACTCCAGAGGGCGGCAGGGATCCGGAACGGTGGGCGTGAAGTTCGCCGTAGGCGGAACCCAGATGGTGATGTTCTGCACCACCACATCGGAGCCACCGCCGTTGAGATCGGTGGCGGTCAGGGTCACGGTTTTAAGACCGGGCGTTCCAAAATACACGTCCGGGTTGCGTGCGGTGTCCGCGTTGGGCAAGCCCGTGGGAAAAGTCCAACTCCACACCATGTCCGCACCCGCTGGGTAGGTACTGGTGTTGGTGAATACAATGGACGAACCTGGGCAAGCGGCCGGCTGACTCGGCGTGAAGCCGGCCGTTACCTGCGCCTGCAAGGCGCCCGTGGCTGTGAATAGGCACAGCAGAAGAAGGGCCACGGTCCGGCCATATCGGAGGCCGTGGATTCTTCCGGCAATACCAGAAGACAATGGGTTCATATCGTCCCGAGATTCCTGGAGTAAACAATGGTCAAGGAGCAAAGTATATGGCGGCTCCTGTCCATGGGAAGGCATCTGGGAGCTGCCCGTTACCGTGCCACAGATGCCATATCCAAAGCGCTTTGCATGGAAAGGATTCAGCACACGAGCGCAGCTGCATGTATGACCAAAGTGCCTTTTAACGCGTTACACGTGCAGCCCAGCGCGATATGTGGCACCGCTGCATATCAAGCCGCACGCCGGCTGTTCAAATGGTGACACCGGCCTATGGGTTGCGGCGCCTGCAGGCAGCTTGCAGGCGCCGGGCGGGCTGGCCTGGCCCTGTACGCCCACGCCCCAGTTCGTACTCCTGCCCTTCCCCGGCCCTGCTCCCGCCCGGGTCCATGCCCAGGCCAAAAAGCCCGCCAAACGTATCTTGTCCCGCTGCCATGTTGTACGGCCTGCTTTGGTTTCTGACCCGCTGGATGGGGGTGATCCAGCACCGCCGCGTGCACGTGCAAGGGGCGGATTTGGTGCCGCGGAATAAACCGGTTTTGCTGGCCGTCAACCACACCAACGCCTTTTGGGATGCCATGCTGACCGCCGCGGCACTGCCGCGTGCCCAGCGCGTGCGCTTCCTGACGCGTGGGGATGTGTTTCGCCACGCCGTGGCGGGAAAGGTTTTGCGCAACATCGGGCTGCTGCCCGTCTACCGCTTCCGAGACGGCTATGCGCAACTGAAAGGGAACACCGCCACCTTTGCGGCCAGCATCGACTGTCTGCGGCAAAACGGAACGGTGCTCATCTTTCCCGAAGGCCAGTGCCAGCCCATCCCGCAACTCCAACCGCTGATGCGGGGCGCGGCCCGGCTCGCCGCCCAAGCCATTGCCGCTGGCGCAGAAGACCTGAAGGTGGTGCCGGTTTCGCTCACGTTCTCCGAACACGGCCGCTTCCGCGCCGACGTGGGCATTCGTTTTGGTGCCTCCGTGCCCGCCGTGGAACTGTTTGGACCCAGCACGGCTATTCCAGAGGCCGAAGCAGGCTACAGCGCCCACGATTTGCGGGCCTTCACCGAACGCCTGCATGCCTTGATGCTGGAACAAACGGTCCATTTGGAAGCGCTGGGCTTGCGGCCGGCACTGGCCGAAGCAGCGCCGGCAAAAGGATCTGCCGACGGCTGGCAAGCCTGCGATGGCACCTGGATGGAAGCACGGCGTCAAACGGCCGAGCGCTTCAACAAAGCGCCGGAAACCGCACAGCACTGGATGGAACGGCGTGAAACGCGGCGGGAATCCGGCTTGCTGCCCCCCTGGGTCGGGCCTTTCGGCGAACGCCTACGCACAACCGAACTGCCCTCTACCCGACTGCCGGCAGCCTGGCCCTTGGAACCTCCCCGCCATGCCGGA
This sequence comes from Bacteroidia bacterium, assembly GCA_030432405.1. GTDB lineage: Bacteria > Bacteroidota > Bacteroidia > Chitinophagales > BACL12 > WGOA01. Next base: position 6,625 of record JAUIHG010000068.1, on the reverse strand, counting down.
CGGTGCCTATTGGCCGTCTTGCTGCCGGTTGTACTGCTTCTCCCCATCGCATCGTTGGCGCGCGGACTGCACGCCATCGCGCTCGGCATGACGGAGCGCATCATCCGGCACAAGGTCCGCGACCCGCAATTTGTCGACAGCCTCCGTGCGGTGTTGGGCATGGCCTTCTTCGGCTTCGGGGCGCTGCTCGTTGCGGCGGTATGCAGTGTGGTCCTGGGCCTGCGGGATGGTGTTGGATGGGCGTTGGCCGCATGGCTCTTATTGCCCTTGCTTTACTTCGGCAGCCTTTGGACCCTGCGCTTGGAAGAGCGCTGGCGGGAATGGCGCCGACCCGGATGACATGCGACAGAGCGGGCGGCCGCAAGCGCATCAAGCCGGCGCGTTGCAAAAAGTGCGCCGCAGGACCTTGGTCCGGCAGTTCAGCCCCCCGCGCAGCAAACTCACGCCGTGGCGCCCGCTTTCAATGCCGTGCAGCGCAATCCCGCATTGTGCCAAGGTGTATGCCGCGCGTTCGCGCGAACGCGCAAATTCCGCAGCGGTATACAAATCCGGCGACTCCTCCAGGCTGGGCACCATGACCGTCATCCGGCCCCGCCCGTTTTCATAGCCCAACACCCCGTTGCAAAAACTGACCCCCGTGCTGAAATCGCGGCCCAGGTGGATGGGCAGGCGGCGGATTTCCACAGGCTTGCCGAGCACTCCCGCCAGGGATTCCAGCGGTGCCACCAGCCCTTCCAAACAGCGGTAGAGCAACGTAAAGGAGGCGTTGTCTTCGGTACTGGCGTGTTCCGTGAAGCGGCTGTCCCGGACCAGATGGCCCAGGAAAAAGACCACCCGGTCCGGATCCTCGATGGCCGTCAGGAAGAGGTCCAGATGGTAAAACGGCAGCGTGACCATCCCATTGCGCATCGCCGGAGCCAATCCCACAGCATGGTGGGACTTTTTCAACGCCTCGGCGGCAAAGGGGTACCGGCTTTTGAGGTGGGCCCAGGTGCGGTTGTACAAACCGGACGGCAAGCCGTTCGCCTCCCGGCGAAGGGTGCTCCCGACCAGGATCAGGCCATCCAGCACCAGCACATCGCCTCCGTCCAATTGCACCTCACCCGCCTGCGAGGTCCACAGTTCTGAGGCGTAAAAGGGCCACTCCGCCGCCACATCCGGGTGGACCAGCAAACAGGGCCGTCCGTCTGTACTACGGCCCACCAGGACCAACTCATCCTGCACAAAACCCCGTCCGCCGGCGTCCGTTTTGGCATTGCTGCGGCCGTCCTGGAGGGCTTGTTCGCCGAAGGCGAAACGGTTATGGAATACCGGGGCTGGACACGCCGCAGGGAGTCCATTGCGCAGGCTTTCAGCGATGCGCTCGGACAGTCCCCGGTGCCGCACGGAAACCATGATCTCCGTAGGCCAGCCCCTGCTGTGGTGCAACAATTCCATGATCAGGACCCGCTGATGTCCTTCGTCCAGGTTTGGTAGGTTCCGTTGAAGAAGTCGGACAGGTCGTTGGTGGTGCTGCCGCCGTACTGGACTTCGCAGGTCCAACCGGCGCTGCCATCGGTAAACTTGAAAAGGGCTGTGTTGTCGCCATCGAGCTTGATGCGGCGCAGGTCCTTTCCTACAGCAGGACGAATGTCCACGATGCCGATGACTCCTGTACTGGGAACACCCAGGAATTCTTCGGTGAAGGCGATGTAGGAAGTGTTGTTCTCATCGCCGAGCAAATGGAAGTTCCCGCTGGGTGTTTCGGAGGCGCCGAGGCTGAGGATGTTGTCGCCGTTGGAGTCTTCTTCGATCGTGATGGGAAAGGTGCCGCTTTGGAAGGTGTGCAGAAAACTGGAGGAGCCATTGTTGTGCAAACCCCAAAGGCGGAATTTGTTTTGATCCACATCGTCAAACCGGATTTCCAATTTGATGTAGTTGGACATATTTACGCTTGGCATGGGATTGACGTAGCTTGAACGAGTGTACAATTATTGGATGCTCCAATTTGCCCCCTCACAAATAGGGATATAAGCCATGTTATTAGCTCCTTTAATGAGCCCTACCTTCTAATGGCGCTCAATCTCAGCTACCAAGCGCTTGACATTCAATATCTTGCGCACAACCATTACACCCCCAATCCTAATACGTGGAAACTTTAGAAAGCCTCTACGTTCTGATCAGCCGCCTATCCCACCCGGAGAAGCGTTACGTTTCCTGGCACCTTGGCAACAAAGACAAGGAAAGCCGGGACTCGGCGCTCTACCAGATTCTGGTGCATCAAAAATCCTACGACAAGCATCGGATCAAAAAAGAGCTGGCGCAACACCAAACGCTTTCCAAATTCACCGCTGCTGCGGTAGGCAGCTTGCGTCAGAAAGTCCTCAAAGCCATGCGGCTTTACCGGGATGGGTCGAGCCTGGAGCTGCAGATGCGCAACATGCTGGAGGAGGACAGCATCCTGCGCGAACGCCTGATGCACGATATGCGGGCCAAAAACCTGGCCAAGCTGCAGGCCATGGCCCATAAGTATGAGGCTTGGGACATCCTGGTTCAAGTGCTGGATCGGCAGTATGAAATGCTGCTCCGGGAAAGCCCTTCTCCGAGCAAACTGGAGGAGAAGCTGGAAGAACTGGAGACTGCGACCCGTCATCAACGCCTGTTATGGCAATTGAAAACCCTGTACCACCGCATGTTCGCCTACAGGCGCCTGGATCTGAAGGACGATGCGCCGGAATGGACCAGGTTGCTTGAAGAACTGGACGCATTAGGAGCCATGGCGCCTGGCCAGCAGGAGGGCTTTTGGGCCAAACACCTGACCTACAACATCCAGTACCACAGGCTTTATCTGGCCGACGAGCAAGAAAAGGCCAAGCAATGCCGCAAGGAGCAACGGGAGTTATGGGAACAGCACCCCAACATGGTGGACTACAAACCCATGCAGTATAAGGTGGTGTTGGCCAATTACCTCGTGGCCTGTTTTGTCTCCCAGGATTTCAGCCCTTTTGAGGAAACCCTCAAAACGCTCAAGGAGTTGCCCTGCAACAGTCTGGATGAAGAAGGCGAGGTCTTCCAAAACGTAACCTACCTGGAACTCCTGCAGCACATGAACGGGGAACACCGCCACAAAGCCCTGGCGCTGGTCCCGGAAATTGAGCGGGGCCTGGAGGTCTATGTGGACAAGATCAACGATGCCAGACGGCAAACACTGTTGATGAATGTGGCCATCCTCTTTTTTGGGCTGGGCCGCTACGCCGAGGCTTTGGATTGGCAAATCCGGGTCATGGACCATAAAACGCCCTATCGGCCGGACATCAAAGTGGTAGCGGCTTTGTTGGCCATGATCTGCCACTACGAAATGGGCAATGAAAGCTTCCCCAAATTACGGACCTAGTTGGGAGTCGTAATTTGGAGCAACCATGAAAGGCAAGAGATTCACGGAAGCACAGATTAGCCGAGCCCTCAAGGAGTACGAATCCGGCCGCTCGGCCAAAGACATCAGCCGCGAGCTGGGCATTACGCTGGCGACCTTCTACCGCTGGAAGAAGAAGTATTCCGGCATGGACGGCGAGCAACTGCGGCGTCTCAAGGAGCTGGAGGAAGAGAATCGTAGGCTCAAGCAACTGTACGCAGATGCCGCTCTTGACAATCGGATGCTCAAGGATGTGCTGTCAAAAAAGTTCTAAAGCCCTCCGCTAAGCGCATTCGGGTCCAGTATCTCGTTGATGCCTTCAAGGTGAGCATCGGGAGGGCGTGCTCAGTGATTGGACTGCACAAATCGGCTTGGTACTACCGATCGGTCAAAGACGATTCTGACGTCGAGGCCAAGCTGTTGGCATTGGCCGGTCAGTATCCCACCAGGGGCTTTGACACTTACTACGGACGCATCCGAAACGAAGGGCTGAAATGGAACAGAAAGCGCGTTTTGCGTGTCTACCGCAAGCTTGGATTGAGCCTGCGGCGAAAGCACAAGCGACGCCTTCCTACAAGGAATCCTAAGCCGCTAGAGCAGCCTGAAGGCCCCAATGAGAGCTGGTCGATGGACTTTATGAGCGATGCCCTTGAAAACGGCCGTCGCATCCGCGTGCTCAACATCGTCGACGATTTCAACCGGGAGGTCTTGTGGAGCCAGGCCGCTTTCAGCTTTCCGGCAGAACACCTCGTAGATGCCCTCAAAGAGATCTGCCGGGATCGAGGCAAGCCCAGCAGCATCCGCTGCGACAATGGACCTGAATTCATCTCCTACACGCTTAAAGACTGGGCCGAGCAGTTCCAAATCCACATCGATTACATCCAACCCGGAAAACCAAATCAAAACGGATACGTGGAGCGCTTCAACCGAACGCTACGAGAAGACGTCCTGGATGCCTATCTTTTCGACAGCCTGGAAGATGTCCAACAAACCCTCGACGCTTGGTGTGAAGACTACAACTGCAGCCATCCGCATCAATCCCTGGGAGGTGTGCCACCAATTCAATACCGGGCTATGGAAAGTGGAGAAGCTGACGCTTCACCACATGCCACAGCCCCGACGACGATGAACTGATTTTAGAACATAGACTCCCGTCCTAAAAGAGGGAAGCTTTCAGAAGCAATCACGATTCACAGAGCAACAGATCATCCACATCCTCAAGTGCATATACCGGACCATGTTGCCCCCTAGTCCGGAATCGTCGAGTGCCGACACTTGCATAGTCTTGTGATCTGATAGACGGCTTCTCAAAGCTGGGAAAAGCGGTCGATCAGCGATCTGTTTGGGGCTTTTTTCGGCAGGATTGGATAGCTTCTAGCCGTCTGCCATTCCGGCACATGTTGACCCACCCTGGTGCGGGAAGCGGGCATCACTTTGGAGAAACCTCCGAAGCGATGGCCGGCAAATCCATATCGATGCACCAGGTACGATTGATCCTTCAGCTTTACGGCAAGGGCATGGGCAAGCGGACCATCGCCCGGCATTTATCGATGTCCAGAAACACGGTCCGCCGGTATTTGGACCGCATAGCGTAAAGCGGCCATAGCCTCGAGGCATTGGAAGCCATGCACGATGTGGCCTTACACCAAGTCTGTGAGCCCGCACCCATTGTGGGCGCGGACGAGCGGTATGGGCAGTTGCAAGCCGAGCTGCCCAGGCTATTGGCCGAATTGAAGCGTCGTGGGGTAACGCGGCAATTGCTCTGGGAGGAGTACCGCAGCCATCATCCGGGCGGCTATGGGTACTCCCAATTCTGCCATTACTTCACCGAGCGTCTGGCTCAGGGCAAGGTAACGGCCGTCTTCGAGCATAGGCCTGGCGAACAGATGATGATCGACCTGGCCGGTAAGCCGCTCTACTACGTGGATGATGAAAGTGGGACGCAGATCAGCTGCCCGGTATTTGTGGCGGTACTGCCTTTCAGCAACATGACCTATTGCCTGGCCCTGCCCAGAGCAGATCAGGCACGCTTTGTCCACGCCCTGGGTGAGGCCCTGCGCTACTTTGGCGGGGTGCCTGCGTCGGTGCTCTTTGACAATGGCCGGCAGGTGGTCGTCAAAGCGGATCGCTATGAGCCTGTATTCACCGAACTGGCCGATGCGGTGGCGGCGCATAACCGCTTCTACTTCCAGGCTGCCCGTGTCGGCAAGCCCCACGATAAACCGCATGTAGAGGGTGCGGTGCGCATTGCCTACCAGCGTGTCTATGCGCGGCTGCGCGATGAAACCCATGGAAGCTTGACCCACCTGAACCTGCGGGTGCTCGAGATGGTCGATGCCGTCAATGATCGGGTCATGGCCGGCAGGGGCTATAGCCGCCGCAGCTTGTTTGAGCGCAAGGAGCGTGCTTCGACGTGCCGCTACTGGACCACTGGTCCAACAGATTTATCTATTTTGTCTCAGATCGATACTTGCGCTTCATCCAGCATGTCTATACCGACCGGAAACGCCGGAGAAGATGTACTTGCTCAGATGGATAAGCTAAAGTCAAAAATTCAAGACAGAACTTGAGATGTCTACCCACCATTAATTGGAAGACAGTGGCCTGATCTCAATCAGCGCAAATTTGCCACATGTGTTGACTATGGCACTCTAGAATTATACAAATTCTAAAACTGCAGTTTGGTGTCAATTCCATTGTTCAGACCCCAGAAAATAGATAAAAAGGAACTTCTAATTAGAATAGTATTTATTTGATTTTTCTATAGTGATGGTCTTGAGACCTAAAGAGAAGTATCATCGGATTACCAATGGAATCTAACTTTATTTCCGCTATAAAACTCTTCACTCCAAAACTATATTCATATTGTAACTCAATTGAACTAGTAAACATACTTGTCACAACACTGTACTTGCCATCGCCATAAAACCCACTTGTAAATGTAGAATCTCGTCGCAATATCAGAGTATCACTAAAATATGGCACATCTGCCAGAAAAGGAGTGTAATCGTAATTTGTATTAACATATACTCCGTCTATTTTTTGGCCAGAGATTGTATTGCAACCATACAGCATACATGCCATATTTGTACTTATAATGAGCAGTCGCCACTTCATTGTTTGGGAGTTTCAGTTGTAAAACAAATAAGTCTGGTAAGTTGTAGATTCCATCTCGTGGGGAATTACAAGATCAGGTAATCCATAGGCTCCTTTTAGTATTTGATACCGCGTTTG
>JAUIHG010000067.1 GCA_030432405.1 Bacteroidia bacterium | reverse complement strand
CGGCGACTTCAAGCTTTTTGACGGCGACCTGGTCCGCGTGGACACCATCCCCTCCACGATCGAGAACTACGTGATGGTGCGCGGGGATGTCAATTTCCCCGGCAATTACCAATTGCGCGCCGGCTACCGCATCTCCGACATTCTGGACAAGGCCCAGGGCAACGGCAAATTCAAGGCCATCGACCAGGCCTACCTGATCCGCCTGGACGAGGACTACAACCCGCGCTATATCCCCATCGACATCAGCGCCATTCTGGAAGATCCAGGGGTGGAGGACAACGTGCTGCTGGAAGAACGCGACATCATCGAGGTGATCGGCAAGGAGTTCCTGACCGAGGACCACACGGTGAGCATCGAGGGTTCGGTGAAAAGCCCCGGCGAGTTCACCTACGCCAAGGGCATGACCCTCAAGGACCTACTCTTCTACGCGGGCGGACCCAAAACCGAAGCGGCGCTGGACCGCATCGAGGTGAGCCGGATCGTGGAGTACGATGCGTCCAACGACCAGTTCCGCCCCACCGGCAAGACGGACATCCAGACGGTGGCCATCGGCTTTGACCTGAAAAACGATGCCGCCGCCGGCGAATACCTCCTGCAGCCTTTTGACGCCATCTACGTGCACAAGGCCGAAGGCTTCAACGCGCCGGAAAAGGTGACCATTTCCGGCGAAGTCCGTTTCCCGGGCGTCTACACGCTGGACAAGCGGAACATGACCGTGGTGGACCTCATTGCGCGGGCGGGCGGGCTGACGGACGCGGCTTTCGCCGAAGGCGCCAACATGCGGCGTTACGAAGCCCTGGCCACCACCGACACCACCTTCACCGTGCAGCGGCAATTGGTGCTGGAGCTGGAGCAGGCCATGAACAAGCCGGAAAGCCCCTTCAACCACGTGCTGCAGCCTGGCGACATGGTCGAGATTCCCAAGACCATGGACTACGTGGAATTGCGCGGCATGATGAGCGCGCCGTCCATCGATTCCACGCACATGGTCAGCGTGCCCTTTGAGAAGGGCAAGCGCGCCGGATATTACATCAACCAGTACGGCGGCGGTTTCTCCAAGCGCGCCAAGAAGAACCGGACCCTGGTCATAGAGCCCAACGGCCGCGTGCGCCGCACCAAGGAGATTTTCTGGATCAACATCTACCCCAAGGTGCAGACCGAAGGGGCCCAGGTGCTGGCCGTGGAAACCGACAAACCGGTCAACGAGTACTCCAAAGAATTCGAGAAAAAGCCCTTTGACTGGAACGTCTTTGTGTCCAGCATGAGCGCCGGCATCCTTTCCTTCGCCACCATCTACGCGTTGGTCAACCGGACCAACAACTAAGCCTTCATCCGGTTTCCCGGGTTTCGGACCGGCGGTCCGCGTCCCGCGAAAACACGCCCCAGGCCATGGCCGAACAGCCTCCATCCCATTCAAACGCCTCCGGCGAAAAGCCGGGTGGACAGCCCGTTGGAAGTGGCAGCGGCCACACGCCGTCCGGGCAGCCCGGTGGAGCAGCGCCCCATACCGAGCACCTAGCTTCCGGCACCCCGGGTTATGGCGCGTACGGCCCGCAGGGCGCACCGGTACCCCCGCCGCCCCCAGGATCGGCCACCCAGCCCGAGGAGATCCGGATCTCGGACCTGATCGTCACGGTCAAGGACTACATCTTCTACATCCTGCGGCGCTGGTGGGTCATCATCCTCTGTTCCATTTTGGGGGCCATCGGCGGTTTTTTCTACGCCATGTTCCAGGAGGAGGACTACATCACGGAGGCCACCTACATCATCGACTCGGACGCCAACAATGCGTCTTTCCTCAGCTCGCTGATGAACCTGGCCGGTGCTTTCGGCATGGGCGGCAGCAGCTCATCCGACGGGTTCACCAATGAACTGCTGCACGGCATCATCCAGAGCCGACGTACCATCAAAACCGCCATGCTGCAGCGCTACAGCGTGGACGGCCAATACGACCGTTTGGGCCACCACCTGATCCGGATGTACCCGGACTGGGCCGAGGAGTGGAACATCCAGGGCGAAACCATCCTCAGCGATACCCTGGTCCAAGCCACCGCGCACGAGGACAGTCTCCTGGAGCTCATGTACCTCAAGGTCCGGGCCGACCACTTGAAGGTGGCCTACGAGGAATCCTCCGCCCTCAACAGCCTGACCTTCCGCTCGCTGAGCCGGGACTTCTCCATCCACAGCGCCAACACCATCCTGAACACGGCATCGGACTTTTTCATCAGTTCGGCCGTTTCCAAGGAGCGCCAAAGCCTCGAAATTGCCCAGCGTCAGGCCGACTCCCTCATGGGCGTGCTGAAGGCCAAGGAAGCCCTGCTGGCCCGCATGACCGACGAACAGGGCTACGGCTTCCGCGCCTCCGACCTGCTCCAGGAAGGCCGCCTGCTCCGCGACATCGAAGTTATGTCCACCATGTACGCCGAATCCTACGGCAGCATGGAAGTGGCCCGCACCAACCTGCGGGACAAAAAGCCCATCATCGAAATGGTGGACCGCCCGGAATACGCCACCCACAAGGAGGAAATCAAGCTGGTGGCCTTCAGCATCATCATGGGCATCCTCGGCGCCTTCCTCTGCGTCTTCTTCTTCATCGTCCGCAAGCTCATCACCGATATTCTGGCTGATGAGGAGCAGGAGGGTGTTCCGGCTTAGCCTTTAGCGCACAACAATGGACCAATTGGCCAGGAAGGGCTGTAGCAAACAAATTTGTTATTTTTGATTTGCGGATCGCGAATCAAAAAGCAACGCCTATGAATCAGCATAACGGAATGAGGCCTCACGATATCGCCATTCTGATGAAAGTGTTCACAAAGCGGAACGAGAAATGGTTTATGAAAGACCTTGCCAAGGAGTTGGATATAAGTTCAAGTGAGGTCAGCCAAAGCCTGGCGCGTTCCAGGTGGGCAGGCCTGTTGTCCGCTGACAAGCAACATGTACACCTGCAACGCATGGAAGCGTTCCTGGAACATGGTCTACCATATGTGTTTCCGGCAAAGCCTGGTCGGATGGTCCGTGGTGTGGCTACCGCGTATTCCGCCAAACCCTTGTCCAAATACATACGCAGCCAGGAAACCGTGGTCTGGCCGTATGCCTACGGCGATCAACGGGGACAAGCCATTGAGCCGCTGCATGCGAACACACCACAAGCGTGTTTGCAAGACACCACATATTATGCACTCATGGCATTGGTCGATGGGTTTCGAATTGGGAAAACCCGGGAAACAGCCTTGACGGCCGAATGCCTAAAGGCGATTTTTTATGGCTAGCCCAAACCATGTTGCGCCAGATGCCATTGAAATGGTTGCCCATGCGCTCGGAGAAATCACCGATGAATGTGTTTTCATTGGTGGCGCAGCGCTTCAACTGTATGTACAGCATCCAGGTGCGTCACCTCCAAGGCCAACGATGGATGTAGACATCGCCATCCAGTTGGCAACGTATGCTGCCATAGCGCCGCTCAATGAACGGCTCGCCAACAAGGGAATATACCCGTCGAGCGATGCCCAAATGCTGTACCGCTATACCGTGAATGGGGTTTACCTGGACATCGTTCCAACCGGCACTACGCCATTGGGCCCAACAAATTCGTGGTTGCAACCTGGGTTGGAACTGCGGCAATCGGTATCAATTGGTACGACGCATGTATTTGTAATGCCCGTTAGCTACTTCCTGGCCAGCAAATGGGAAGCCTTCAAAAATCGAGGGAGTGATTTTCGCTGGAGTCCGGATTTTGAAGACATCGTCTATATCCTGAGCGAATGCCCCTCGGTGCTCCACTCCATCGAGAACAGCACTGTGGAAGTACAAACATTTTTAGGTGAAATGGCCGCAACCATTATGGAGCATCCGCGCAGAACGGAAGTGCTTGAGTGCCACCTGGACCACGAGTTTTTGGCGATAAAACGCGAAGCCATTGAAACCATGCTCCAGCGCATACGAACCTGAACGGCGTTATCAGATCAACAAGGTGCTGAGGTGCATCGAATACACATTCAACACCTTGTTCAACCGCAAGCTCATCACCGATATTCTGGCAGATGAGGAGCAGGAAGGTGGAGCTCCTTCTGTTGCGTAAGCACTGCATTCCGCTCCATGGTGCTGGTCAGCAGCGCCACATAGGCATCGGCCCTGGACGCAGAAGAGCGGGCCTCTGTATACTGCCAAATCTCGATAAAGTCCGATAGCGCGGACCGGCTCAAACGATACCTCAAGCGTTCCGTTTGCCTTTGTTCAGCTCCTTGATCAGTTCATCTGGATCAAAATGCTCCACAAACCCGCTGTGCTCTCCCTCTTGGAGCGCTTTGGCCAAAGACTTGTGTTTTAACTCTTCCGAATCGAGCAAGCGTAAGCCTGCTCGGACGACGTCACTCGTAGTAGCGTATCGACCTGATGCAATCATTCGCCGAAGAAAGGCCTCAAAGTGAGGTCCTAAGGATATGGAGGTGTTTTTGGCCATGCTTGGGGATCCCATTAAAGTACCAAAACTTGGTAACAAGGCATCAGCTGGCCCTTCACCTCGGAGCGCCTATCGGTCCAGACAAGTGCTACAAGTGAGTTGCCTAGGCGAGCCAGGGCGTGGAGGGCAAGGCGCAAAAGGCATGCAGCAACACCGCCATCCGCCTAGCTCTAAGCACTGGACAGCGTGGAATCAGCCCTTGTTGGGCTAGGCGTGCCGGTTCCGAGAGAAGCGAGCTTCCCTCACTCCAAGCATTGATGGACGAGTCAGGGCGTGGAGGGCAAGGCGCAAATGTCTTTTGCGAAGGGAGCGTACTGTTGTACGTGACCGAGCAAAAGGCGTGCAGCAACACCGCCATCCACGTCCTGATCGTTCATCAAGAGTCGATGTCTTGAAGCGCGTCTAGAAGCTTCCGCCACCACGACTTCTCCTCCCCAGCCTGCTTCTTCCCACCGGACAGGTGCTGGTCCATGTAGCGGTCCGTCTGGGCCTCGATGGCTTCGCCGTCGCCGAGGTCCTTGATGGGTGAGGTGTAGCTCAGGCCGCCTTCTCCCTGGCTGGAGATGGTGCCTTGCAGGTCGGTATTGGTGGAGCCGTTGGCGCGTCCGTTGGAAGTCCCGGAACCGTTCGCCGAAGCGTCAGCGGAGGCGGTGGAAGCCGGCGCCTTGGGCGCGGAGGGCTTGCCGCCAATGGACGGTGCGGTGGACGGCGCGGAAGCCTTTCCGCCGGCCGCTTCGCCGGCAGGCGAACCCGATGCCCCGGCATCCGCAGCATCCCCTTCCGGCACCTCCGTGGCCTCGACCCGATCCGTGATGGAGGGCATGGTCATCAGGTGCGCGGAGAGTTGGTTGACGGTGGGGTATTCCATGTACAGCGACTGCGAAAGCCCGGCCTGCAGCGTTTTGTCCAGGTGGTTGATGAACTCGGCGTTGGTCAGCGAGTCAAAACCCAGGTCGCGGAACTGGCGGTCGCCGTCAATGTCGTCGGTGTTCTTGAAGTTGAGCACCGCCGCCACGGATTGCTTGACCAGCTCGGCCATGATGGCGGGCCGCTCGGCTTCCCCGGCCTTGGCCAGGTCCACCCAGATGTCCGTCTTGGCCGCGGCCGCAGCAGCACCGCCTTCCGGCGAAGCCCCGCCCCGGCGTTCCAGCCGCGCCGCCAGGTCCTCGTAGAACCCGGCCTTTTCGGCCTCTGAGCGGTTGCCGATGTACACGGGCAGGTTGAGTTCCACCACGCTGGCCTGTGCAACGTCTTCGCGGAAGAGCTGGTCCACCGCCTCCAGACCGTCGGCCAGGGCGATGTTGTAGAACCCGGCCTTGGCGATGAGCTCGGCGCGCTTGGCGTCGGTGGCCATGCCAACCTCGCCCCAGGGACCCCAGTTGACCGTGGTCCCGGCCAGGCCCTGGCTGCGGCGGTAATGCACCAGCGCATCGAGGAAGCCATTGGCGGCCGCATAGTTGCTCTGGCCGCGGTTGCCCAGAATGGCCGCCACCGAGGAGAACATCAGGAAAATGTCCAAGTCCAGTTTGGCGGTCAATTCGTGCAGGTACCAGCCGCCGTACACCTTGGGCTTAAGCACGCCCTCAAAGCGCTCCCAATCCGTGGACGGGATCATGCCGTCGTCCAGGTAGCCGGCCAGGTGCAGCACGCCGCGGATGGGCGGCATGTCGGCCTGGATTTCGGAAAAGACGCTTGCCAGCGAATCCTTGTCGGAAACATCGGCAGCAAACACCCGCGCAATCACGCCTTTGTCGGCCCATTCGGCCAGCTTCTTCTCGGCGGCCGGTTTGGGCTTGGAACGCCCGAAAAGGGCCAGGTGCTTCGCGCCTTTTTCGACGAGCCAGTCGGCAAAAACGAGGCCCAGGGCCCCGAGGCCACCGGTCAGCACGTAGGTGCCGTCGGGCCGGCAGAGGCCTTCGGCGGCGATGCGTTCGCGCCGAACGGCGCTGGCCTGGCTGATGACGATCTTGCCGATGTGGCGGGCCTGCGCCATGTAGCGGAAGGCATCCGTGGTGCGCTCGACGTCAAAGACGGTCTTGGGCAGCGGCTCCAGGCGATCGGCCTCGAACTCGGCCTTTAGCTCGGCAAACATGGACTCGATCAGCGCCGGATCTTCGGCGCCGTCGGCGGCCAGGTCAAAGGCATGGTACTCCAGCGTGGGGTTGAACTTGTGGACCTGTTCGGGGGTCCAGATGTTCATCTTGCCCATCTCCACAAAGCGGCCGTTGTCGGCCAAAACGTCGAAGGAGCGCTGGATGAAGTCCCCGGCCAGGGAGTTGAGGATCAGGTCCACGCCTTTGCCGTCGGTGATTTTGGCGATCTCGTCGGCAAAGTCCAGGGTTCGGGAATTGTGCACGTGGTGCACGCCCAGGCCCTTGAGGAAGGCTTGTTTGGGCGGCGAGGCCGTGGCAAAGACTTCCGCACCGGCGGAAAGCGCAATCTGCACAGCGGCCATGCCCACCCCGCCGGCACCGGCGTGGATGAGCACTTTGTCGCCTTTCTTGAGCCCGCCCTTGCGGACCAGGCCGTACCAGGCGGTCAGGAAGGGGCCGGGGATGGTCACCGCGTCCTCGTAGGAAATGCCCTCGGGGATGTGGGTGACGTACTCGGCCTTGTAGTTGATCAGGCGGCGGAAGGACCCGTTGGCGTTGGCCATGACGCGGTCGCCTACGGCCAGGTGGGAAACGCCTTCGCCGGTGGCGGTCACGACACCGGCACATTCCAGGCCGAACTCCCCGGCATCCCCCGGGTAGGTGCCCAGGGCGTTGAGCACGTCGCGGAAGTTCAGGCCCGTGGCGTGCACGCGGATCTGGACTTCACCGGCCGCCGGCGCCGGCGCGGGCACCGGCTTGTAGTAGAGGTTGTCGAGGATGCCGCGCGAGGTGGTATCGAGCTGCCAGTTGTCCCCTTCGGGGAAATCCATGGCCTCCCGGTTTTCCTCGGCCTGGCGCAGCGGCGTGAGCTTGGCGCTGTAACGGTCCGCTCCGCGCAGCGCTACGCGCGAAAGCCCATCCCCACCGGTGATCTCGGCCGCAAGGGCTTCGATCTCGTCGGCATTGCCGGTGGCCAGGTCCACCCGCAGCACGGGGAACTGGGCCTCGAATTCCAGTTGGGCCGCGTTGCCAAAGCCATAGATGCCGGTCCCGGGCAGGGCGATGCCGTGCTCCGAGCCGTCAATGGCAAAGGCCTCCCGGCTGACCAGCGTCACCCGGGCTTGAACGCCTTTTGCCGACAGCGCTTGCATCAGGTGGAATGCGCCACCAAGGGCTTCGGCCTGTTGCATGGCCTGCCCGGCCGCATCGGCGCTCATCTGCGTATGGGGCAGGGCCCAGGCACAGGCCACGGCATCGATGCGCTCGTGGGCGGCCAGGACCTCGTCCAGCAATTGGGTGTAGTCGGCGGGGGTGGTGGGGCGCACGCGGAAGCCGCCCTCCTCGGCTGCAAAAGCGGAACCGGGGCGCACGGCCACCACGGTGTGTTTTTCGCCCTTCAGGCGAACGGCCAGGGCATCGGCCATGGCCTCCTCCTGACCGAGGAGCAGCACCACCTGGCCTGCTGCACCTGCGTCCACCTTGGGCGCAGGCCGCCACTCGGTGGCCCAGAGCATGTGGTCCAGGCCCACGGCGGCGGAGCGCTTGAGCACTTCGGCCGAGACCTTTTGGGCGGTGATGCCGATGATGCGGGCCACCACATTGCCTTCGGTGTCCTGGACGATCATGGTGCCGGTCCGGCGTTCCTCGCTCCAGTCGTGGATCGTGAAATGGGTCCACAGTTCGCCTTCGAGCGGGCGCTCGATGATGAGCTGCTGCACGTTGACCGGCACGATGACCGCGTCGATTTCCTCGGGCGCGCGGGTGCCGATGTGCGTGGCGATGAAGATCTGGATGATGGAGTCCAGCGCGCCGGGGTCCGCCGTATAACGTTCGTCACCGGCCGGCACCACCACCTTGCTCATGGCCTCGCGCTCGTTCCACCAGAGGTGTTCCACCACGCGGTGGCGGTTTTGGTAGACATAGCCGATGGCCTCGCAGGTGGCGTAGAAGTCCTCGCCACTGCGGTTTTCGGTCAGGTTTTCGGCCACAGCCGCCGGGTTGAAGGCGGCTTCGGGCAGGGCACCGAGGTCTTCGAGGCGGCGCAGGCCGAGGTCGGCATGGCCTTTCCACTCCTCGGCACCATCCGCTCCACTGCTGCCGGATACGGCCCGGCTGAAGAGGTGCAGGCGGGGGCCTTCGGGGTCCTCCTTGACCACACCCTGGACCTCCTTGCGCTGGCCGTCCTGAAGCACAAAGGCTTCCTTGAGGTTGACGTCGGCCAGGGCCACGGGCACATCGCCGAACAGGTCCTTGGCCGCAGCCAGGCCCATTTCCAGGTAGGCTGTGCCCGGCACAAAGGGCATGCCGTAGATGACGTGGTCGGCCACAAAACCCTGGCGTTCCAGGTCCCAGGTCTGCAGGAAGAGCCGGTCGCCCATGGGGCTGGGCAGGGCCGTGCCCAACAGGGGATGCGCGTCGGCACCGGCACCGATCTGCAGGCCGCCTTCGCCGGAGGCGGCACCAACACCGTCTGCGGGGAAGTTGTAGGGGTTGAGGTAGTAGGGCTTGCGCTGGTAGGGGTAGAGCGGCAGGACCACCTTTCGGCGGTCGTAGTGGCCTTCAAAACCCTTCCAGTTGATGGCGATGCCGTTGACGTGCAGCTCGGCCACGGCGTTCAGCAGGAAGTTCCAGTTGGTGTCCTTGCGCTTGAGGCTGGAGACCCAAACGGCGTCGTGGCCAGGCAGGCATTGTTTGCCCAGGCCGGAGAGGGTCACGTCGGCACCTACCTCGATGAAGGTGTTGGCGCCGAGGGCCTTGAGCGTCTGCATGGAGTCGTGGAAACCGACCGTGCCGCGGACGTGCTGGCACCAGTATTCCGGCGTGACTTCGCTCAATTTGATGGGCTGGCAGGTCACGTTGCTGATCAGCGGAATCGTGGGCTGGTGGAACTCGATTTTGGCCGCCGCTTTGGCGAACTCTTCGAGCATCGGGTCCATCAAATGGCTGTGGAAGGCGTGGCTGACCACCAGCTTGCGTGCCTTGACCTTGGCTTCGGCAAAGGCCTCCATGGCCGCGTCGAGGGCTTCGGCCTCCCCGGAGACGGTGTTGACCGTAGGGGAGTTGTGGGCGGCCACGTTGAGCTGGCCTTCCCAGGGCTTCAGGATTTCCTCGATGCGTTCGCGGGGGGCGAAGACCGCCGCCATGACCCCGCCCGAAGGCAAGGCATTCATCAGGCGGCCGCGCTCGGCGATCAGTTTACAGCCGTCCTCCAGGGTCATGAGGCCGGAGACCACCGCGGCCACGTATTCGCCCACGGAGTGGCCCATGACAAAGTGCGGCTTAATGCCGAAGCTTTCCCAGAGTCCGTAGAGCGCGTATTCCACCGCAAAAATGCCGGGCTGGGTATTGGCCGTCTGGTTGATGCGGTCCTGGTCGCCGTCCTCATCGTAGAGGATGTCCAGCAGGGGCGCTTCCAAGAGCGGGTCCAGGATGGCGGCGCAGGCGTCCAGACGCTCCTTGAACAGGGCGTTGGTCTCGTACAGCTCCCGGCCCATGCCGAAATACTGCGAGCCCTGGCCGGTGAACAGGTAGGCCACCTTGCCCTTGCGCGGGCCGGGGATGGTGTTCTGCTTAACGCGCTTGTCGTTGTCGCCGGCAGCGGCGGCATCCAGCGCTTCGGCCATGCTCTCGTGGCTTTCGGCCACCACGGTCAGGCGGTTGTTCCAGTGGTCGCGGCCCACGGTGCTGGTGTAGGCGATGTCGCCCAGCGGCGTGTCGGGATTGGCCCGCAGGAAGGCGGCGTAGCGGCCGGCGTATTCGGACAGCGCGGCGGCGTCCTTGGCCGAGACGGTCAGCAGGTGCGCGCTGCGGTCCACAGGATTGTTCGCGGGTTCCCGCGAAGGCGCTTCCTGGAAGACGATGTGCGCGTTGGACCCGGAGAAGCCAAATCCGGAGACGCCCGCAATGCGCGGCTTGTCCGGGCTGGACGGGTCTTTTGGCCAGGGCGTCAGGTCCGTGGGCACCTTAACGGGGATGTTGGCCCAGTCGATGTCCGGGTTGGGGTTGTTGAAGTGCAGGTTGGCGGGGATGGCGCCGTGCTGCATGGACAGTAGGATCTTGAGGATGCCCGAAACCCCGGCGGCCCCTTCCAGGTGGCCGATGGAGCTTTTGACCGAGCCCATGATCAGCGGGCGGCTGTCCTGATCGTGGCCTTCGCCGTACACGGCGGCCACGGCCCCGGCTTCAATCGGGTCCCCGAGGGGCGTTCCCGTGCCGTGGGTTTCGATGTAGTCGATGTCGGTGGCCTGCAGGCCGGAATCGCGCAGGGCGCGCTGCAACAGGTCCTGCTGGGCGATGCCGTTGGGCGCGGTGAAGCCGGAGCTGGCGCCGTCCTGGTTGATAGCCGAGCCCTTGACCAGGCCGATGATGTGGTCGTTGTCCTCGATGGCCATGCTCAGGCGCTTGAGGATGATCACCCCGCAGCCTTCGCCACGGCTGTAGCCGTTGGCGGACGCGTCGAAGGTTTTGCACACCCCGTCCGGGCTGACGGCCTGGAGCTTGGAGAAGTAGACAAAGTAGACCGGGTTGAGCAGGTAGTTGACCCCGGAGACCACGGCCATGTCGCATTCCCCGTTGCGGATGCCCTTGACGGCCATGTGGGTGGCGATCAGCGAGGAGGAGCAGGCCGTGTCGATGCTCACCGCCGGGCCCTGCAGGCCCCAGGTGAAGGAGATCCGGCCGCCAGCGGCCGAAAGCGCCGTGCCCAAAAGGGAGTAGGCGTCGATTTTGGTCAGGTCGCCGGAGTAGAGGTGGGCGCCTTTGTAGTCGTCCGAGCAGATGCCCACGTAGCTGCCGCAGTTGGCCCCGTTGAGGGATTCCAGCGGAATGCCCGCGTTCATGAAGGCTTCGGCGGCCACTTCCAGCAGCAGGCGCTGTTGGGGATCCAAGCCAAGCGCCTCCTTCGGCGAAATCTTGAAAAAGAAGGGGTCAAACGCGTAGGGGTCGAAGTCCCGCAGGAAGCCCCCACGCTGCACGTAGCTTTTGCCCGGCACGGTTTTGTCCCGGTCAAAGAAGGCGGCATTGTCCCAGCGTTCGGTGGGCACTTCGGAGGTGCCGTCGCGGCCTTCGGCCAAAAGGCGCCAGTAGTCGTCCAGGCTATTGGCCCCGCCCGGCAGGCGGCAGGCCATGCCGACGATGGCGATGGGCTCGTGGCGCACCTGCTCCTTTTTGAGCAGGTAGAGCAGTTTTTTGTTGCCGCTCAGGCCTTCGGCCGCGGCCAGGCGTTCGACCTCTTCTTCCAACAGGCGGTTGGCGTCTTCGTCGGAGAGGCCTTCGAGGGATTCGGCAAAATCGTCCACTTCCTTCCAGGCGCGGTTGGCGTAAATCGGTCCGTCCGAGACGGTGCCCACCAATTGCTGGTCCAGGAATTCCACCAGGCGGGCCTGGCTGGGGTAGTCGAAAATCAGGGTATTGGGCAGCGAAAGGTCCAGTTCCTTGGCCAGCAATTCCTTGAGCTGCACGCTCATGATGGAATTGATGCCCAGGCTCATAAAGCCGGCGTCTTCATCGGCCAGCTTTTCGGCCGGCACCTTGCTCACCTGCTTGACCAGGCGCTGGATGAGCTCCAGCAGGCTTTCCTGCCGGGCCTCGGGGTCCATGGCGCGCAGTGCGGCCAGGTCGAGTTTTTCGGCGGCCTGGTCGGCGGCAATGCGGTCGGTCAGTTCGCGCAGCACGGCCTGGAAGGCCTCGATGCCTTCGGCGCTCCAGCCGTCCAGTTCAATCGGGAAACCGCGCGTATGCGCGAAGGCCAGGCTGGCGGCCAGGTGCAGGGCGTCGTCTTCGCCGCGGCGCAGCGTCGGCGCAATGATGTATTCGTCCACGTGCTGGCCGGCCAGCAGGTCGGAGAGGTCCTTGCCGTGGGCGGTATGGGGCCCGATTTCCAGGAAGGTGTTGCAGCCGTCGGCGATCATCTGATCCACCGCTTCGGCAAAGCGCACGGGTTCGGAGATGTGTTTGGCCCAGTATTCCCCGTCAAAGTCTCCGGCCACGGCCTTTTTGCCCGTAACGGTTGAGTAGAAGGGGATCTGCGCTGTGCCCGGTTCGATGACCGCGTAGCCGCTTGGGGCCTCGCCGATGTGGTCGATCATCGTGTGGCTGTGGAAGGGGATGTCCATCTTCAGCATGCGCGCAAAGACGTCCGCCGCTTCCATGTCGGCGCGGATGGCTTCCAGGGTGCTTTCGGTGCCGGAGAGCACCGCCCCGCCGTGGGAATTGACCGCGGCAATCGAGAGTTCGCCCGGATGGGCGTCCAACAGGGCTTTGAGCTGGTCGGCGGGCTTGGCCACAAAGAGCATGCGGCCCTTGCCGCGGACCAGGTCCATGACCTCGGTCTGGTAATGCACGGCCTTGAAGGCCGACGGAATGTCCAGGGCACCGGCGCAATAGGCGGCGGCCACTTCCCCCACCGAATGGCCCACGACGGCGTCGGCGGTGATGCCGCGGCTTTTCAGCAGCTCCACCAGGCCGATTTCCAGGGCCACCAGGCAGGGGTGGGCCACATGGGAGTCGTCCATGCGGCTTTCGGCCTCGGGCTTTTCCAGCTCGGTGAGGATGTTCCAGGTTTCGGCGCCTTCGGCGAAGCCGGCTTCGTGGGCAGCGGCGCAGGAGGCGACCGTGTCCCGGAAGACCGGTTCGGTAGCCAGCAGCTGGCGGCCCATGCCGACCCATTCGGTGCCGTGGCCGGAAAAAACAAACGCCACCTTGTTGATGGGCTTCAAGCCCTCGAAGTGGGTCTCAAAGTGTTCGAGGATGGCGTCGATGCGTTCGGGGGAGGGTGCGTTGGCGGACATGAGCGGTGCGTTCGCGCGTGCAGTGGCTTGATGCTGAAGGGCTTGTGGCCTGTCCCGGCAGGGCGTTCAGGGGAAGAACCTGAGGGCTTTGGAGGGCTTGGCTTTCGGGCTTTTTGGAGCCTTTTGAGGGCCGGTACAGGCCTGGAAATCAGGGGGCAAAGTTACGGCTTCCCGGACCCAAAGGCCCGGGCGGCCCATTTTCCTTACGGCCTGAAACGCATTGCGTTGCGTCTTTATGGGAGGCAATGATGCGGGCCGGATCAGGCGCTGGCAGCGTCCAGCAATCCGGGCCATTCCAGGGCCTGCACGCGAAGCTGTGGCGCGTTCTCCGGGCAGGCCAGGTGCAGGGCGTAGTCCGCGCCAAATGTGGCGGGCGGCGCGGGGCGGTGGAGGATCCAGGTTCGCCCGCGGATGCGGGCAAAGGCGCTATCCAGGGCCCCCTGCAGCAATCCGGCCTGGCCTTGCTGCAGGTCGATTTCCTCCAGCGGCAGGTGGAAACCCAGGCCCTCGGCCTTCATCAGCGCTTCCTTGGCCGTCCAATAGTGGAAAAAGCGCTGCCGCGGCTCGGGGTGCGTCTGGATATCGGTCCATTCCCGCGGCCGCATGTAGTGCTCCATCAGGCGGAAATCCACCGGGCGGTAGGCCTCCACATCCAGCCCCAGGCCGGCATCCGCATCCGGTTGCGGACCGGGCGCGCGCCAGCGTATGGCCAGGGCCACCATGCGCCCGCTGTGGGTGGCGTTGAAGCGGGGCAGGCCCGGTACATATGGCCGGCCGTATCGGTCCTGGTGCCAGTGGTCCAACGGGTCGGACATGCTGTGCCCGGTCTTGACCGCCTCCGGCGAAGGCAAATCCGCTACCGCCAGCCGCACCAACAAACGCAGGGCCAGGCCCCGTGCGCGGTCGGCAGCCTGCACGTATTGGCGCAGGCTTTCGGCCATGGGCGCGGGCAGGTCCCCCAGTCCCGCCTCAATCCGGGCGGCGTCTTCGGCCGAAGGCTCCTGAAAGGCGCGGGCCGCGCCGCGCTGCCCAGCGCCGCCGGATGTGCCGCCGGATGCGCCACCGGACACCCCGGCGCTGCGCTCCCGGCACCATTCCGGCAGGCGGCAGAACCACAGCGCGATCGGCGCGGGCATCCCCGCACCTGTGCCTGTCTGCGCGGCTGCGTTTTCGGAAGGTGTGTGCTCGGCCATGGCTCAGACGCTTGTGCGCAGGGTCTCGGCCATGCGTGCGATCAGCTCCCGGGCATGGTCCAGGATCCAGAAATGCCGCCCCTCGAACTGGATGATCTGGATGGGGCGGCTGAATTCCTCTTGCCAGGCGGGTGCCGACTGCATGGTCACTTTCTCGCGCGTGCCCAGCAGCACGGTGGCCGGCACGTCCAGCGGGGCTTCGGGATGGGCCGCGTGGTCCCAGGAGTCCAGGGCCTTGAGGT
Source organism: Bacteroidia bacterium (assembly GCA_030432405.1). Taxonomy (GTDB): domain Bacteria; phylum Bacteroidota; class Bacteroidia; order Chitinophagales; family BACL12; genus WGOA01. Next base: position 2,711 of record JAUIHG010000067.1, on the reverse strand, counting down.
CGGTGCGGATCATCGGCTCGTAGATGGCCATCAGGTCGGGGTGCTGCAGGAGCGCCTCCGGAGAACCCCCGTAGGCCTTGATGCCCTCCCAAAAGCGCGATTGGTCCATCTTCCACAGCTGGTCGCCTTCGTCCGACCAGGACGGCGGGACCCGGCCGGACAGAAAGATGTGTACCGGTTGTGGGAGGCCTTCGGCGCGGATACGCCGGGCCAGCAAAAAGGCCGACATGGCCCCGAAGCTGTGGCCGTACAGCGCGTAAGGCTCCTTGAGGTAGCCGCCGATCTGCCGCCAGTAGTCCTCCAGCACATCCTGCATGTCGTCCAGGCGCGGTTCGCGGAAACGGTCGGCCTTGCCCGGGCCCTCGAAGGTGATCCATTCCATGCCCTCGGGCAGGTAAGGCTCGTAAGGCTGGTAGGCGTACTTGTTGCCGCCGGCAAAGGGAAAGGCCAGCACCCGGGGGTAGGGCTTTTTCCGCCCTCCGGGCGAAGGAATGTTGGGAACGATCGGAGCTTGAGCCATGGGGCAGTCACCAAAGGCGCGCGGCCTCGTCTGAATCCGGAAACGCGGCAAGTTAATGGACCTGTGGCAGGGAGGCAGCGCCGCTTGAAGGCGGCCGGCCCGCCGGGTGCGGGCTTCGCCCGAAGGGCAACGCCGAAGGCGCTTTTGCGTATGCCCTCCTGCGGTGCTCCAGAGCCCATGCTCCGGCCTCAATACGGCCAAGCCGGACCTGCGGAAGATGCCAACAAAAGCTTCATAGCCAGTGCCTAGCGGCCGGTTCGGGGGCGCTGTATCTTCGCCGCCGTTCCGCTGTCCGCAAACGCGGTATACCCTTTGCCCTCGCCTTCGCCGGTTTACCGGTGGTCCATCCCATATGCTCGCCAAGCTCCAACGCAAAGTGCAGCGTCAGTTGCAGGACAAGTCCTTTGAAGAGGTCTTGCGGGGGGCTGCCGTAGTGTTTTCGAGCCGGATCTCGGAGACTTTTTTCACGATGGCGACCTCCATTTTCATCGCCCGGGTCTACGGGGCGGAGACGGTGGGCGCCCTGGCGGCTGTGCGCTCGGTCATGGAGATCATCACCATCCTGGCCCTGATGGGCACGGATGTGAGCCTGCTGCGGCTGATCCCGCAGATGCGCAAGGTTTCCGAACGCTCGGCCTTTCGCCTTTTTGGCACGGCCTTCCGGATTGTGGCCGTGACGAGCCTGGCCTTCAGCATCCTGTTGGTGTTGGGAGGCCATCAAGTGGCCATTTTCCTCAACAAGCCCCACCTGGGGGCCTTTTACGCGCTGGCGGGCTGGTTTGTGCTGCCCAAAACCATCTTCAAGCTCAACCTGGAAGGGTTGCGCGGCATGAAGCTGTTCGGTTCGGTGGCCAACCAGAACGTGTCCCTGGCGGTGCTGAACCTGGCCTTTTTGATCCTCATGACCATCGTCATGCTGGACCGCTATATCCCCATCCAGAGCTACATGGCCACCCTGGCGGCCACGGGTTTGATTTCCACCTACCTGGCGGTCCGCGGCTTCCGGCGACGGGTCAAACCGGACGAGCCCGTGCAAACCATGGCGCCCCGGGAAGTCCTCAAGGTGTCGGCACCCATGTTCGTGACCAAGTCGGCCTTTCTCATCCTCGGCCATGCCGACGTGTTGATGATCACCTATTTCATGACCGAGGCGGACGTGGGCTTTTACCAGGTGGCCTGGAAGCTGGTGATGTTCAACAAGTTTTTCAAGAACAGCATTACCTCCACGTCCGCGCCCAAGCAGGCGGAATTGTTCGCCGCAGGCGATATGAAGGCCTTGCGCCGGGTGGCCAAAAAGACCACCGGGCTTTTGGGCATCACCATCCTGCCCTTCATGATCTTTTTGATCCTGGCGGGCAAGCCCATCATCAGCGGGCTGTACGGCAACGAATTCCTGGCGGGCTATGAAGCTTTTGTCTGGCTCTGTGCGGCGCAGGTGATTACCTCGCTATTAGGCCACGTGGGCATGTTTATGAACATGTGCGGCAAGCAAACCACCTACATGTACATGGTGCTGGGATCGGCCTTGCTCAACATTGTTGGAAACGCCGCCCTGATACCCAGCATCGGCATCACAGGGGCGGCCATCTCCAATGTGGTCAGCGTGGTGTCTGTGCACGTCGTGGCCTCGCTCTACATAAAGCGTAATTTCGGATTCACCATCATGTACTTTCCGCTCGTCGATTGGCTGAAACGCCTGCGTGGAAAGGCCTGATTCCCCCTATGTCCTCTACCTCCATCTCCTCAGCTCCCGGTTCCGATGGTGGTGCCCTGGCCGGCATTCCCCTGCCCAATTTCCTGGTGGTGGGGGCGGCCAAAGCCGGCACGACCTCCATCTACCAGTACCTCGATCAGCATCCGGAAGTCTACCTGGCCCCGATCAAGGAGACCAACTACTTTGCCAAGGACATCCCCCTGGACAAGATCCGCAAGGACTATTACAAGGGGGGCGAACTGGACGTGGCCGCTTACGTGGATACCGATTTGTCGGAGCGCATCCACATCGCCTTTGTCAGCGAGTGGGATCATTACCGGAAGCTGTTCAAGAACGTGCGTTCCGAAAAAGCCATTGGAGAGATTTCCAACAGCTATCTGCACAGTTCCGTGGCCGCCGCCGAGATCAAGGCCGTGGACCCGAACATGAAAATCATCATGATCCTGCGGGACCCGATCAAGCGCGCCTTTTCGCACT